>JAEEOY010000290.1 GCA_016284515.1 Kiritimatiellia bacterium | reverse complement strand
GTTCCGAGCAGATTGGAGAACCTGCCGTAGTAGTACTCGACGCCGTTCGTGAGCTGCATCCACTTGGCCGTGTGGAGCCCCATGGCCCGGAGGCCCGCGGGGAACTTCGCAATGGCGGCGTCACCCGTGAGGAGCTCGCCCGCCGGAGAGATTCCGGCGGCGCAAGCCACGAGCGCGGCCATCAGAAACCGCGCGTTTCGCAATGAAATGTGCATCGTTGTGCCTCAGACGTTGAGTGCGCTCTCGTCCTTCTTGACGTCGCCCGCGTCGAGTCCCATCTTCTTCAGGTCGACGTTCACGACGCCCCACGGCTTGACGTTGCGCCAGTTTCCGCGGGTGAAGTCGGGAATCGACACCGGCTTCGAGCCGCTGCGCACCGACGTCTCGGTGAGCTCGCACAGACAGCTCGTCGCGGCGAGGTCGTAGACGTCCATGTCGAGGGGCTCGCCGTTCTGCAGGCACCACGCCCAGCGGAGGTCCATGATGAAGTCCATACCGCCGTGCCCGCCGACCTTCTTCGCCATCTCGGAGACGTCGCGCCACATCGGATGCATGTACTTCTCGCGCACCTTGGCGGCCTCCTCGTCGGAGAACCAGTTGTGCGCCTTGCGGTCGAAGCACTTCTCCTCGAACGCGCACTGGAACGGATAGTCGCGGACGATTCCGCGCGTGCCGCTGATGAGGTTGACGCGGCTGTACGGACGCGGCGAGCTCACGTCGTGCTGCACCATGATGGACTTTCCGTTCACGGTCTTGATGAGCGTCGTGTTCATGTCGCCCATCTCGGCGGGCGGATCCTTCTTGCGCGGATCTTCGTCGCCGAGGACTTCGCGCTTGAACTTCTCGAAGTTGACGTTGTGGGGTCCGTTCTCGAGCGAGACGAGGAAGTCGAACCTGTCGCCGCGGTTGATGCCCATCGTCTGGCAGATCGGGACGAGTCCGTGCGTCGGATAGCGGTTGCCCTTGTGGACCATGTTCTCGGCGTAGCGCCACTCGTGCTCAAGGTTAAGGCTGTTGTTGACGGACGGGATCATCTCGCGGAGGTCGTGGATGTACGCGCCCTCGGCGTGGTTGATCTCTCCGAACATGCCGAGCCTCGCGAGGTTGAGCTCGAGGAGCTCGATCTCGCCGTACACGCAGTTCTCGAGCTGCATGCAGGGGATGCGCCACTTCTCGCTGGCCTCGACAAGCTCCCAGCACTCGTCGACGGTGAGCGCACTCGTTACCTCGACGAGCGGAATCTTGCCTCCGTTGAGTGCGCGCAGAGCCACGGGCTGGTGGAGCGCCCACGGCGTCGCGCAGTAGATGACGTCGCATTCGCCGAAGTCGCAGAGCTCCTTGTACGCCTCGTCGCCGACGTACTTCTTGGGCACGGTCCTGTACTTGTTCTCCGCGAGCCACTTCACGTTGTCCTCGACGCGGTCGGCGATCCTGTCGCAGAGCGCGACGACCTCTACGCCCGGGATCATCGACACCCTGTGGACCGCGGCAGAGCCGCGCTGTCCGACGCCGACGAATCCAACGCGCACGGTCCTGCCCTTCAGGGCCGAGTAGGCGTAGTTCTGCATCATTCCGCCTTCGCCGAAGCCGAACCTGTTCAGGCGGCAGCCTGCTGCCAGCGCCGCGGCGCCCATCCAGGCCGTTCCCTTGAGAAAATCACGACGTTTCATGTCAACCTTCATCTTGCGCTCCTTTCGTTTTCGAAATATTACGTGTTCATCCGCGGACTATCCGCTCGTATTCGTCCTTCTGGGCCTCCATGGACTCCACCATCTTCAGCTGCGTCCTGCAGCGCACGAGGTTGTGCTCGTCGTACGCCGTGTGGAAGTAGACGTCGCCGTTGAGGTAGTCGGTGAGGAACCTTATGCCGATCGTCAGCGTTATGATGCGTCCGGCGAGGGCCATGTTCGCGCGCTCCGCCTCGGTGAGGAACTTCGCGTGCGCGAGGTATCCGCGCACAAGCGCCTCGAAGTACTCCTTCTTCGAGTAGACCTTCGAAAGGTCCTTCTCGTCCTCCGCCGCGGCCGCGGTAGAGGTGCGCACCATATCGCCGAAGTCGTAGAGCGCCGAGCCGGGCATCGTCGTATCGAGGTCGATGACGACGTTCGATCCGTCCGGCGCGAGCATCACGTTGTTGATCTTCGTGTCGTTGTGCGTGATGCGCTCGGGAATCTCCCCCGCGCGCATCATGTCGACGATCGTCGACGCCTCGGCGCGGCGGCGGTCGATGAAGGCGAGCTCCGCGGCGACGGACGCCTTGCGTCCCTTCACGTCGGCCGCGGCGGCCTCGTCGAGAAGCCGCAGCCTGTCGACCGTGTCGTGGAACTTCGGGATTATCTCGCCGAGACGCGGCGCGGGAAGCTCAGCGAGGTCGTTCTGGAACTTCGCGAACGCGCCCGCGGCGAGCTCCGCCTCCTTGGGGTTCGTCACGAGGTCCACGGAAGTGTATCCCTCGAGGAACGCGTAGAGCCGCCACGGGTTCTCGTATCCCACAACCTCGAGCGACTTGACGCCGCGCGACTTCAGGAACTCCGTCACGCGGATGATGTTCGCCTTGAGCAGCTCGGGCGGGAAGATGTCGGTGTTGACGCGCTGGAGTATGTAGCGCACCCCGCGCTTCGTCTCGACCTTGAACGTGTCGTTGATGTGTCCGGAGCCGTAGCGGCTCACGTCCGTCTGGTCCGTCACGCCCATCGACGCAAGCGCGGCGGAGAGCTCCTCTTTCGTGTAGGTGCGGTTAGACATGGCATCGGCCTCCTCAGGACTTCGGGAAAAGGCAGGACGGATACTCCCCGGCGGAGACGAGCTTGGCGATCTCCGCCATGACGTAGGGCTTGTCCTCCCTGTACGTGACGCCGAACCAGCTGGAGTCGGTCGGCAGCACAGCGCAGTCCGCCTTCCCCTCCTTGATGAGCTCGTCGACGACGAACGGGATGTACCACTCGCTCTTCATCTCCGTCCCACGCGCTGCGAGGAACTTCGGGAAGCGCTCCTCGAGCTCGGCGAAGAGCTGCGGGGTGAAGCCCCAGCAGTTCATCGAGACGCGCGCGTCGAGCGGAACCTTCACCGGGTTCGCCTCGTCCTCGCGGTTCTCCGCCATGTCGCCGGCCCTGACGAGCTTTGTCATCTCGGTGACGCCGACAAGCGTGCCCTCGGACGACACGTCGCAGATCCCGCGCGCGACGGATCCGTTCTCGGAAAGCGTCAGCGACAGCCTGTAGCCGACCATTGCGAAGTGGAGCGACGAGGGGTCTACGGACGAAAGGAACGCGCCCAGCTTGGCCATCGCGTCGCGCCCGTAGAAGTCGTCCGCGTTGATGACGGCGAAAGGCTCCTTGACGGTCGCGCGCGCAGCGCGCGTCGCGTGCGCAGTGCCCCACGGCTTGGTGCGCCCCTCGGGAACGGCGTACGGCGAGGGCAGGTCGTTGATGTCCTGGTAGCAGTAGTCGACAGGCACGACGCCCGCGTACTTCGCGCCGACCTTCTCCTTGAACTCTGATTCGAAATCCTTGCGGATCACGAACACGATCTTTCCGAATCCGCCGCGGATCGCGTCGAAGACGGAATAGTCGAGGATCGCCTCGCCGGAAGGTCCGACGGGATCGACCTGCTTGAGTCCACCATAGCGCGAGCCCATGCCCGCTGCAAGAACTACCAGTGTTGGCTTCATTTTTGTTCTCCTCATTCAACGTTAAGCTTTTCGTACGCGTCGAGCTTCACCGAGTCGACTATCCGGAACTCGCCCGGCGCCAGGACCACCCGCTCCTTGTCGCCGAACTGCTGAAGGACGCACCCGCGCTCGCACTCGTAGTCGAGGTTGAGCATGTAGACCTTTCCTTCGTCCGGGAAGTAGGAGTAGAGTATCCAGCCGCAGTCCTCGTCGGGATTCTCGAAGTCCTGTCCCGTGATCCAGACGTTGCCGCGCCCGAGCTTCGCACAGTACCTGTAGAGATAGCCGACCATTCCGACGTCCTCCAGCTCCGAGCCGCATCCGACGTCCATGTTCGCAGCCGCCGGATACGCCCACCAGTTCATGAAGAAGACCTCGCCCTTTCCGTTCCTGCAGCGCAGGATGAACGGCTCGCCGTCTTCGTCGTCCACCGCAAGCTCCTCGAAGTTCTCCGCAGGCGCCGCGAACTCGAGCTTGCCGAGCGGAAGGCACATGTAGCCGAAGCGCCTGCGCGCGACGAAGCCGAGGCAGTTCCTCTCCGTCGACGGACCAGTCGCCCAGTACTTGCGCGACGTCTCGCCGGTCACCCTGAAGCCGCACAGCTCGGTGAAGTCTCCGCCGTTGACGAGCTTCTCCACGGAGGGGTTCGTGTATTCGCGCTTGTCGTCCGTCGAGAGGTGGGCGAGTCCGATGACGAGCTTTCCGCCGCCCTTCACGTAGTCGCAGAGTATCCTGTACTGCTTCGGCGAGCAGGTGTTCCATCCGGCGAACATCAGCACCTTGTAGTTCTTGAGCAGGTGCTCGGCGGTGACGTTGTCGCACGCGAAGGACACGACGTCGCACAGTCCGTAGGGCGACGCGGAGAAGTGGATGTTCTTGTTCGGAGCGAGCATCGGAGGCATCGGCATAACGGCCTTGCGCACGACGTCCCAGCTCATCTCCGGCAGGCCGTACATCCAGTTGGGGTTCGACTTCGCGAGGTCGAAGGCGCCGCATACTGCGTTGCCGGCGACGTATGACGGACCGCCGAGGTCGAGGTTGCCCTTCGCTATCGCCCAGGTCGCCTCCGGCTGGCCCTTCGGCGCGGGATGCTCCCTGCAGAACGCCGTGAAGTCGCTGATGGCCCTGCGGTACTTGACCGCCACGGGCGAGCGGTAGTCGATCCAGGAGAAGCGCTTCTTCGCCTCGCCGAGGACGGGCTTCTCGTACTTCTCGCGCGCCTCTTCGTTCCACGGCGTCGAGAGCTTCCGGCAGGTGACGGGCATCTGCGACATCGGCGAGTCCTCGCAGAGCGAGCTCTGGAGCTGCCAGTTGCCGCTCTCGTTGATGATCACCTTCGCGCCGGTCATGTACTTGAGGAGGAACGCCGTCTCGAGGGTCTTCATCTTGTACGGATTGCGGTGGGGGATCCAGCTGTACCACTCGTGCGCGAGGTGCGAGCCCCACATGGGCAGGTCGTACTGGCGGTAGAGGCCGCGGTTCAGCGCGGAGGCGAGCGTGAGGTCGCCGAACGGAAAATCCTCCGTGCAGGGAATCTCCGCGCCCGCCGCCACCTCGTAGTCGAGCGAGAAGTTGCTGGACGTCGCCATCACGTTGCCCCAGCCCGCCGCGTGGAGGTCGCCGACGTGCTTGTGGACGCGGTTCATGTACTCCTCGACGAGCGAGCGCAGCGACGCGCCGCGGTTCTCCCAGTCCGTGTACAGCGAGAAGGTGAAGCGCTCGCCGAAGTCGTAGCCGAGCCAGGTTCCGCCAAGCGAGGTCGTGATCTTCTTCGAGATGCCGTTCGTCGCCGACGAGTAGATGCATGTCGAATAGAGCCCGCGCGCCTTCGCCTTCTGCGTGAGCTCGAGGAGGTTCTCGTTGTTCTGCCAGAACTGGAGAGTGTTTCCGACGCCCTCCTTTACGCAGAGGTCGATGAGCTCGTCGTAGTCGAGCTTCTCCGGCTCCCAGTAGGTGAAGCAGAAGCCGCCCATCTTCATCACGCCCCTGTTCGAGTATACTCCGGAGCCGATGTAGAGCCCGGCATCGGCGGGGACTGGGGTCTTCGCAGTCTTCGGACGCGCCGCGGCGACGATCTCGTCCACCGCAAGCGTCCTCTCCGGGGTGTCGGACGCGACGCGCGCGTCTTCGCCGCCCCACGCCGTCGCGCAGAACGCGACGGACACAAGGGCCGCGCAAAGCGCGCCGCAAACAGGTCTCTTGTCGTAAAGCTTCATGGTCTCGCCCTCCAGTTTTTTTGACGAGACTATTATAGCATACCGACCTGTTTCCAACAATTATACATAAGTATAGTCAACTTTCACCCCCATTCGCAAGCCCTCATTCCATCCGGCGTAGCACCAGAACGGAAATCTCGGGATCGTCGAAGAAGCGCACAGGAAAACCCGCCCACTGTCCGCATCCGGGCGAGACGTAGAGACGGCCCTCCCGCCCCGGCGCCGCGTCGCCCGAGGATATCGCGTACTCGCCGCGGACGAATCCGTCGTTCGCGCGGTAGACGAGCAGATTGAGTCCCGGCATGACGCCGCCGTGGGTGTGTCCGGACAGCTGGAGACCGACGCCGTGGAGCGCGTTCGTCCGCGCCTCCTTCGGATTGTGCTGCAGAAGGACGCGGAACTCCCCGTTCGTCGCCGCGGCGAACGCGCCGCGGACATCCGGCGCTGTCGCCTTCGCGCGCCACCTGAATATCGCCTCGTCGTCCACTCCGCCAAGCGCGAGCCCTTCGTGCGGAAAGACGCACTCGTTCCTGAGAAAGCGCATTCCCCACTTCCCGAAGATTTCCGACCACGTGGCCCATTCCCCGTAGAACTCGTGGTTCCCGGTGACATAGTAGACGCCGTCCTTCGCCTTAAGGTCCTTGAGCGGCTCGACGTCGCGGCGCCTCCGCCGCGGAGCGCCGTCCACTATGTCGCCAGTGCACACCGCAAGGTCCGCGTCCACCGCGTTCGCAAGCGCCACTATCGCCTCCGTGCGCCAGCGCGGCGCCGCGGCGGACACGTGGATGTCCGCAACCTGCACGATGCGGTATCCGTCGAGCGCCGCAGGAAGTCCCGGACACTGAATCTCGACTTCGCGGACCTTCGGAATCTTCACGCCGTTCCACACGCCCCACGCAGCGAGCGCCCAGGCGAGCGCGGGCAGCAGGACCGCCTTCACGCGACGCGGGACGAAGAACAGCGCGACGGACAGCGCGAAGAGAAGCATGGCGCCTGAGTAGAGCCAGTTCCATGTCCAGATGAGCCACTGCGGAAGCTCTGGATTGAACGCGTCGCCTCCGAACGCCTGGTAGCAGAGGAACTTGGAGCAGCAAAGAAGAAGAAAGGCGGCAATCGCAGCCTGAGCGCGCGGTCCGAACTTGAAAGCGCGGCAGGCGGGGAGAATGTAGACGAAGGCAAGCAGGACGAATACGGCGAACGGGAAGTAGGTGAAGACGGACTTTATCATCTCATTTCCTCCACCGGTGCGTCGACTCCCCCTTGGCGCGGACAAGCTCCGCCTCGCCCATGATTCCTATCTCGCGTATGCCGGGAGTGTCGATGACCATCGCCCCCGACGGAAGCATCGAGAGCTCTCGGCTCGTCGTCGTGTGGCGCCCCTTCCCGCTCCACTCCTGTATCTCCTGCGTCGCCGCCCATTCCTCCCCGGCGAGAGTGTTGAGCAGCGTGGACTTTCCGACGCCCGAGGAGCCGACGAGCGCGAGCGTGCGGCCGGGCTTCGCGTATTCGAGGACGGACTCCATCCCCTCGCCCGTGAGGCACGATATGCGCAGCAGCCGCGCCCTTCCCGCAATCGTCTCCTCAAGCTCCTTCACGAACTCCTCGTCGCCGTCCTGCCAGAGGTCCATCTTCGTGAGGACCACGACGGCCTCCGCATCGCCAAGGTCCTCGGCAAGCGTGAGATACCGGTCGACGCGCGCCGTGGAGAAGTTCTCGTTCAGCGACATCATCACGAAGAGCGCGTCGAAGTTGACGGCAAGCGTCTGCGAAGTGCGCCGCGCCGTCGGGTCCTTCCGCTCGAAGTGCGAGAAGCGCGGAAGGACCTCGAGTATCATCGAGTCGCCCTGCTCGTTGTAGCGGAACCGCACGAAGTCCCCCGTTATCGGTGAGAGCGGGGCGGAGGCCTGCACCTCGGACCTCTTCGCGCCCTTCATTGAGTCCGGTGCGACGGTCTTCATGCGCGTGAACGCGCTCTTCTTCTTGCGCGCGAGTATCTCGCCGCCCGTCTCGTTGCAGACGAGGTGGTAGTAGTCGCCGTGTGCGCTCACGACGCGCCCGATCCCGGGCGCGACCTCCCCCCTCCATCCGAACTCCTCGATGCGCGTCATGTCTGGTACGGACCCAAGAACGCCTCCTCGAAGTCATAGCCTCCGACGAACGCCTCGAGTGTGTCCTCCTCGTTTCGCTGCACGCGATGGAACTCGGCGAGGTTGAACATCATCTCGCCGAGATCCTCGCACGACTTTAGACCCCACTCCGTGAGGACGCGGTATGCGAGCGGACCGAACTGGTCGAGCGCCGTCTCGCGGAACTCGTCCATGATCTCCTCCGCCCCGAAGTGCCCGCCCTCCCGGCCGAGGTAGTGGACGACGTCCATCAGCAGCGCGTAGGCGCGACCGTTGTAGCGGTCGTCCTTCGCGACGATGTCCTCGAACGTGTCCGACTCGAAATCGATCTCTTCCATTTCTCTCAGAACCTGCTCTCTGCGCCGACCTCGACCGTCGCCCTGCCGCGGATGACGCGCGACGATGTGCCGACGAGAATCTCGTACCGTCCGGCCTCCGTCACGAAGCGGTGGTCGAGCTCGTCGAAGTATGCGAGGTCGCGCGCGGAGAGCGGAATGCTCACCGTCTCGCTCTCGCCCGGCGCGAGGAGCTTCGTCTTCGCAAAGCCGCGAAGGTCCTTCACGCAGCGCTCGACCTTCGCGTCCGGATACGCGACGTACATCTGCACAACCTCGCGTCCCGCGACCTTGCCCGTGTTCGTCACCTTCGCGGAGACGGTCCATCCGCCGTCCTTCTCGGCCTCCACGCCGACGAGCGAGACGTCGAACTTCGTGTAGCTGAGTCCGTGTCCGAACGGGAACATCGGCTCGATGTTCTTCCTGTCGAACCAGCGGTACCCGACGTAGAAGCGCTCGTTGTAGACGACCTCCTTCTCGTTGTACGTGCCGAGCTGCGCGACGCCCGTGTCCTCGTAGCGCTTCGGCCACGTGTGGCAGAGCTTGCCGGACGGGTTGACGTCGCCGAACACGACGCGGGCAAGCGAGCTGCCCTCCTCCATGCCGAGGTACGAGCTCATGAGCAGCGTCGGGGCCGCGTCGACCCACGTGTAGCCGACGGGCGTGCCGGCGCGCGAGATGACCACGGTGTTCTTCGCGTTCCACGAGAGTATCGCGGCGATCGACTCGTCCTCGCCAGGGTCGGCGAGCATGTTGGAGCGGTCGCGCCCCTCAGACTCCATGTTGCCGTCGTAGCCGAGCTCCGTGCCGGTGAAGACGATCGTCGCGTCGGACGCGAGGGCGACGGCCTTGATCTCGTCGAGGCTGGGCTCGGAGGACTTCGCCTTCTTCGCCTCCTTGTCGAGATGCCCGCCGGCGCGCTCGACCCCGCTGAGGTCCACGGCAAGCTGGCTGTCGTCGGACGCCTTGACCGCGTCCTTCGGAATCGGCATGAGCACGATCTCGACGCCGTCGCCGAGACGCGCCTTGAGTCCGTCGATGAACGTCACCTCGTACGGCACGTTGCCCTCGCCCGAGCAGCCCTTGTGGCACTGCTTCTCCGCGGCGTTCTTGCCGACGACGAGAATCTTCCTGACCGACTTCGCGTCGAGCGGCAGGACGCCCTTCTCGTTCTTCGCGAGGACGACCGACTCCTCGCCGATGCGGCGAGCGATCTCCTGGTGCTTCTTCGTGTTGCGCTCGCCGGCCTTGCGCGGCGCGCCGGTAAGGAAGCCCGTCTTGGCCATCACGTAGAGGACGTGGAGAGCCATCTCGTCGACGGTCGCCTCCGAGACCTTCCCGGCCTTGACTGCATCGACGAGGGGAAGGGTTTCCTTCTTCGGATTGAAGTGGTACTTGATCTCGTCGCCGCGGTCCATCTCGATTCCGCCGCCGTTGTTGGCGGAGAACTCGTTCGAGTGCTGCCCGCCCCAGTCGGTCTCGAGAAGGCCCTTGAAGCCCCACTGGTCGCGCAGGACGCCCGTCTGGAGATACTTGTTCTCGGAAGCCCAGATTCCGTCGATCTTGTTGTAGGACGTCATCACGCAGAGAACGCCCGCCTCCTGCACGGCCGCGCGGAACGCTGGGAGGTAGATCTCATGGAGCGTCCTCATGTCGCAGTGCGTGTCGACGTTGTTGCGGTTCCACTCCTGGTCGTTGAGGCAGAAGTGCTTCACCGTTGCGGCGACGTCGAAGCTCTGCACGCCCTTGATCATCGGCACGCACATCTTCGCGGCGAGGCAGGGATCCTCGCCCAGGTACTCCCAGTTGCGCCCGTTGAGCGGCGTGCGCGCGATGTTGACGCCTGGTCCGAGAAGCTCGTCGACGCCGCGGTCGCGCATCTCCGCGCCGAGCACCTCGCCGTGCAGGCGCGCCATCTCGGGATCCCAGGTGGACGCGAGGGCGGAGAGCGACGGAAGCTTCGTGTTCTCGCTGCGCGGATCGGTGTAACCCCAGTCCCAGCGCTTCATCTGCGGACGCACCGTGGACGAGTTGTCGCTCATGGTCCACTCCTTCGCGATCCCGACGCGCGGTATCGCGGAAAGCGTCATCGTCCCGGAGCCGCCCGTGAGAAGGACCTTCTCCTCGAGCGTCATCTTCGCAAGGGTCTCGCGCGCCGCCTTGGAGGCGGTCGCGTCGTCGAGCATGGCAAAACAGGCAAGCGACCCGAAGGCCGCCGCCACGGCAAAGGCTGTTTTAGTGTTCATGGCACTATTATACCAAAAACTGACGGCCGCGGTCCGAAGACCGCGGCCGATTTTCAATGTCCGTTCGCCGGCGGAGCTCAGCCGAAGAACGCCTTGTAGAGCGCGCGGACGGCGTTGTCGCGGTCCTGCTTCCTGATGGCGATCATGAACGAGACCTCGCTGGAACCCTGGTTCACCATCGACATGGAGATTCCAGCGGACGCGAGCGCGAGGCACGCCTTGGCGAGCATGCCGGGCGTGTAGCACATTCCCTCGCCCACGACCATCAGCATCGTGAGGTCGCGCTCGACCGTCACGAAGTCGGGCTCGAGCTCGCGCTTTATCGTCGCCACCACGCGGCGCTCGACCTCCTTCGGAAGATACTGCTCCTTGATGACGATGCACTGCGAGTCGACGCCCGAGGGCATGTGCTCGTAGGGGATATGCTCGCTCTCGAGGATCTGCAGAAGCCGGCGTCCGAAGCCGATCTCGCGGTTCATCAGGTACTTCTCGACGACGATGTTGCAGAATCCGTCCGCGCTCGCGACGCCCACGACCGTGCCGGGCACGACCCTGCGGGACTGCTGGATCATCGTGCCGGGCTCGCCCGGGTGGTTGGTGTTGCGGATGTTGATCGGGATCCTCGCCCTGACCGCCGGAATCACCGCGTCGTCCGCGAACACGCCGAAGCCCGCGTACGCAAGCTCGCGCATCTCGCGGTAGGTCATCGTCGGAATGCCCTCCTTCACCTCGGGAACGATGCGCGGATCGACCGGATACACCGAGTCGACGTCCGTGAAGTTCTCGTAGACATCCGCGCACACAGCGGCCGCGAGAATCGAGCCCGTGATGTCCGAGCCGCCGCGCGGGAACGTCGCGACCTTGCCCTCCTTCGTGTAGCCGAAGAAGCCGGGGTAGATGACGATCCCCTCGAAGTTGGAGAACGCGCGCGAGAGCGTCGCGTAGCTTTCGGGATCGAGCGTCGCGTCGCCGAACTCGCCGCGCAGGATCATGCCCGTCTCCTTCGGACCCGCATAGCGCGCCTTCTTGCCGCGCGCCGCGAACGCGACAGCGACGAGCTTCGCGTTGTTGTCCTCGCCGGCGGCCTTCATGAGGTCCTTGAACTCCGCGGGGCTGAGCTCCGCGCACTGCGCAAGACGTCCCCTTATGTCGCGCGATATCTCGCTCACGATGTCATCGCCGAGCTTCAGCTCGTCCGCGATGGACGCATAGCGCTCGACGACGGCCGCGAACTGGCGGTCCGTGTTCTCGCCCGCAAGCGCCGCGTCCGCGAGCGCGATGAGGAGGTCCGTCACCTTCGTGTCGCCCTTGTCGCGCTTGCCGGGGGCGGAAACCACAACGATGCGCCTGGCGGGATCCGCCAGGACGATGTCGATCACCTTGTTTAGCTGGGTCGCGTCCGCGAGGGACGAACCGCCGAATTTACAGACTTTCATGTCTTTGGAAGTTGAAATGTTGAAAGGTTGAAAAGTTGAAAGGTCCTCGGCCTTTACAGGACCCTGAGCTTCACGGGGTCCTCGCCCGTGACGCCGGCGGCCTTGATCTCCTCGAGCGCCGCGTCGATGTCGGACGCCTTCGCGACGCGCGTCATCGCGACGACGGGGACGGGGAGGTTGCCCTCGGACGACTCCTTCTGCGACAGCGCGGAGATGGACACGCCGTGCTTGCCGAGCGCGGACGCGACGACGCCCATCGCGCCGGGACGGTCCGTGAGCATGAACCTGAGGTAGTACTTCGACTTGATGTCGCCCGCCGCGCGGAGGCGCACCTTGCCCTCCGCGTAGTTCGGCACGCCGCGCGCATAGCGCGTCTCGTCGTAGGCGAGGTTGCGCGCGATGTCGCCGATGTCGCCGATCACGGTCGAAGCCGTCGGCGCGCGGCCCGCGCCGCGTCCATAGTACATCGTGTAGTCCGACATGTCGCCCTTCACGTACGCGGCGTTGAACGCGTCGTTCACGTTGGCGAGCATGTGCGAGAACGGGATGAGCGTCGGATGCACCCCGACCTCCACCTCGTCTCCCTCCTTCGCCACGACGGCGAGGAGCTTGATGCGGTAGCCGAAGTCCGCGGCGTACTTCACGTCTGCGCCGGCGAGGTTGCGGATTCCCTCGACCTGCACCTGGTCGAGCGTCGGCTGGAAGCCGTACGCGAGCGCCGCGAGGATGCACGCCTTGTGCGCGGTGTCGAATCCGTCGATGTCGAGGGAGGGATTGGCCTCCGCGTAGCCGAGCTTCTGCGCGTCCTTAAGGACATTGTCGAAGGGAAGCCCCTCGTTCTCCATGCGCGTGAGAATGTAGTTGCACGTTCCGTTGAGGATGCCGTGTATGGACTCGATCTCGTTTCCGGCAAGGCCTTCGCGCAGCACGCGGATGATCGGGATTCCGCCTCCGACGGACGCGCCGAAGTAGATGTCGACGTCGTTCTTCGCCGCCGTCTCGAATATCTCGCGTCCGTGCTCCGCGAGGAGCTTCTTGTTCGCGGTGACGACGCACTTTCCGTTGCCGAGCGCCGTGAGGACGAACGTCTTCGCGATCCCCGTGCCACCGATCGTCTCGACGATGATGTCCACCTCGGGGTCAGCGAGGACGGATCCTGCGTCCGTCGTGAGCACACCTTCGGGGACGCTGATGCCGCGGTCCGTCGTGATGTCGAGGTCCGCAATCTTCTTGAGTACAATGTCGACGCCGAGGCGCTTCGCCATGACGTCGCGATGCTTCAGAAGACCGTCGGCGACTCCTGCGCCGACGGTTCCGAATCCGAGTATTCCGACTCCAATCTGCTTCATATTCTGCCTTTTTGCAATTGAAGCGGATATTTTACTCTTTTTTCTCCGCTCCCGTCAATCGGAAACGCCACCGTCAGGCGCGGGCCTTGAGCTGGCGGCGGCGGAGCGCCGTGGCGGAGAGGTACGCGAAGAAGCGCTTCACGTTCTCGCGCCACGTCTGGAAGAGCGCGTAGAGCCCCGGAACCAGGAGGATTCCGAACGACACGGACGCGAACATGCCCCAGAACTCGGTCGTGCCGAGGTGGTTGCGGCTCGCCGCGCCCGCGCCCGTCGCGATCATCATCGGGAGAGTGCCGAGGAGCGTCGTCAAGGCCGTCATCAAAAGCGCCCTGAGACGCTCGCCAGCCGCCGCGCCCGCGGCGTCCGCGATCGAGTAGCCCTCGTTCTCGCGCTTGTCCTTCGCGAACTCGACGATCAAGATCGCATTCTTGGAGGCAAGGCCGACGAGAAGGACGAGGCCGAGCTGCGCGTATATCGACAGCGGATACGGCGAGCCCGTCATCCAGATGCCGAACCACTTGAGTCCGCACAGCGCGCCGAACACGGCGACGAAGATCGAGAGCATCACGGGGAGCGGAATCGTCCACGACTCGTACTGCGCGACGAGGAAGAGGTATCCGAACAGAATCGCGAGCGCGATGAGCGGCGCCGCGCCGCCCTCGTTGCGCGCCTCCTGGAAGGAGAGCGCCGCCCAGTCGTATCCGTAGTCCTCCGGAAGGACGTCCCTGAAGACCTGCCTGAGGTCGTTCATGATCTTGCCGGATGCGACGCCGGGCATCGGCATCACGGTTATGCCGCACGAGACGTACTTGTCGCGCGTGTAGACCGTGCGCGGACCGAGTTCGCGCGTGATGTCACCGAGCGAGCCGATCTGCACCATCGCCCCGTTCTCGCCGCGCACGTAGAGGCGCGAGACGGCCTCGGGCGTGGCGCGTCCGTCCCAGTCTGCCTGAACCGTCACGCGGTTCACCTGCGTACCGAGGTTGACGTCGTTTACGTAGCGCGAGCCGAGGTAGTTCTGCAGCGTCGAGTAGACCGTCGCTACCGGCACCTTGTACATCTCGGCCTTCACGCGGTCGAGGTTGAAGCGGAGGTGCGGCGTGACGGCGTTGTAGCCCGAGTACGCGACCATGATGTCAGGATGCTTCGTCTTGTCGTTGAGCTCGGCGAGGACGCGGTTCTTCACACCGTCCATGCGGATCGGATCCGCCGTGCCCTTGTCCTGGAGGTCGACGCTGATTCCGTTCGTCATGCCGAGTCCGGGGATGGCCGGAGGCATGAACACCTTCCAGTTCGGCTCCGGGACCTGCGCGAGGTAGGCCTGCAGCTTCTGCACCATCGCCGCGGCGCTCTGGTCCTTGCCCTTGCGCTCCGACCAGTCCTTGAGGTCGATGATGACCATCGACTGGTTCTCGCCGCGTCCGCCGACCATCGAGAAGCCGGTGATCGTGAGGACGCTGCGCACCTCGGGGACCTTGAGGAGGAGATCAACTGCGCGGAGCGACACGTCGCGCGTGCGGTCGCGGGTCGATCCCTCGGGCATCTCCATGGATGCGAAGACGACGCACTGGTCCTCCTCGGGGAGGAACGCCGTCTGCGTCGAGCGGAACATCTGGACGGTCAGCAGGACCGTGAGCACGAGGAGCGCGAGCGCAAGGAAGATGCGCGACGCAAGCCACTTCGCGAGCCTGACGAAGAGTCCCTTGAACGAGTTGATCGCCCAGTTGAACCACGCGAGAGGTCCGTGCTTGTAGGGCCTCGCCTCGTGCAGGATGAGCGAGCAGAGCGCCGGCGCGAGCGTGAGCGCGCACACGGTCGAGAAGCAGACCGCAGCGGAGAGCGTCACGGAGAACTGCTGGTAGATGCGTCCGGTGATGCCGCTCATGAAGCCGACGGGGACGAAGATGCCGAGAAGGACGAGCGTCGTCGCGATGACGGCGGAGGTCACGTCGCTCATCGCCTGGATCGCCGCCTCCTTCGAGTTGAGGCCGCGCGTCTCGATGAGGAACTGGACGCGCTCCACCACGACGATGCAGTCGTCTACCACGACGCCGATCGCGAGGACGAGTCCGAACAGAGTGAGGATGTTGATCGAGTAGCCGAGGAAGGCCATCAGGATGAACGTCGAGGAAAGCGACACGGGGATGGTGAGGCACGGAATCAGCGTCGCGCGCCAGTCCTGCAGGAACAGGTAGCAGACGAGCACGACGAGTCCGAACGTGATGAGCAGCGTGTACACGATCTCGTCGATGCACGTGCTCACGTAGTCCGTCGCATCGTAGGGGATGACCCACTCGAGGTCGTCCGGGAACGCCTCCTCGAGCTGCGCCATCGCCTTGCGTATCGCCTTCATCGTCGCGATGGCGTTCGCGCCCGGCTTCTGCTGGAGAGCGATCGAGACGGCGTTCCCGCCGTTGAGCTGTCCGGTGAACATGTAGTTCTGCTCGCCGATTTCCGTGCGCGCGATGTCCTTCAGGCGCACGACGCCTCCGTTCGCGTCGCGCCGCACGACGATGTCGTCGAACTCCTTCGCGGACATGAGGCGTCCCTTCGCGAGGAGCGACATCGTCCACGCGGCGTGTCCGCCCGTGGGCGCCGCGCCGACGGATCCGAGCGAGGCCTGGATGTTCTGCTTCGAGACCGCCGCCATCACCTCCTCGGTGTTCATTCCCTGCGCGGCCATGCGCGCGGGGTCGAGCCAGACGCGCATCGAGAGCTTCGGACCGTACACCGTCGCGTCGCCCACGCCCGGGACTCGCAGGAGCACCGGCTGGATGTTAGCGTAGATGTAGTCGGATATCTGCAGGCGCGAGAGCGTCCCGTTCGGCGAGCGTACCGCGATGAAGCCGAGCATGTCGGAGTTCTGCGCGCGGATTCGTCCGCCGAGCTGTCTGACCTCCGCGGGGAGCTTCGGCTCCGCCTGCACGACGCGGTTCTGCACCTTGACCTGGTCCATGTCGCGGTCAGACTCGACCTCGAACGAGACGTTGAGCGAGTAGCTTCCGTCGTCGCCGCACTGGCCCGTCATGTAGAGCATGTCGTCCACGCCGTTCACCTCGTCCTCGAGCGGCATCGCGACGGTGTTCAGCACCTCCTTCGCGTTTGCGCCCGGATAGTTGTAGCTCACCTGTATCGAAGGAGGCGTCACGCGCGGATACTGCGTGACGGGCAGGTTGAAGATCGACATCGTGCCGGCCATGGACAGCACGATCGCGATGACCATCGCGAAGCGCGGACGCTCCACGAAGATCCTCGAGAACGTCTTTATCTCGTCAATGGATTTTCTTAACGATAATTTCATGATTGTGCCTCTTATTATATCAAATCAGCGCAGCCTGATTGAAAATTTCTTGTTCTCGACGGTCAACGACGAATCTATCTCGATATCGCCCGTCCCCCGCTTTGTGATCTTAAGTCGATTCCACAGTGGATTGAAGTCGCAGCCAGCGATTGACAATGTCCGCGAAACCCTCCCAGTGAAGACATCTGTCCACTCCTCGACTTCGCCGGTCGCTGTGTCGGCGTAGAACCATTTCCCGCAGTCGTAGCCCCACTCGAAATCCGCCTCTTCCAGCATCAGTGTTTCTCCCGCAGCCGCGCCTACGGCGATCGAGACTCCGTTCGACGTGCTCGCGTCCAGCTCAAGAGAAAAAGTCAGGCAAATGAGCCTTTCGGAATTGACGTCAAGCGCAATGTTCGTCACGACCTCGCTGTTGGGCAGTTCCCCTGTCGGCAGCGACGGCAGCGCAACGGTCCGCACAGCCAAGAGAGAGAGCGGCATGGCAAGCGCGCACAGCAAGGCAGCAGGAGCGAATAAATAAGATTTCAGTCTACTCATTTCATCTCCTCGGATGAGACTGGTGAATGCGCCATATCGCCCACGGCAGCCGAGGGTTTCCGTGATTTGCGCCGGATAACCCACGATATCTCCGGCGGCGTCTCATAGATTATACGCCGCCCGCCCGTTGACAACACTAACTCCTTGATCTCTTCAATCTTCTTTTTCATCTCATCGACAGTCCGTCTCTCATTACGCAACTCATTCTTCACAGATGGAGAGACCTCGCCTTTTACAATGGCTTTCTCGAGTTCTTCTATCTTCTTCTCGGACTTTTTTAACACCTGAAACTCTCTTGTTGTACCCCTGCCAATCGAAATCATGTTCTCCTCTTCCAATTGCTCCTTGACCTTATCCATGCAAAAACGTGCATACACATCAAGGGCCCTCCTGTCGCCATCAGACAGGACAAGCCTGCACGGATATACGAAGTTAGTGCTCGGCATTCCTGTGACATCGAGACGAACCGACGAGAGTACAGCCGTGATACGCGAATCAGGTTCGCCCTGAAAGGCCGAGTCTCGCTGACACCTAATGATCCCGTCTTTAGACGCGCAAAATAGCATATCGCGCCTGAAGTCATCTAAAATACTCTCATATCGGGAGTTACGATTGCTCTCGTCAGCATTGAGTGTTCCGCGCCCCGGAACATCCTTGAACGGCCTGTCGAACTCATAAAGAAAATCGACCCGACATTCAAATGAAACGGATAGACAGCGCGACAGGCAAAGCGCCGTGCCCGTCACTCCGCCAACCACCGCAACAACCATTCCGGCGGCCACTATCAATTTCCTCTTCATTCCTCGACTCTCCTTATGGTTGGAAGAACGTCTAAAATGCCCCTGGTGGCTTCGAACCAGAACTTTCGAATTGTAAAGGTCCCATTCGAACTCAACGTAAACTTTTGCGTTGTTGGAGGTGCGTCAAACTGTCCCAGCAGTATCTGATTCATGCCCCAGCCTATTGGAATTGGCCATTCCTTCCAGCCATTAGACCATGGTGCCTCATACCTACCAGCGCGACCTGCCATGTCTCGGCACCAATATCCATTCCCGTTAACTCTATTCCATTTTCCCGCTCCAGCCAACGCACAATGTGAGAGATATCCTCCTTTAGTGACATCGTTGTAATAACCGGAATGTGGGCAATTTCCGCTTTCGTCGGGTATCTCCATAAAATCTACACCCATGAATGAAACATAAAACGGACCGACAAGGAAATCCATATGAAGCAATAACCACCCTGCCTCACCGTATATCATTGTCTGGTTTTCGTTGCATCGCGGGTTTTGGACCTCAATGCGAGGCATCACCATTAGAAAATCGTTGGTATATGCCGCACCCCCGCATGTTGCGCGAAACTCGCAATGCCCACCTGATGTCTCATTTGTTGTCGCATTCAATATCATATACCCAGGGGAAAAAGGTAGCAGCTCTGTTTCACCCTCACAAAAGTACCATGCTACGGGAGCATCAGAAGGATATTGCCGATAATCAAATGCCTCTAAGACGCCAAATGTATGCCGATGCCTATCCTTATTCGCAGATGCAGTGTTGCGCGATTCCAGTTCAACCTTTACCACCGTCGCCGAGGCAGCACTCGTAGAGATCGCGCCCGTCCCATTTTCCGTCAGCGTCGCGCTTACGACGACATCGTTTGTCGTATCACTCGCCGACAATCCCACATAGTTCATCTCGTATGTGATGGAGTGGTCAGCGGGAACTGCAATCGACTGTGCGGGGAATGCGGGGCCGGAATTCTTCTGGAGCTTTGAAAGGTTCGTAGAAGACACAGACAGAACGCCGCCGTTAGACCCACCGTTTGCATGGATCGTCAGTGCCGTCGCCGATGATCTTCGCGGGACAAACCGCCCTGGTTGATCCAAATATCCATCCTCGAAGATAACGGCGTTCTTGCTGAAACCGACAGAAACCGACGCGGCATACGGCCCAGACTGCGGCACTGGATCCGGCGCATCATCACCGCACCCGCACGCGGCATACCCAAAGAACGACGTTGAATACCCTTCCCAGCGCACCGTCGAATCAAGGAGATGATCCGCGCCTCCGCATGTGCATGTCGGCGAGCAAACCCAACGTAGGGCACCGTCTACAACTTGAAGGGAGCAACATCCACCCGAACAGGAGACGACGGACGGGAAGACATTGATTGGTGAAGATGACACGCCGTAGTTGACTGCGTCCATCGCCCCTCTCATCTGGATTCGCTCAAACGAAAACTCAAGCGGCAGAGTCACGGTCAAGGACCTCTCAGAATTCGTTTCAATCGTGGCATACTCGCTTGATACGGTGGAGAGAGAGATCGGCAAATTACTTTCCACATCGTATGTCGCGCCAGCGAGGAGCGGGACATGGCAGACTTCGTTCGTTCGCGCAATTATCGCATGGTCGCCGAGATCGCTCGGTCCATCGCATGTGATGCTGATAGATGCAACGCCAAGGACCCCAGTCACCGAAATATCAAGCCAGTAGTAGGCATCCGGATTTGCGTTTGTCGGCAAGGCATTTGCCACCCCAAAGAAGTCGCCGTCGCAGACAGTCGGATTCGCGTCGGTTCCGTTCTCTTTTCCGTCCCCGTCCCAGTCGTGCGGATTTATGCGCTCGTAGACTGTCTCGACATCGTTTGAACGAGTCGCGAAGCCGCCGTTTGGATAAAGCTGTATCTGCGCGTTGACGGGCGTGTTCGTGTCGGCATTCAAGAAGAGATTCTCCCATGTGAGAAGCTTCGATCCGTCATCACATTCCGCAACCCAGAAGCGGCTCGCGCCCTGCATTGCAAGCATCGGAACACCTACAGCGCAAATCTCGTGCGCGTCATCGCGCGGTGTGGGACGTATCTTGCCGTCGTTGAAAACGGAGAACGCCGAATACGCTGTTTCGTTCGTACCAAGAGGAAAGGCGAAGCCGCCAAGATCGAGACGCATCCACTCGCTAAATGTGCCGCGTCTGTGCCAGTTGCCAACTATGGCCGCGCCTGTCGGCATGGTGTAGGAAACGCTCTCGTTTGCCGTAACACAGACCTGACGATATCCGCGAGCGATGTCCTCGCTAGTGGTTTGGACGGGGGATTGGTTTTGGACAGGATTAACAAGATTAACAGGATTTGGAGACGATGGCGGGTAAAGCAACGCCGCTGATAATCCTGCCAATCCTGTAAATCCTGTCTCAAAAGAACCTCCGCCCTGCATAATCTGCGGCGGCAGATTGTTGACGTTGTTTGTTTTGTCTCCGCCAACAAGGATTCCGACGAGAAGAAACGAGCATACGGCGGCGCGTCCGAATGTCGTCATGCCACGCCACAGCAATGTCAGCCGTGCAAGCGAGCCACGAACAAACGACGACCGAAACGCAAGTACGGCAAGCGACGCCGCCAGCCCCATAAGGCAGGCGCGCATCAACTCATGCTGGATTGTCTCCATCATCGTTGTTGTCTATTGCCTTTCTTGTCCTCTGCCGTTGGTCATTACTTCTTCAAGAACCCGTATTCGTAGACTTTCGGTTCGATCTCTTTCGCAAGTCGCTTCATCGCGGCGCGTAGATTGCCGATGAGCTCCGTGTATTTCGCGTCCTTGCTGTCGGAGTTCATCTTCGCCTTGCCCCGCGCGTCGGTCGTCACGCCCTGGAAGTGAAGCCGTATGTCGTAGTAGGAGGCGTCGGGATTCGCGCCTAACTGCGCGTGGTAGTACCGCCACAACTCGCGCCCGGCATCGAGGACAGACGTAGCAGCGGGGGATAATTTCTCACGCAGAGGCGCAAAGACGCGGAGATATTCGCTCATGAAGTGGCTCTTGAAGCAATCCTTCGCTCCAACCTCCTCTTCTGTAAACGGTATCCAGTGGTTCACGCCGTCGGCGGACTTGATGTTGTTGGCGTTGGCAAAAAGCGTGTATACAATACCATCAAGATGGAATCTCCCATCATCCTTCCAACCATCATTAGGAAAAAGGAACTGGTCGCGATCATTCAGCCAGTCAGCATCAATGCTATGGCAAACCGCTACATAGACTGACGCCTCCACAAGATTGGCATCGGTGATCCACGAGCCTCGGGCCGACTTTATGAGAGACTTCTCGTTTCGGAAGAAAATGTCGTTAACGTGTTGCACATCATGGGAACGGCAGGAGAGGAAACCGAGGTTGAGCGCTGTCGGTCTCTTCCGGGTCTCAATAAGCCAGTCGTTTATGGAGCGTTCATTGTCATACGCAAGGATCGTCTTAGTTCCAATAAACTCCCCCTTGCGATCATACACATCCGCCGTCGTCTCGGTGAACACGCCGTTAATTTTTAACTCCGATTTATCCGAAGCCTCCGCTACCGCTGCGGCGTTTAAAGAAGGCGAAGCGTTAGCGAAGCCATCGGTAGAAGTCGGAGTTGATCTTTCTCCCAGCCGCCACACAAAGAAGCCAATTGGAAACTGGCCTTTCACATTGTCGAATGTGTCGGCGGGCGTAATGAAGCATCGCGCCAGCGCACCATGGAACGCCTGCCGGAACAACTTGAAATTCGGGCCCATCAAATGTTTCAACGTTGAGAACTGCCCGACGATGCACTCTGAAATTTCGTCGTGGATCCGCATGAGGAACTGCGCAAACAACTCTCGTCCGGCGATGCCTATTTTTGCGAGATACTTATCGTAGGTTGCATGGACTACGGAGACATCAGTCTTGTTCGCACCGGTGTGGGATCTTTGCTTCGCGTCCCCCGCCTCCGCATACGGTGGGTTGATGTAGATGACGAGTCTACGGCGTTTTTCGGGGGCGTCGATGATTTCCTTGAGGCCCTTCGGCAGTCTGTCGAAGGAGTCGTTGAGGAAGTCGAACTGGAAGATGTGGCTTTCAAGCAGGTTCGCGCCGTTCTTCGCGCGCTCGCGCATCACGTCGACATCCTGCTGGTCCAAGGTCGACGCCCAGATGCGGTATTTGTTCGTGAGTCCGGCGAGGAGGTTCCCCGTACCGGCGCAGCAGTCCCAGACGTAATACTCGTCCTGCCAGTTTTCGCCAAGCGCCAGCTCGAGATAGTGCTGCGACAGCTCCACCCATTTTTTCGGCGTGAAGAACGAGCCCTTGCGCTCGCGCACGTCCTGCGGCACAAGGAGGTCGAGACGGTTCACGATGAAGTTCCAGTAGTCTTTGCGCGGCGGACGCTTGTAACGGCGCCAGAATTCCGCGTACGCATCGAGTCCGCCGGATTTGAACCCGAAGGCAAGGATATTGAACAAATCGTCCTCGTTCTTGCGCTTCACGGTATACGGCGTCGTGGATCTCGCGTCGAACGTGATGTAGAAGTCGTTGGCGACGCGATCGTCGGCGATGTCGGTCGTTCCGTTGTCGTCGATGTTCATCTCGGCGAGATAGAAGTCCCGGTCGTAGATGTTGTACTTCTTCTTCAGCACGTCCCACGGCGCGTCGATGAACGGCATGACGATTTCCCGCCACTGCCGATAGATGTGCGTGAAGTTGTTCTTGTTGATTAGTATCTTCGAGATGTCGCGGCGTCCCGACTTGAAGTTGGACTTGATGAACCGCCGCAGAATATCGCCGTCCTCCGCATATCTGAACAGCAACTTCTCACGCTCTATCACGCCCTTTGCGAGCGTGTAGAGTTCCTTGAACTCCTTTGACTCGTGGTCGCTCGGTGCGACCGTCCAGTCGAAGTCGTTCTTCCCGAGAACGCCTAACACGGCATTGTATGGGATGAACGCGATCTTCTCCGCGTCGAATGCGCCGAGAAAGTGAGGAGGGAGATTCCTGTCCGCCGTGTGCCCTCCGCCGATGGTCAGGATAAGCTGCACGAAACTGGCTACGATGTCCTTCTTGTTTCCGGCCTTTGCCTCCGCCCACAGAATGGGCTCCGCGTCATAGCCGAGTGCCAGCTCGGTCGCCGGGAGGTCGACGCAGAAGTCGATGTTCCCGATTATGCGTGTGCAGTCGAACGCGCCGAACCAGTCGGCTGCGACTTTGTTTTTCAGCTCCTCCTCGCGGAGTGACAACGGATATGCGAATGTCTGAACCATGTTGCAAATTAAGCCGCAAGCGTCGCGTACGCCTTGATGTCGCCGTTCATGGTGTTTTATGCTTTAGACTACTCCTCGATCGGGGACTTGTGGTTCGCGTTGATGTCGTCGTTGGAGGTCGGCTGGACGAGCGCGACCTTCACGCCGGGACCGAGCTTGGAGATGCCGGAGATGACGACGCGCTCGCCTTCCTTCACGCCCTTCACGAGCGGGGTCCATCCGCCAAACGCCTCCTTCGTCTCCACGGGACGCTGCTCGACCGTCATGTCGTCCTTCAGGATCCACACGCCCTGGTTCCCGCCGGGAAGGTCGACAAGCGCCTGCTGCGGGACGGACGGATAGCTCGGGGGCTCCTGGTAGTCGGTGAGGAGCGTCACGTAGCTGTTCGGAATGAGCAGGCGCTCCGGGTTCGGGAACCTGAGGCGCATCATGATCGACGCCGTCTCGCGAGACATCTGGTTGTCGTCGAAGTCCCACACGCCCTCGCGGTCGTATTCGCTTCCGTCGGGGAGGATGAGCCTCATGCGGAACGCATAGTCCTTCCCCTCGCGCTGCGCCTGCCGCCACGCGATGTAGGCGCGGTCGGTGAGCGGGAACGAGACGCGGATCGGGTCGATCTGCACGATCTTCGCGAGCGCGCCCTTCGACGGCGCGACATAGTCGCCGACGTGGGCGGACGACTTGCCGATCTGCCCGGAGATCGGAGCGAACACCGTGGTCTTCTTGAGGTCGTACTCCGCGACGACGAGGTTCGCCTTCGCCTGGAGGACCGCGGCCTTCGCCTTCTCCGCCGCAGCCTCCGCGTTGTCGCGCTCGAGCTGCGTGATGCCGCGCTCGTCCGCCTTCTCCATTCGCTCGAAGTAGCGCTCCGCCCTGCGCGCCTCTGCCTCGGCCGCCGCGAGGTCGGCCTTGCGCTGGTTGGCGACCGCCTGGTAGCGCTCGTCGTCGATCACGTAGAGGACCTGCCCCTCCTTAACGACGTCGCCTTCCTTGAACTTGATCTCCCTGACGTATCCGTCGATCTGCGGAAGGAGATCGACCTCCTGCACCGCCTCCGCGTGCGCGACGAACCTCTCGGGGAGGTTGTAGACGCGCATCTCCGCGTTCGTGACAGCGACGGTCTGCTGCATCGCCGCCATCGCAGCGAGCTTCGCGGCCTGCGCGGCCGCCGCGCCGCCGTCGCCCTTCGGCCACATGTCCTTCGCTATCCATCCGCCCGCGACGCAGACCGCCGCGAGGACAATCGTCCCGATGATGGACCCAATCGCGGATCCCGTGCTCTTCTCGTTGTTTTCGGACATTTCTTCCGCCTTTCCTTTGCCTTTTAAGCCTTTGTTTTCAAGCCTTTATGTATCCCCATACCGCGTCGAACGCATGCCGTATCGTGAGGCACATGTCCGTGCGCAGAAATCCGTCTATCCTGCCCTGCACCATCCCGTCCCACACGGAGACGCAGATGTTGGCTACCTCCGTCGCGTCCACGTCGGGACGCACGCGCCCAGCGGCCTTGTCGTTCTCGACGGCGCGGATGAACGCGTGCCACGGACCGAACCGCTGGTTGGTGAGGAGCTCCTCGCGCACCCCGTGCATCGACTCCTCGCCCCAGCGGATCTGCGTCCTCATCAGCATGAAGAACGCCCGGCCCCACGCGTCGTCCACCACGAGCCTCGCGTTCTCGACCATCATGTCCGACACCGCGAGGAACGTGAGCTCGTCCTTCGGCATGATCGCCTCGGTCTGGCGCGTGAACTTCTCGAGCATTTCGTCGACGAGCGCGATGAGGAGCGCCTCCTTCGACTCGAAATGCCAGTAGACCGCACCCTTCGTCATCTTCAGCCGCGCCGCGATGTCGGTGAACGTCGTGTGCTCGTAGCCCTTTTTCGCAAAAAGCGAGAGCGCGCTCGCGAGTATCCTCGTGCGCGTCTTCTCTGCGTCCTCTTTCCTTTTACGAGCCATTTGAACGCATATTATACATACCTTCGGGTATGTATGTCAAGTGGCGGCGGAAAGAAACATGCGCAACGCAACGCGGGAAGGCTTGTCAGCGGCGGTTCCTGGGTCCGCCAAGGGTCCGGATGTCGGAATTGCTGCCCTTCATAGTGGCCTTGGGCTTGGACTCGCGCTTCTGGGCGGACTCCTTCGCGGGCTTGTCCTCCGGCGGAGGCGTTGTGACCTCGATCTTCATCGACTTCACGAAATCGGGCAGCTCCTTCTCAAGTCTGCGCGCGATGTATTCGTCGCGGTTGTCAAGCTTGGCGGCCTCGCTGCGCAGCCTGCGGCGGAGCTGCGTCCACTCGCGCGCGAAGGCATCTGCAGTCGTCTGGTCGACGAGGAATAGCGGCAGCTTGTCGCCGTACGCGAACGGGACGGTCCAGCCGATCACGCGCGCGCCGGACTTCATCTGCCGCGCGCCCTCGGGCTCCTCAAGCCCCTTCTCTATGCTGGGCGCCACGAGCGCCAGCTTTCTCCCGCGGGCCTCTTCCTTGAGCCTCAGCACAATCGTGAAGCGCTCCGCGTCCAGATTGTCCAGGAGCTTCGCGAATGTGTCGCGGTCTGGATAGCGCGTGTCGGAGAAGCTGTTCGTCACGGACTCGCCGCGGAGCTCCTCCAGAAATTCTATTGTCTGCTTTTTCTGCGCGCGCTGGGCAAGCTCGGCCCAGCGCGTCTCGTCGACCGAAGAGTCGACGATGTCGTCTATGCCGTATCCGTAGCAGAGGTGGTCGCCAATCTGGAAACTGAGGTCAGAGACAACGCGGTCCTCGTATTTCTTGAGTTCCTGCTGCTCCGCCTTGTGCTCCTCGGCGTAGCGCCGCTCCTCCTCCTTGCGGCGGCGCTCCTCCTCGCGGGCCTTCTTCTCGGCGGCGATCTTCTCCTCGCGGGCCTTGCGCTCCGCCTCCCTGGCCTCTTCGCGCGCCTTCTTCTCCGCCTCGCGCTTCTCGGCTGCAATCCGCTCGCGCTCGGCCTCGGCCGCCTTCTTCTCCGCGGCGGCCTTCTCGGCGGCGGCTATCGCCGCCTCCTCCGCAATGCGGTCCGCCTCGCGCTTCTCCTGCCATTTGTCCCAGCCGATCTTGCCGCCTACGGCGACGGCGATCAGCAGGACGACGAGAATGACATTGGAAACGATGGAGCGGACGCGGGCGGCCTTCTTCTCCGCCTCGGCTTCGCGCCTAAGCTCGTCGAGATCGAATCTTCCGCCCACGCCCGCCATTCTGAGCCTCCCTCTGTCCGTCAGTTCTTGTAGGTGACGATGCCCGTGCCCTTCCTGATCACGCCGATGACGTGGTACGGCTGGTGCTGGGCCTTGAGGATGTTCGTCGCCTTCTCCATCTGGTTCTTGGGGATGATCACCACGTAGCCGATGCCCATGTTGAAGACGCGGTACATCTCGTCGCGATCGACCTTGCCCTGGTTCTGGATGAACTTGAAGATCGTCGGGACCTCCCATGACGCGCGGTCGATCTCGGCGTTGACCGCCTTCGGGAGGACGCGCGGAATGTTGTCCTGGAATCCGCCGCCCGTGATATGCGCCATTCCGGTGATGTTGATCTTGCGCTCGAGGAGCTTGGCGACGGGCCTGAGAAAGCTCTTGTGCACGGCGAGAAGCGCCTCGCCGAAAGTCTGGTTGGTGCCGGGCAGCTTGTCCTGCCACGAGTACTGGCAGAGGTCGAAGATCACGCGGCGGGCGAGCGAGAAGCCGTTCGTCTGGAGTCCGCCGGACGGGAAGCCGATGATCATGTCTCCGGCGCGGATCGACTTGCCGGTGATGAGCTGCGACTTCTTCACGTGCCCGACGATCGTGCCGACGAGATCGTACTCGCCAACGGGATAGAGCCCGGGCATCTCCGCCGTCTCGCCGCCCAGGAGCGCCATGTGGTTCTCCTTGCAGGCCTTGCAGAGTCCGGAAACGACGGACTTGAACACGACGGGATCGACCTTGGACGTGCCGATGTAGTCCATGAAGAAGAGCGGCAGCGCACCCTGGACGAGGATGTCGTTCACGCAGTGGTTGACGATATCCTGCCCGACCGTGTCGTGCTTGTTCATCATCGACGCAACCTTGAGCTTCGTGCCCACGCCGTCCGCCGACGCGACGAGAATCTCGTCCTTCCCGGACGGAACCTTGTGCAGGCCTCCAAATGCCCCGATGTTGCCGATGACCGCCTGGGTCTTCGTCTCCGCGACCATCTGCTTGATGGACCCGACCGCGTTCATCTTGACGTCGATGTTGACGCCCGCCTGCGCGTACGCCGACTTCTTGATATCCGTCGCCACTTGTGTAACTCCCGACTTTAGAATAGTGTGAACTGCAGAGGGCGCACGGCCTCCCGTGCGCCCTCCGTATCGTCAGGCTCAGAGCTTGTTGTTCGAGCCGAGGACCTTGACGATCTTGTGGATGTAGAGCTCCTTCATCGCGTCGCGCGCCGGAGTGAGGTACTGGCGCGGGTCGAAGTGCTCGGGATGCTCAGCGAAGTGCTTGCGGATCGCCGCCGTCATCGCGAGGCGCGAGTCGGAGTCGATGTTGATCTTGCACACCGCGCTCTTCGCCGCCTTGCGGAGCTGCTCCTCGGGAATGCCGACCGCGTCGGGAAGCTTGCCGCCGAACTTGTTGATCGTGTCGACGTGCTCCTGCGGAACGCTGGACGAGCCGTGGAGGACGATCGGGAAGCCGGGGAGCTTCTTCTCGACGGCCTTGAGGACGTCGAACGCGAGCGGAGGCGGGATGAGCTTGCCCGTCTTCTTGTCGCGCGTGCACTGCTCGGGCTTGAACTTGTAGGCGCCGTGCGAGGTGCCGATGGAGATCGCGAGCGAGTCGCAGCCCGTCTTGGTCGCGAACTCGATCACTTCCTCGGGCTTCGTGTAGTGGCTCTCCTCGGCCTGGACTTCGTCTTCGACGCCAGCGAGGACGCCGAGCTCGGCCTCGACCGTCACGTCGTGCTTGTGCGCGTAGTTGACGACCTTCTTGGTGAGCTTGATGTTGTCCTTGAACGGAAGCGAGCTGCCGTCGATCATGACGGACGAGAAGCCGGAGTCGATGCAGCTCTTGCACGTCTCGAAGCTGTCGCCGTGGTCGAGGTGGAGGACGATCTGCGGCTTCTTGCAGCCGAGCTCCTTCGCGTACTGAACGGCGCCTTCGGCCATGTAGCGGAGGATCGTCGGGTTCGCGTACTTGCGCGCGCCCTTGGAGACCTGCATGATCACGGGGGACTTGGTCTCGACCGCGGCCTGGACGATGGCCTGCATCTGCTCCATCGTGTTGAAGTTGAACGCGGGAATGGCGTAGCCGCCCTTAACCGCCTTAGCGAACATTTTCTTGGTGTTGACGAGACCAAGCTTCTTGTAGCTGACCATTTTTAGGTTTCTCCTTGTGTATTTTCCCTATTTTCGGGAAATTGCGCGCAAGTATATCAAAAAAACGTGGGAAAATCAAGGGGGACTTGGCATTTTCAGCCCTTTCCGCGCCCTCTCACAAGAAGGCGGAGCTTCCAGCTCCGCCATCATGACGCGGCGGGACGCCGCATCTCCTTGGTTCATTCACTTGCTATGCGCGGAGCGCCAGAGAAGCGCAAGACCCGCCAGGATGAGCCCAATCGAGATGACCTGTCCGATGCTAAGCCCCCAGAAGGCGGCGCGCGGATCGCCCCTCGCGAACTCAAGGCAGAAGCGTATGACCCCGTAGCCGATGAGATACGCGGCGCATGTGCCGCGCCTGAAGCGCAGGTAGAGCGCCAGCAGAACCGCGAAGAGGACAAGGAGCGCCGCAGCCTCGAAAAGCTGCGTCGGCAGGACGGACACCATCCGCTGCCCGTGCTCGTACCAGCTCGGGGAGAACTTCGGAAACACGACCGCGCACCAGGCGTCCGAGTCGCGTCCGTAGCAGCATCCGTAGAAGAAGCACCCTATCCGCCCGCACGCATGCCCGAGGGGGATCACCGTGCAGAAGAGGTCCGCAAGCGCCAGCGGACTCTCCTTCTTCCACCGGCACCACGCGAAGAACACGACGACGGACAGTATAAGCCCGCCGTAGAACATGAGTCCGCCCTGGTCTACCCTCACCACGTCCAGCGGACGCGCGGCGAACTCGCTCTGCCAGTGCTCGATCACGTACGCAATGCGGCTTCCGACCACGCCGGAGAGCATAAGCGAAAGTATGAAGTTCGAGAGGTCCTTGCGTCCGGAAAGCCGCTCGATGAGCGTCCAGCACAGGATGAAGCCCACGGCCATGCACGCGCCGTACGTCTTGAGGTGGAGGAAACCGAGGTCTATCAGGTCCGGATGCATTTCATGCTGCTCCTGCTGTGGCGGTGCGCGCGGCAAATGCGCCGCGGATCCACTCCGCGGCCGCGGCAAGCGCCGTGCCAACGCCGATGTATGCGGACGAGACGCGTCCGCAGAGGGACGCGCCGAGTTCGCGGAACGAAAGCGGCGTAACAGCCGCGAGCCAGACGAGCACAAGCGCCACGTTGGCAAGGAAGATGAACACCCACGAGAAGACTCGTCCGTACAGCTCCACGTCCGGCTGCTCGCGCGCGAGCGAGTCTATCGTGAAGAGGATGTGGAACGACCAGGTGAAGCCGATGAGGAACATCCAGAGCGGAAGCCACGGAAGCGGACGCACGAACGCGAGCACTGCGAGCGCCGCCACCCCGACGAGGAAGGTGTAGAACGGGAAGAAGTACGGCGCGAGCGTGATGAGCATGTTCGACTTCGTGAGGTTTACGCTTCCGCCGGACTTCGACACGCGAAGCTTCGACGGCATCGCGCCGAACGCGATGCCCCAGATCGCGTGCGTCAGCTCGTGTCCGAAGACGTACGCGCGCACGGGATGCGACAGCGCCAGCCAGCACAGCGCGAAGGCGAATAGCCCGCCAAGCAGCGAAAGCGCCTCGACGCTCACGCCCTCCGAACCGCCCGCCACGACAACGGAGTCAACGAACGCGCGGGTTACACCCCAGCACGCGGGAACGAGCGCGACCCCTATGAGCAGCCTCAGGAAGTTCGCCATTTTTCAGTCTTCGAACTTGAAGACGAGCTCGCCCGGGAACACACGGCCGTTCTTGCGCGCAATCTGCTCCACGTAGTCGCGGTCGGTCTTGAAGCGGCGCTGGTTCTCCTTGAGCTTCTCGATCTCGCGCTTCTTCTCCTCTATGCGCCGCGTCAGCTCCGCGTCCTGGAGCTTGAGGCTCCTACCGCGGAGATACGTCGGCCACACCGAGACCGCACCGCCTGCGCCAATCACGACCAGCAGCGCGATGGTGCAGAACTTCGCAACCTTGTCTTTGAATCCTTCTTTCATATCGCGTTCGCGACCCCTTCTTTCGCCTTTAAAGGGCCAGCGCAGAAGATTATACCAAAAAAAATGCAAAGTTTCCCATTGACTTTCTGAAAAAATATGAGATACTATACGCCCGTTCATTCAAAATAGGCTCTGCGGAGACGATGAAGCAACAAAGAGGCGCCTTCCAAGGAGACAGATGAAAGGACAACACACATGAAGATCAAGACCACCAGCAAGAAGCAGTGCGAGACCGTCAAGGTCGTCGCTAAGAAGGCGCCGGCGAAGGCTGTCGCCAAGAAGGCGGCCGCGCCCGCCAAGAAGTCGGTTACGTTCACCGTCAATGCCGATAAGGGCAAAGAGGTGTACCTCGCCGGATCGTTCAACGAGTGGAGCACCACCGCCAAGAAGATGGCCTACAAGGCTGGCGTCTACTCCGCGACTGTGCAGCTCGCTCCGGGCGAGTACCAGTACAAGTTCGTGATCGACGGCACGTGGTGCGCCGATCCCGAGAACGTGAACGCGATCAAGAACGACCAGGGCACGTTCAACTCCGTCATCACCGTCAAGTAAGACGGACGAGAAGCTGACGGAAAGGCAGCGAGCCGCGGCGAATGCGCCGCGGCTCCTTTTTTTGCCTCCGCCCTATGTGCGAAGCCGCTCCAGCCTGCGGTCAAGCGCGAGCCGCCTGCGCGACCCCTCCTTCGCAAATGCCCGCCTGACGCGCATGGAGAGGACAACGATCGCCAGCCTCAGCCGCACAAGCGGAGAGAACGGCAGCTCGAGCCTCAGGCGTCCGATGCGGGAAGCGACCGCCGGACGCAGCGCCGGGACAAGAAAACCGAGGAACGACGCGTCGTCCCACCACGCAAACCCCTTCCCGACACCTGCGGCAAAGACAAGGAAGTGGTATTCCGGACGCCGCGCAAGCCACGGGTCGATCCGCTTCGTTTCCATGTCCACAGCGAACTGGAAGTCTATGAGCTTCAGATGTCCGTCAGGCCCCACCAGAAAGTTCGCCGGCAGTATGTCGCGGTACACCACGCGCTCCGCGTAGAGCGCGTCCAGAATCGCCAGCGCGTCCTCCTCGTGCGACCCCGCAGGCTCGTCGGCAAGGGTCCGCCCTCCCCCGATCTTCTCCGTCACGACGAACGCCATCGGACCGCGGCACACCGCGAACACCTCCGGAAAGTGAATCGGATCGCGCGCATGCAACCGCGAGGCGAGCTCGTATTCGTTCCCGATCGACTCCGGCGCGCGCGAGGAGCACTTCACGACGCAGGGCCGCCCGTTGAAGAGCCCCTCGTAGAAAATGTCGTTCACGAGCTTGTTCTCGAGGAAAGCCCTGAGTCCCGTAAGACCCATCTTCGCGCCCTCCTCCGCCACGTGCGCGTCCCACGCGGCGCGCTCGCGCCACGGCAGCGGATTGTACTTCGCGGCGACGTGCTGCCACAGATAGCGAGTCACGCGCCGCCGAAGCTTCATGCGGCGCAGGAATGGGAACAGGGAATCGACCGGAAGCAGCGTGCGCGACGCTGGCTCGAAGTCGACGATCCTGAGCCTGAACTCCTCGCCCTCCTGCGGCTTCCCCGGCCACTGCACGATTACGTTCTGCGGATCGTAGAACTTCACCGCCGCGGCCTCGAACGCGTGCATGAGGTTGCGGAACGCGGCGTAGAGAAGCTGACGCACGCGCGGCGTCGCGGCGCGGTAGGTGCGCGAGAAGCGATCCGGAACCGATCCGTCCCCGTTCAGCACCAGGCTCTCCACAAGATGCCACCCAGCCGCGTCGTCGTGCCTCAGCTCGAACGTTTCGGGAAAAACGGCCAGCACGTCCGCGGGCAGCGAGGTCTTCAGCACCTGGAGGTAGTCGTACTCCTGCGCGCACGTGTTGCGCCGCCTGTCGTGGCGGCAGCGCGCGATTTCGCGCCGCACCGTCGCGCCGACAGCGTCGTCGTCGCGGTAGCGCTTCATGCAGAGGTCCGTCCCCGGAATGCGCACGCATACGCGCCTGGAACCCCTGCCGATCTCGTCCGCGGGAAGCGGCTCTTTAGCGATTGATTCGGAATTCTTCATGCGGCGCTCAGCTGGCGTGCGGGATCGGAGACTTGAAGCGGCGTCCAGAGAACACCATCGACGCAAAGACCACAAGCGCCAGGAGAGGCTGGTAGTAGAGGCACTTGAGAAGCGCAAGCGAGTCGACCCTCATGTCGAGCCCCTTCGCAACGCCCATGGCGATAAGTATCTGCGCGCCGTAGGGGATGAGACCCTGCACGACGCACGACGCTGTGTCAAGGACGGACGCGATGCGCACCGGCTCCGCCTTGAACTTATCCGCGCACTCCTTCGCAATCGGACCCGCGATCACGATCGCGACGGTGTTGTTCGCCGTGAAGCAGTTTACCGCCGCAACAAGGAAAAACACGCCGAGCTCGCACGTGCGAGGTCCGCGGATGACCTTCGCGATTCTGTCCGTGAGCCACAGTACGCCGCCGTTCGCCTGCACGGACCTGAAAAGCCCTCCCGCGAGAAGCGCGACGATGAGCGTCTCGCCCATGCCGAGAGTGCCCTTGCCGAGAAGGTCCATCGCGTCGAAGAACGCGAACTTGCCGAACGCGCCGCCTATCACCGCCGAGAGCACCGTTCCGGAGAAGAGCAGCGCCATCACGTTGAACCCGGCGAGGGCGAGAGCAAGGACCAGCACGTACGGCATGATGAGCACCACGTGCTGCCACGTGACCGCCGGCGCCTCGACAACGCCGGCGGCGGAGCCGGACATCGCGTAGAGGAACAGCGCGACGAGAGCGGCAGGGGACGCTATAAGCCCGTTGGCGAGGAACTTGTCCCTCATCCTCACGCCCTGCGTGCGCGTCGCGGCGATCGTTGTGTCGGATATCATCGACAGGTTGTCGCCGAACATCGCGCCTCCCACTACCGCGCCCATGAGGAGCGCAGGATTGAGCTGGAGCGGACCGGCGAATCCGAGCGCGATGGGCGTCACCGCGGCGATTGTGCCGCACGACGTGCCGATCGCGAGCGAGATGAGGCACGAGACGAGGAATACGCCTGCGACCATGAGCTTCGCGGGGACGAGCGACTGCGCGATCGTCACCGCGGCATCCACGGCCCCCGAGCCCTTCGCGATGGTCGCGAACGCTCCGGCGAGGATGAAGATGAGGCACATGATCATGATGTTCGGCTCGCCCATGCCGCGCGCATATATCTCGACCTTCTCGTCGAGCGTGCGGCGGCGTCCGATGATGAGGGAAACTGCGGACGCAACGACGAACGCGACTGGCATCGAGACCTTGTACCAGGGCATCTCGAAGCCAAGGTGGTCGGCATAGAGCGAAAGCCCGACGTAGAACGCCGCGAACACGGCAAACGGAATAAGCGCGAAGCCACTCGGCTTCACGGAATCTGCGTTTTCTGTCATATTTCCCCCTTAAGCTTCCTCTCCACGTCCGCGGCGGATACGCCGCGCAGGAGCAGCCGCTTCTGCTTCGAAGTCTCGCCGCTCTTGAAGACGACGGACGACTTCGCTATGCCGAACTCGTCGGCCAGCGTCTCCACAAGCTCCTTGTTGGCCTTGCCGTCCACCGGCGCGCACTTTATGCGCACCTTCACCGCGTCGCCGAGAAGCCCGTCGATCCCCGCCTTCGAGGAACGCGGCTGCGCGCGCACATTGAGGATCACTCCCTCCGCCGTCTCTGTCAGATATCCCATTGTGAGAATTATACCATATCCGCCGCGCCTCTGCACGGCGCCACATCCAACTAGCGACTTGCGGCAGACATGGGGCACCTCGCGAGGTAATTCTCGTTCACATCCGCTCGATGTACGCGCTAGTTGCCACAAAAGCAAATCGGCCGAGGTTTCCCCCGGCCGTTTGCACACACAATGAACACCAAACCACGCTCAGACGCGGCGCTTGCGCCGCAGCCCGAGAAGCATTCCACCCACGAGGAACAACAGCCCACTCGTCGGCTCAGGAACCGCCTGGAAGGAACCTGCAGGAGCAACAAACGGCATTCTTGTGGGAATCCCCATAGAGTTGTCCGTGAAAATATTGTTCTTGATGTCATTATAACCCAGCGAAGCTTTTGCCACAGGAGTACTCCCATTATACAGCTCAATGTAGTAGGTTGCCACATCATATCCTGGATTTAGCGAGGCCGTACTATATCCAATAACATCAAAGTCATCGGATGTCGCACTCGCCAAAGGAGATGTATCCTGATAGATCGTCGCAGAAGTCCAGTTGTAGTCACTAGACGCGGCATCATCCACCATCCAATAAAGGTAGTCTGCTTTAGCCACAAGTGCGGCCATCAAACCTAATGCAAAAATTGTCTTTTTCATAGGTGTAGTTATTATAACATAGTTTTAGTTTTGAGTAAGAATTCAACTGCAATCCAACAATCACCAATTGATTGCCCCGGTCCCGCCTTTGGAAACAAACCAAAATCCGCCATTAGCGGGAATACTAGGCAAGGTAACATTCTCCTTGTCGATCGTGCCATTGGGATTCACATGCCACCACACGGAACCCGAATAGACATACTCACCGGCAAAAGTAGCGCCTATAGGAATGATCTTGTCTCCCTTGGCAAGCGTAATGCCGCTAAGCTTTTCCCCTATCGCCACCGCAGAATCTGTCGGATTACAGAGAAGGTTGGAAACGGGAGTAGCCTTTGCCCCCGCTGTGATTGCAGAGGTAGGGTTGGCAACAACTTCTCCATATATGTAGACTTTCTGCGTGCCCGCAGGGGCTTGCGGGAACACAAGCCAAAGGGCCGTGCCTGCCACCGCGACCTGTCCAATGTCTGCCGTATGGAGCGAAGGATCCGAGGTAGATGTCGTTGTAAGCGGAGCCCATTCGTTGGTGCCCATAACAAACGCCTCGTATTTGTTATCTACAAATACATAGAGCTGTGTGCCGGAGGGGATGCCGACAGGATGAACCAGATCGACAGCCTTAATCGTTCTCTCAGTACCGCCAGCCAAAGAAGTAAACTTCACAGGAATGATGGTATTCTGCAGAGTCGGAGAAATCTCGGTTACGCCGATATTAGGACTGTAGCTTGTATTCTCACCGTCCGCCAGCGCAGTGAAGGCCAGCGAGGCAAATGCCGCAATTAGGAGCCTTTTCATCGTTCAGTACCTCCTTGAATTTACTTACTTGATTGTGGAAACCTTGAAGAACTGGGCGCCGTCCTTCTTGGGAGCGACCAGGTTGATCTCGTTGGACGCGCTGCCGGCCTCGGTGGAAGCCCCATCGGGAACCGCGAAGTTCGACACATCATCGCCCGCCTGAAGCGTATAGCCGACAAACGGAACCGTGTTCTTGACCGTGACGATTACATTCGCGCCGACAATCTTGATTCCGGCGACGACCGGCTTCGGAACATTCGCCCCCTCGAGATCATACTCTCCGGCGGAAACGCCCTTCGAGGCGACTGCGCTCGCGAAGCCGCTGGACTTGGCGAGTCCGTCCGCAACGGACGCCTTCACGTTCACAACACTCGGCTTGCCGCTCTCGTCAAGCGCGGCGAGCGTCTTGCCAGTCGCGTCCTTCGCGAAGTCACGAGAGTCGAGGAGGAAGACACCCCATGTTCCGTCCTTGTACTTGGGCGCGTCGTTCTCGTCGACGACGAAGAGAACGGGCGGGCACTTGCCGTCCTTGGCGAGCGGAACGGAGAGAACCGTCTCCTGCGCACCCTCGGTCGGCGTCCAGACGAGAGCATACGACTCGCCGTCGAGAACCGTCGTGCCGTCGGCGTACTTGTCAACGCCGGGAGTCGAGAACATGATCAGCAGATCGTTCGCGCCGGCGAAGGCCGCCGTGGCGGCAACCGCGAAAAGAGCAGCAATAGTCTTTTTCATTTTGTGGTTCCTTACTTAAATTTGAGTTTCATGTGGACTCAGTTGGACTTCGGACCAATCGTAGGCTGAATCCTGTACTGTCCAGTCGTCTTGGGGAGCTTGATAGCGTTCGCCGGATAGGAAGTTGAATCCGCCGCCGCCTCTCCAGCGATCTTAACAACCTGGAACCCAACAGTGACATCGTTCACCGGGTTGACTACAGTCTTAACCGTAATCTTGCCGTCATCGGCCTGCGTAGTTGGCTCAAGCGCAATTGCCGCGTTCTCGGCAATGTTGAGCGCCATGCACTCAGCCTTGGAAAGTCCATTCGCTGCCGTCTGCTCCGTAGCTGCAGCGCCGTTTGCAGGATCCCAGACCTTTACAGTGCCCGAGCCCGACGCATTGTAGGCATCAGCGATAGTAGCATACTTGGTATCGCCCTTGACCGCAACCGCGTTCTCGAACTTGGCGTCGATTGAAGTGATCGTGCCGCTGCCGATTGCCGCAACATCGGAAATCATCGCAGCGGCAGGCGTGAATGACAGTTCGGTCGCGTTAACTGCACCCGCATCTGAAGCCACCGCAACGGCAAGCGGAGTCGAACCGACCATGAAAGTCACATTGCTCGTATTGTAGTTGAGGACAATCGTAAATTCGGTATCGCTCTCATCTGAAGGAGGAGTGGCATCCTTGAGCTTTGTCCACACTCCGCTGGTGGAAGTTTTCGTGTACGCGTAGAAGCTCGTTGTCTCCGATTCCGTCGCAACCGCAAAACCGACCTGCGCATTTCCAAGGGCTGTGGCGGAGGGAAGATCGGCCACTGCGCTCGGAGCAAGATACGCCTTCGAGGCGATCGTCACGACTCCGAGAGATCCCTTCGTATCCGCATCAGCGATTGTCGGCGTCAGCGTGGCGGGCGAGGTAGCATCAGCATCAATCACCATGACGGAAGCGCCGCTTTCCACAGTAGGAGCAGAAGTTGCAGCCCACGTCGCATACGTGGCAGAGACCGCACTGTTCTCGACTTTTGTGCTGAACCAATCGTTGGTGGTCGGTTTGTTGTTGTCGATGGGCGTTGTATCAGCGAACGCAGGAGCGAGCACTGCGCAAGCCATCAGTCCGACTATCGTTTTAGCTTTCATCTAATCCTCCTTAAAAGAGTTTACGCCACATATTCTACCCCATACGGGGGAGATTGTCAAGGGGGCTAATGAAAATTTTTTTATTTATTACCCCACTTGGGGTATAGGGGTAAAAATCTCCTGAAGTGGCGCGCGGCGAATAAGCCGGATTCTGTTCATCTCCCTTGCGGAAGACTCCGATCATTCATCTGAGCAATCAACCCGAAGTCTAATGGCTCCGCTCGCGCGATGCCAGCCGGACGGGCCGCCCGTTCGACTCCCTATTTGATCTTGCTCCGAGGGGGGTTTGCCATGCGCGCGTCGTTTCAGCCGCGCCGGTGGTCTCTTACACCGCCTTTTCACCATTTCGGAACTGGCTCGTTCGCTCCCTTCGGCATACGCCTCCGCTCGCTTGCTCGCCAGACTTTCCGTTGTCTGTTTTCTGTGGCACTTTCCATCGCGCGCGATTGCCGCGCGCCTTCCGCCCTTGACAAGCGGACCCTCTGCCCTGCGGAGTCCGGACTTTCCTCTGCCTTGCGGCAGCGACCGGTCACTCGCGCGTCACTTCAGGAGAAATTTCAAAGATCAGCGGTACAGGATGCGTCCGCACATCGTGCACGCGACGATGTTCTGGGGCCTTCCGGCCTCGCCCAGCTTCTCGTTCGCGTCGACCATCTGCGAGACGCTCGGCGGCTGGACGAGATGACACCCGTCGCAAACACCTTCGTGCGTAAGCGCGACCACCACGGGCCAGCGCTTGGTCCTGAGGCGCTCGTAGTAGAGCATGTACCTGGGATCTGTGACGAGCTTCGCCTTCTCGGCGCGCTCCTTCTGCGCCTCCGCGAGAGCCGCAGTCACATTCGCGATTCGCTCGTCGATCTCGTCGCAGAACGCCTTCACGCCGCCCGCCTCGCGGTCGAACTTCGCCTGCGCGTCGGCAATGCGCGCCTCCGCGGACGGCAGATGCTCCATCGCCGCGAGCTGGTTGTTCTCCGTCGTCTCGAGGTCGTGGGAGACAAGGTCGATCTGCACCGAGTACTGCTGGTACTCCTTGTTCGACTTGAGCCCCATCTGCGTCGTCTTGAGCTGCTGGATCTTCTCGCGAAGCTCCTTCGCGTCCTCCTCGAAGCCCTTCACGCGCTGGGCAGCGTACTCCTGGCTCGCCTTTGCCGCCTGAAGATCGGCCGAAACGCCCGAAAGACGGGCCGTCTCAAGCGCCTTGCGGCGGGGAAGGTCCTTGAGCTCGAGCTCGAGCTCGCGAATGCGTCCGTCGACTTCCTGCAAATCGATCAGCGACTGCACAACTGTCATCTCTTTACCCCAATCCCTAAGTTTCTCGCCTGGGGCAGGAGACGGGACTCGAACCCGCAACCCACAGAATCACAATCTGTTGATCTAACCAATTGATCTACTCCCGCCATCTGTGGAGCCAGGTAAGGGATTCGAACCCCCGACCTGCTCATTACGAATGAGCCGCACTACCAACTGTGCTAACCTGGCCTGTGACTTGTAGGTGGATAGTATATCAAAACCTGTGCGCCGCAGTCAATGGGGTATTTTGACTTGTCGTGTAGATTTCAAAACCGGAAAAGTTGTAGCGAGCAAAACCGGAATGATTTTCATGCTCTCGCGGCGACCCAAGCTAATACAGCCGGGCTGTTTTGAAGGCCCGGCTGCCGCTTGGGCACCCCGCCGCGACACCACTCCATTCAGTCACCGACTCCTGTACACCTTCGGATTGTTGGTGAACACCACCTTCGGCGACGTTCCCTTTTCCGGCTTGTTGAGCACGAGAGACACGGTTCCGTCGAGGTGCCGGCAGATCCACACGCGGGTTCCATTTGCACATTCCGTCGAGCAGAGGGATCCGTCGACCAGCAACCGCCCGCGCGGCCCGATCGTCGAACCTTTCCATTCCGACCAGATCAGCTCCCACCATCCGTCCTGCGGGGGCTGACGCAGCTTGCACTGGCCCGACCTGATCTTGTCCGTCCAGACGTTCAGCGGCACGTCGTGAAGCTCACGGTGACGCTCGAACCCGTTGCGGTAGTCGACCAGGCAGTCCAGCTGTTCGTTTACCTCTTCAAGGGGAGTGTCTCCCGTAATGCCTTCCCTCGCCGCGTACGCCGGAAGCCTGTCCTGCCAGACCTGATGCACGCGCTCGATCTTCCCCTTCGCCTCGGGCGTGTTCGCAAAGACGAAGGAGATGTCGACGAACTTCAGCCTCCTGCCGAGCTGGGTCAACGACCCGTCGTCGTTCCTGAAGAAACCCGCCTTGTCCACGTAGATTTCCAGGGGGAGGCCGTATCTTGTGAAGGCTCTGTAGAACAAGTCCAGATACGACGCGACCGTCTCCCTCCGGTAGAGCCGGCAGCCGACCTGCATCCGGCTGCAGTCGTCAACCATGTCGATGAGCTGCAGAGCCTGGCAGGAGCGTCCGAGAAAGTAGTCGGGCGTCGCGTCCAGCTGCCACAGCTCGCCGACCGACTTGCGCTGCCAGCGGCGGACGTGCGCCGGAGGCCGCGCCCTGTGGTCGGCCAGGTGGAGGTTGTGCGCAATGGCCCAGTGCCGGACCTGGGAGCGGTCTACGGGGAAGCCGAAGCGCCTCCCGACCTCGCTGGCGGCAAACGCATACGAATACCGTTTCGCGTCGCCATCCGGCTCCAGGGCCCTGCGCAGGAACGACTGCACCTTGTCAGGCCAAGTCGGCATGTGGTTGCCGCCGGACGAACCCGGCTCCCAGTCGTCGCCACGCCCCTGAGCCCGCGCCGCGAGGTAGGACGTGCGCAACGAATACAGTTGCGACTGCCCGACCTGAAGCGACTCCATCGCCTGCTGGCGTGTGATCGCACCGGTTATGAACTGCATCATCGTGTCGCGGACATGCGCGACACCCAGTCGGTTTGATATTTGCTGTTTCATGGAGCATAGTATACTCCACATTCCGGTTTTGCTCGCTACACCGAGACTGCCGCCCCCCATGGGGGGCGTATGGTTTTCTTAACTTTCAACAATCGCCATCTTTGAAGCAAAATCCCTCGCTGAAGCCCGCTTAACAGGCTCTCTCGCTCCATTCCAGTTTTGCTCACTACAGCATTCCGGTTTTGCATTCACCGCGACATGGGGTATTTTGACTTTGCCTTATGCGCGCAGAAGGCCGAGTTCGAAGCCGCGCGCAACGGACGCCGCGGTGTTCACAGTGTTCAACTTCTCCATGATGTGCTTCAGGTGGGTCTTCACTGTCTCGGGGCTGATGCCGACTATCACGGCTATCTCGTCGCGCGTCTTCCCCTCGCTCGCGTACTGCAGGACCGTCAGCTCCTTGTCGGACAGTACGCCCGTGTTCTGCTCATAGGCGTTGGCCTCGAAGCCGGAATCCGTCTTCGCGATCCTCCGTATGAACTTGACCAGCTCGCGTCCGTCGAGGCTCTTCGGAAGATACCCGCGCGCTCCGTCCTCCCTCGCACGCGTCTCCTCGTCCTTCAGCGGCATCCCGGCGAGAAGCAGCACGCGGACACCGTGGTGGGCGTTCCTCAGCGCGGACAGCATGCCGAATCCGTCCCCCTTTGGCATATGCACGTCGGCAACGACCACGTCCGGGAGGTTCCGCGCGTTCTCCGCGCACCACGCGACCGCCGCGTCGCCGCCTTCGACCGCCGCGACGACCTCCATGTCCTCCTCGACCGAGAGCATGGCCTCGAGTCCGTTCCTCACGACCGGATGGTCGTCCACTATCATTACCTTTATCATTTTACGCCTCCAGCACTACTTTTACTTCAGTTCCGCTCCCAGGCGCGGAACGCACCGCGAACCTGCCGCCGATGTTCTCCGCTCGCGACTGCATGCTCTTGAGCCCGAGGTGCACTCCAGGCGCCCCGCCGGAAGCCGCCACGTCGAAGCCGCATCCGTCGTCCTTGACGATCATCGCGAGCCCCTTCCTGCCGAAGACGACGCGCACCTTCACGTGCTTCGCCCTTCCGTGCCGGAGCGCATTCCCGACCGCCTCCTGCAGGATCATCAGCAGCGCGCCAGCATAGCGGCGGGAGATCGGCGACTCCTCGCCCTCCGTCTCGAAGGAGACGATTCCCTCCCACTGCGGAAGCCTCGACGCCGCGTAGCGGAAGAGATCGCCGATGGCTGCCGGGCCCTCCGCCTCCTCCTTCATGGTCCAGAGCGCCGCGCGCAGCTCGTCCTGCGCGTGCGTAAGCGAGGAGCGGAGTCCGTCGAACTGCTCGTCCACCTTGCGCCACAGCGCGGGGCTTCCTCCGTTCCTCAGCTTCTCGCCGAGCGTCATCGCGGCGGTGAGGCGGAACATGCACCCCGCGAGGAGCTGCTGGTAGCCGTCGTGCAGGTCGCTGGAGAGACGCAGCCGCTCCTTCTGAACTGCATCGTGCACCTTCAGTTCGGCCGCCTTCTGGTGGCGCAGCAGGAGCGCCCAGCCGAGTATCGCGAGGAAAAGGAGCGCCACAAGCGTGATTGCGGCGGCAAGGCGTACCGGAGTCCACCAGGCGGGAGCGCGAAGCACCTGCACGTCGTCGCGCTTGGCGACGGCGATGCGAAAGTCGTCGCACTCCGGATAGCGGAACGAGAGCGTGCCGCAGACGCAGAGGCGCGCTCCGACGCCCCATTCCCGCGGCACCTTCGAGCGGGCCGGCAGCGGAATCGTCGCCACAAACGAACCATGCCAGTCGTCGAGAACCATCTGCACGGTGTCCGCACCCCGCACCACGTCCTTCACCTCGCCCGTGAAGCGGATGCGCTCGCCGAGTCCGTTCATCTTCTCCGCCGACATCTTGAGGCTGAGCATCGTCATGTCGGATACGGCAACGGCTGGCTTGCCCGCCGCCTCTTCATGCCCGAAGCGTCCGGGCCGGTGCAGCGAGGCGGCGATTCCGGCGTCAACCTCGAAGACCGTGCCGTGCCTGATGTCGCGCGGGAATTCAAACTCCGCCGTCACGTCCGCCCAAGTCCTGCCGCGGTCCCTGCTCACCATCGCGCCGTAGAAGTGGCTGCGGTAGTTCTCGTAGAAGAGATACAGGTCGTCGCCGATGAAGAACGCGGTGGGGCCCTCGGTGATATGGTCCGTTATCGGACCCGACACCGGCTCGTGGAATCCGTCCGCAAGGCTCTCAGAGAACGCGACAACGATGTTCTTCTGCACCGGCGTGTGGTTCTCGTTCTTGGCGAAGAGAATCCAGCTGCCGTCCTTCGGATCGCGCAGGGCGAAGGCGTCGATAGTGCTGAAGTCGGGGTTGAACCAGAGTCTCGGAGGGGAGAACACCGTGAAGTCGCGCGTAGTCGAGAGGTAGGTGCGGTGGTTGAGCCCGGCTTCCTTTCTGTGCATGTCGGGAATCGGAGTATGCCTTCCTGTGACGGTCGAAGACCAGTAGACGTAGAAGAGCCCGTCGTCTGGGTTGTACGTGACCTCGGGAGCCCAGCAGTTGCGCGTCTCCGGGATACCCTCCATGACCGGTATTTCGCGCTGCTCGGACCAGTGTATCAGGTCGCGAGAGGAGGCGTACCCGATGGAATTCGAATACCAGCTGAGCGTCCACACGAGGTGGAAGGTGCCGTCCGGTCCGCGGCAGATGGACGGATCGCGCATGAGCCGATCCTTGCCGACTTCGGGAACAAGCACCGGCCGCCCCTCGTTCACGACCGTCCAGCGCTTCGCATCCGGCGACGTCGCGAGCCTAAGCCCCGCCGCCTCTCCGCGGCGGCCTCCGAACGGAATGTCGTTGAAGTACGAAAAGACATAGGCCTTCTCGCCATAGGCGGAAAGGCCTGCGGCCAGCAAGATGGCAGCCGTTGTCGCTCGCAAAGTCATCACACCTGAATCTTAGCATAACCAGCGGACGAAAGCAATAGCCATTGCGAAATTTTCGTGGCGAAAATCCGCAATGGCTACTAGGGACGCGCACAGAGGCACGACGTCACCTGACTAGGAAAACGAACTTTGCGTTGCGGCAACAAAGCCCCAGAGAAGTCGCCGAATTGCACGTCCTCCAGACTTTCGTCCCGAGCCCCGTAAGTTCAGAGTCAAGCGTCGCCTTGCCGGAGACCGCACCAGCCTTAAGAAGCGGGAACACCGTCGATGCAAGCGCCGACTTTGCAGCCTCGTCTTCCCCGGACATAATGTCGTCGTTTACGAACTCGGGGTTTGCCACCTGGACATGGATTCCCGAGACGTCAACCGTTCCCTCAACCGCAGGCACCGGAGAAGCTGTGTATGTCGTCACAGTCGTCTCGCCGACAGTCTCGGACGTCTTCTTGAGCGTCGTCTTGAGTATCGACCCATTGCCGAACGTCGCCGATAGTATCTTTTGGTCGCCATTGCTGCCAGAGAGCGCTGCGCCGCTTCGAACGACCAGCGAGTCTATCTGGTATCCTGCGCGGTTGTCGCGGTAGCTCGTCCAGTGTCCATCGCCGTGCGTCGGCGCGGCGAGAACCATTTCACCGGCGACAACCTCTATCTTGCGCATGCCGTAGCTCGCATAGGTCAATTTCCCGCCGACGACCTTCAGCGTCACGTTTTCGGGATTCGTGCCAGTGTCGTAGTATTCTGCTCCGAAGAAGAAATTCCCGCCGAACTGCATGTCCTGTCCGAGTGCCCCGATTTCAATCGTCATGGAGCTGCTGGAATTCTGATACCAGCACTTCTGTCCGCTAAGGGTAAGCGAGCCGAAGCTCAGCGTTCCCTCTGTTATGGCTGATGTGTTTATGTCGCCCTGGAATTCCCACGCGGCGGCGGCAGAACCGCTTTTAGTGGCTTTGAACGTAAGCGTGCCATTCGCGTCCCTCAGCACTTTGCCCGTGAAGCCGGAGTTGTCGCCAGCGAGGACAACGTGGTCGCGAAAGATTATATAGCCGTCGCCGACAATCGGAGCGTTGATTGTAAGCGCCGTTTCTGCCGTATCTCCCTCAAGCCAACTGTCGATTGTGTTGTCGTCGTTGACCTTCACGATCTCGAGAGTCAGCGTATCGGGGATGGTCATGGCTACAGACGGAATTATGCCCACGTGATGCAGTGCGACGGTACCTGATCCGGTCATGGTCTTGGGTCGGAGGGTCCTGTCGCCGCTTGCAGACTTGAAAAGCACGCGAGCGCCAGTTTCCGCGTCGAGCGTAGCGATGCTCTTGTCTCCGTCGAGATATACAAGCGCGCTCGATGTGAACTTGGCAGTATGCGTCGCCAGTGGAGCTATGTTACGGCTCCAGTTCACGCCATCCTTCCAGTACCCTTCTTCTCCGCCGACCCACACGTTCGGCACATCTCCCCAGGCCTCCGCCGTGGCGCTGATCTTGCCGTCGGCGGACGATGTGGTCCAATCCCAGTCCGAATTGGTGACCCGTATCCTTGCAATCGACGCAGAATCCGTAGAACCCGACAGGATTTCATAAGCCGTATTTTCGAGCACTTCAAGCGAACTGCCGTCGACGGCAAGCGTCGCGCCATCTGCGACTGCAAGAGTGCCTACGCCCGTGTTCAGCGGGAGCACGAGCGTTCCGCCAAGTACAGTCGTATCGCCCGTGTATGTGTGCGCACCAGTAAGCGTAAGAACGCCGTCGCCACGCTTTGTAATGCCGACATTATCCGTCAAGGCCGTTCCCCATGTGAAGTCGTGACCGGCAGTATCAATATCGACGACAGTGGAATTTACGCAGTCGAAGCGCGGGGTCGGATCCCAGCTGTACGCCGCGTCGAAGCGCAGCGTTCCGCCAGTCCAAATGAAGGTGCTAGATGGCCCGTGATTGTCTTTCATAGCAACGGTGCCGGACTTTACTTCGAGGTGCTGATACTGGTCGCCCCAGGTGGAAAGAAGCCCCGTGCCGACCTTACGGATGGTGAGCTTGTCTTTGTTGGAGCCGAAGGAGTAGCCCGCGCCGATCGTGTCCTCGCCAGTGGAAAGCGCGCCGATCTCGAATACGACAGGGCCCGTGGCGTCGTCTATGTAGCACACGCACCAGTCGTTTTTCGTGAATTTCGCCTCGCCGAATTTGATGACGCCCTCGGCGAACTTTGTGCGCACGTCGCCCACGAAGTTGAAGCGCGCCGATGCGCTACCGGCCGAGGCAGCGGCGAAGTAGGGGTTGTGGTAGGGGCTGGACGAATTCAAATACCCGGTGAACGCGCTATTATCGCCGCTGAAATACGTCTGGCCCTCGCCATTCTTGCCAAAGCCGGTGAGGTTGATAGTCAAAGCGCCCGAAATATTCGCCGCGAAATTCGCGCTGTGGGAGAAGTCCAGCGTCCCCGAGCCGCTCAGAACCGTCCCGGCGGAGAAGGTTGTGCCGTTGGAGCGGTTTTGCAGCACGCCGTTGACGGTGACGTTGCCCTGGAACGTGTTCGAGCCGGTGATTTTCACTTCGCCGTTTTCACCGATTATCAGTTCCGAACCGGGCTGGAAGGTGACGCCGCCGGAGATGTAGTTGTCGTCGCCAAGGGGACGGTTTGCAATGAGTTTGCCGTAGATGTCGGTATGGCCGTTCAGGCGGAAGGGGGAGTTGGTGGCGCAGATGTTGCCGTGCATTTCGAGGCGGCTGTCGGCATCGTTGCCGTCGAACCAGGTATCCTGGTCGGGGTTGGTGGCCACACAGTCGCAGTCCACATATACCTTCATCGTCTTTCCCGAGGCGGGCTTGAGACCCACGGTCTGGAGTTCAAGTGTCGCGCCTTCAATGCCGATGATTTCCTCGGCGCCAAAGCTCGGCCAGCCGTTGGTGCTGTTGAACTTTACATGCGACGTTTTGATCACCACGTTGCTTGCCGTCTGGTTGCCGCCGCTTATCATGTTGACTGTTCCGCTGAAGGGCAACACCGCTGTATCGACACTCGTTGGCGCTGTTCCCAGCACCCAATGTCCGCTCGTACGCCACTCACCCGTGCCGCTGCCGGAGCCGAGGAACACGGCCACCACGCTCTCGCCCTCGGCTGCAGGATGCATTGACGTAAGCTTGATTCCGTTGTCATAATTGTAGTCAAAGACGACACGTTTGCCTTTGGGCGCGATAAACCAGTTCGGATCGGAATAGCCCTGAGGCAAAGAGATGGGACATGGCGTCTCAAGTGTCGTTGCCTCGCTCAATCCCGACACATCGACAAACAGAAGATTTCTTGCGGCGAACGACAGCGAGCTGAACTTAGTCGCATACGGGACTGTCGCGACCACAGTGCCGGACAAAGCAAGCCCAACCGACGCAGCAGGTGCCGCGCTTATCGTCGCAGTACCAGTACCGGAGAAACCAAGAGTCCCTTCAACGCTCTTTACATTCACAATCGTCACGCCGTAGCTGCCCGTATTGATAGAACCGCCGCCGGCACCGATGGCAAGTGCGTCGATTGTCACTTCCTGCGCGACTGCAACGGTCGCTCCACCAGTCAGTTTCATTGCTGGGTGCGCGCTTGAAACTGTTGCATCCTTGCCAAGGACTGCAATGTCAAAGCCCGTAAGCGATCCACCCTGCCACTGCGTGCCGTCGGAGTAATCAACAGTGCCGTTGCCGATCCACTCTACCTCGCGCGGCGCTGCAGTAAGGGCTCCGTTCGTATCCGCTACCGTCGCCATGCGAACGCCGTCTACCGAGATGTAGATATGTTCGGCGATTGTCTCGCTTTCAGGATAAGTAACCGTTCCAATTGTGGCGACACTAGCCGTCTCGCCTGCCGTGTAGGTCGAAAGCGTGTATACGATCTTGCCGTTGTCCCTGAACTCGACATCGCCCAGCTCCGTACCCTGCGGCACAACAAGCGTCGTATTGCCGCTTATGATCAGCTTCATGCTCGTCGTGTACCAAGACGGAAGCGAGACCTCGCCACCAGAAGCTAGTTCCACCTCGGCGACGCTGAAGTTCGCCGGAGCCGAGACGCTGCCGCCCCTGAGTATCAGTCGCGATGTGGTTGCCGATGCGTCGCTCAGGGAAAGGGTTGTCCCTGCTTCAACTGCAGTGGTTCCTGTATAGGTCATTCCGGCACCAAGCGCGAGCGATCCACCTCCGGTGACGACAAGATTTCCAGCTCCGTCTATCGGAACATTAATCGTCAGGTTCTGCGAAGAGGTGTCAATCGTCGAAGTAGTGTCCTCCACTAGTGATGCGGACATATGGGCTGAGCCGTTGGCCCAGATTATGTATGAATCGGACCCTGAAGCAGCCTTGAGCTTTCCTCCTCCGAAATTGACCTTGGCCGTGCCAGCTCCATTCACATACTGTATCTGCTTCGTTATATACTCACCACCGTTGAGGTTGAGTGTCCCCGTAGTCCCCGCGATGCTGTTGCCCATGAAAAACTGTGTCTCGCCAGCGGAATTGTCCACGAGCCCGCCATCCACAGTGACCGTTGCCTCCGCAGGATTTGAGGCATCGTGCGTGTGGCCCTCAGCGATGTAGATGTTTCCCGTAGTACGAAGGATACCCGTCCCCGCGACCACAAGATTGTCTTTGGAACCGTTGCCCATCGAAGATCCGAGTGTAACATTGCCTTGGTTGTACACCTCGCCGCCGTCAATGCGCAACGTCGATTCATGATAGGCATCGTTTATGCCAAGCACCAGCCAGCTCGTATTGGTGATCGTTCCGCTCGTCACATGGACAATGCCTGTCGATCCCGACGACGGCGCAAGGTGAATTTCGTTGTTCACCTTAAGGTGTCCTCCGTCCACCACAATTTCGCCTTTTGAACCCACGCCCTTGCCGACATAGAACTTCTTTGCCGCGGTTGTCTCTAGGTCGCCGCCGTTCAGGGTGACTAGCGCAGTTGAATTATCGGCGTTTGCAATATACGTCTCGGCGCCGATTGTGAGGCGTCCGCCGTTCATCGTCAACACACCTCTGCCTTCTGATGAATTCTTGGAAATGTAGGCCGTGCTCGAAATTGCGACCGTTCCGCCCTCGATAGTCATGTCGCTTGAGGTGCTGTTCTCTGCGATAAAAAGCTGGTTTGCATTCAGCGTTCCGTTTGAAATGATGCTGTATGATGCTGCTGAGTTGTTCGAGCCCTGACCCGAGATGAACGCCTGGGTAATGTTAAATGTCCCGCCTTTCTGCACATAGTATCCGTTTCCGCCTGCGCCGATGCAGACCCATGCCCCAGAACTCAATGTTCCGCCCGTTAATACAAGTGTTCCGTCGCCGCCAGCAGCCGTAGCGACATTGATATTCCCGCTCGCCAAGAGCTCTCCGCCTTTGATCGTGGCCACGGCCCGGCTAGCAGTGTTAGCTATCGTCGCCGCAGACCTCACCGTCATCTTCCCGCCGTTCTGCGTATATTCGCCATCTCCCCCATTGTTGTCACTCAGTCTGAAATTGCCGCACTCAATCACCGAGCCATCGCCGACCGTCATGCGGCCCGTGGAATTCCCGCCCCATGGCACCAAGAGATTGCCTCCGACGTTTATTGTGCCGCTGACGACCTCAACAACGCCGGTAGAGTAGTCCTGTCCGCCAACAACAAAATCCTCACCGCTGTCCGTCGTAATCGAACCGCCTGTCATGACATACCGGCCAAAGGCCTTTTGACCGTACTCATAGCGTGACCCCACCCAGAACTTCTTCGGGGTAAATGTTCCGCCTGTCTGATGGACAATGCCAGTACTTCCCTCCGTCGTTCCTATCACAAACTCGGCGTCAGTGTCGAAAGTGCCGCCATCTATTTCCAAAGTCGCATCCGGCTTGCCCGAGAAATTCGTAAAACCTTTTGACTTCAGGGTGCCGCCGGTCAACTTGATTTTTGCTGGTCCAAGCCCCTTGCCCCAGTCAAGGCTGTTGAATGTATACGACCCGCTCTTGATCCAGAGGTTTCCACGCTGGTCGACCGCATCGCACACCGCCAGCTTGCAGTCTGCATTGATGCCGCAGTCGGCGCTATCATCCAAAGACTGCCAGACGCACCAAAGCGGATTGCCTTCCGTATCGGTGAAGGTGCCTGACGTCGACCCGACCCAAAAATAGTCTGTCGGGGTTATCATATTGTTGAAAGTTGCCGTCGTGTTGCCCTTCATGAAACGCACATAATCGCTTTCCGGAACCGATTCCGGCGTCCAGTTTGCAGCAGTGCCGGTCAAATAGAGATTTTCAGTGGCGTCAAGCGTTTCACCCACCCAGTCGTGCCCCGCAAATACGAACATAGGAATGGCGAATGCTGCCGTCGCCAAAACTTTAACGGATTTAGCGTTAATGCTCATAAGTTCAGTCCTTCTTTGCTTTAATTACAAATCCATGATACCAATTTTCTGCCGATTCCGACATCCCCCATTTGGGCGCGGAGTTTTGGCCACCTTCGGTTAAGTCGAATTACAGGGGGCTCCGCCGTTCCGCGATGGACCTATACAGCGGCCTTATGCCGGCTCGACCAGCGGGTCGTCGATTCCGCGCTTCGCGGGGTCGTAGTTTACGCCCACGTAGAAAACAGGCGGCGCTCCGTCGAGCCAGGGGCCCGCGTATTCCTTCGTCCGGGCCTGTGCTAGCGCCTCTTGGGCCGTCTTGCCGTACTTGAACTCGAAGACGTAGACGCCGCTCTTGTCCTTAAGTATCGCGTCCGCCCTTCCGCGAGCGCTCTGCCGCTCGCCGGAGATCTCCGAGCCGATCAGCTTCATGAACAAAAGGAAGTAGCGCTTCGCCTCCCTCTCGCTCTCGATCTTCCACTCGTGCGGGACCGCCGCGAAAGCAGACTTTAGGTTCTTCTTCAGAAGCGTCTCAACGCCCTTCGCACGAAGCCCGGCGCGCGACTCGGCGAGCTGCTCGGTCCAGTCCGTCATGCCGCTGCCGAGCAGTGCCGCGACATAGCCCTCGGAAAGGGAGTTCGCGATTTCGTTGTTCGGTATGCCGAGACGGAACATGCTCTCGTCGATTATCTCGGAAAGCGTGAGGTAGCCGCCCTGGGAAGTCACACAGCCCCGTGGTGGGCACCTTAATCTTCTTTTCGCAAGTCGCCATGCCATTATTATACCATATCCTATCGCAAACGGACGGAGAACCCGCCGGGGGCGAAAATTGGCAATGGCTACGAGGGGCGCGCAGCGAGGCGCGGTCAGAGCACAAATTAACGCCGAGGGTATGCCTCCGACTCAACGCAGGGAAAGCGCGAACCCAGGCTTCGAATATGTCGCCGTAAGGGTCCACACGTCATAGGCATCGCCTTCCTCGGGCTGGACCGAATCCTTCCGCACACCGAGCTTCCAGCGTCCGCGGATACCTTCCGGCTGCACAATGTCCGGCTCCTTCGCCCATACCGGCTCGGAGAGCGACTTCGGTCCGTCGTACACGAGCTTCTTGTCCGAAAGATCGCCGAACACTACCTTCGTCCCGATGGAGAAGTTCAGAGACTTGAACGTGCCCGTTCCGCCGAACGCACCCGCACTAACGACAACGTTTGCGCTCGGCGAGTTTCCGTTGACGACAAGCGACGTGCTGCCGACCTTGCTGAGCGTGAACTCGGAACCGCCGAAGTAACCGTTGATTACACTATCGGCCTTGTTGCCGATCTCGACAATGGCGCCGCCATTGTTGACCCATATCTGCGTGCCGGACTCCGGCGCATTCAGCGCGCCGAAATGAATCGTAGTGTTCCAGGCGTTATAGATGTCATATGTCTGCGCAGACGCGAATTTCCATGTCGAGTTCGCTCCGCCCGCGACTTCATTCTGGAAACGGAACAGCCCGCCCACCAGCTCTATTTCCCCAGTGAAGGCCGATGCATCGCCGTACAGATACGTGGTCCGCCCGTTCGACTGGAACCGCAGGTTGCCGCCGCCCGAGAGCGTCGAATAAACCCACATGTTATTTCCGGCGCCGCTGCGCTGGTGCGTGTTGTTGAGACGGCTCGTCGTTCCGTTCTCCATCACGAAAGGCGAGGTGATGACAGTGTTGTTGTTTAAGTAGAATCCATCGAGCGTTCCGCCCGCGAAGACTATCGTGGAGTTCTGCCCGAGCGGATAAACATTGCCGTTACGGAGATCGTTGTTGAACTCCGTCTTCTCGTAAACAGTTCCACCTTGGGCAAGGCGAATATTCCCGCGGAAATTCGACAGACTCCGCAACCGGACGAGTGTCAGCCAGCCGTTCGTCACGAGGAGCGTGCCCGTTCCCGTCACGTCTTGGTCCAGGTCCTGATCCGCTAGGCAAAGCGTGGCATTCTCGTCGATTGCAACCGATCCCTCGCCCGTCACATGGCGGGTAATCGTCGACACAGCGTCTCCGGATGCGCGTATAACGCCGGAGTTAGAGATGTCCGCTCCCGCGCTGAATGTAGAACCTTCGAGCACCAGTTCGCCTTCGGACACCGTCGTCGCGCCGCTTGAGTGGAACTGCTCGTTTGCGAGGATGAACACGCCTGCGCCTGACTTGGTCAGCCCTGACGCCTCTACACTCTCCCCCGCGAGCCGATAACCCTTACCGGCAGGAACTGCTGCAAATACATATCCCGGCGCGACATCTTGGTTCACGACAACAGTATTCGTGGCGAGGACTCCCTCGCCGATTTCTGACGCGTTGAAGACGACGTCGTATCCCGCCGCATATAGCTTGTCCGAACCGTCGGCGGAGCTCTTCCAGGTGTACTCGCCCACCCAGTTTGTTTGATCGGCACCCTTCCAGACAAGCTGTTCACCGGTCACCGTCGCCTTGACCTTGCCCGACTCTGTGAAGTCGAATGCAATGCCGATCTCTCCAGAGAGTCCGGCAACCTCAATGTTGCCCACGCCGAGAACAAGCCCCTCAGCCAGCGTGCCGTATTCAAACAATGTACCAGTGTATCCCGCCATCCAAACGACCGGATTGACCGTCAGCTTGATCTTAGCGCCTTCGCCCACGGAAAGTTCGCCCGGGAGAGTCGCGCCAACAGGAATCTCCAGTACGCCCTCCCGCACTTCGGTGTCGCCAGTGTAAGCGGGCTGACTTGTGAGCGTCAGCGTGTTCGGACCAAGCTTGACGAATCCGTTGGTCGTCGTATTGTTATTGCCGAGCGCCGTGTTGAGCGTGACGTCGAGCTGCGTGTCGAGCTTGATTGCTTCAGTGTGTACGGTTGAGCTGTTGATTCGGTTGACTAGTTCGTCGAACCAGTTCATGGCGTATGCGAACTGCAGCGTCCCGCCCTGGAAAGTGAAGTACGTCCATGGGCCCTCGCTCGACTGCAGCCTTGCGACGCCCTCTTTCATTACGAGATTGCCGTAGCCAGTATGATTTGCAACAAGAGTACCGGCTCCCACTTTGTTGAACACAGACGTGTTATTATTCCAGCTTCCGTCCACCGTAGCCGTGCTCCCTTCGGGCACGACAAGTCGGAAGTTTTCCCCAAGCACCACAGCCGCACCGTTGCCGTTGATGCGTGAACCGTTCTCCATGACAACAGTCCCGTTGAAGGTGACGCCTGTCCAAATCAGAAGATAGTTTTTAACTAGCACATCGCCGTTCACGACCACGGATCCAGGAGAACCCTGGATCCACGAATCATTGCCCGCCGTTGAGGCGGTATCGTTGGCAAACGCCAGGGTGACGGAAGACGGAATGACGAGCTCGTCTCCGTTCTGCAGAGGTGCGAAACCGCAGCGGTTGAATCCTACTGTGCCATCTCCGGTGATGGACGAGAAGTTGAACTGCGGATAATTCCCTTGCTGAATGGTGTGGAACCACACCGTCGCTCCGTTCCTCACCTCAAGTCCGGACATGCTTCGTCCGTTGTTGTCTCCCGATGTGCAGACTTCGGCATCCGAAACGAAGACAGCCCTGTCTATCGCAGTCGGCACGCCGCGCGACCAGTTCGACGGATCATCATATAGCCCTGCACCGCCGGCAGGGAGTATCCATGTCGTGTCGATGGGCGTTTCCGCGTCGGCGCCGCGTTCGCCGACAGCGGATACAGATGCGCTCTCCGCAATATCCCAGTTTTCCACATTCACCAACGCCTTCAGCTCTTCGACGGTCTTCCCCGACGTCGCATTTTCTCCCTTTATGTACAGCGATGTGCCAGCGCCAAGCCTCACCGTGTTTATAGTTGCCCCTTCCGGAATCGCCACCGCGCCTTCTTCGACGCTCACCGTGCCGTCTGCCACAGTGCCGTTGATCGTGACAAGTCCAGCACCGCGTTTTGAAAGAGTACCGGTCCCGACAAAAGGCGAGGAGACGGACGCCGACATTTTGGCGTCGATGACACCTCCATGTGCGCCAAGGTTGACCGTCAGCTTGTCATTCGCCGGCAGCGCGTCGCCTATCGCCGTCGGCGTGAACGTTCCGCCGTCGAAATTGATGACCGCTGTTCCGCTCCCAGCAGTGATCGCCGGGGCCTTGAAAGTCCCTCCGTGAAGATTCAGCGTTCCCGTCGAGCCGCTACCGTTTGCTACGACGACATTCTCGCTGCGCGCCACGAATGTGCCGTTTGAAATCGTGAACGTGCCGGTGGTATTGGCGCCCTCGCATATCGAAAGAGAGCGTCCGCCAGAACCATGCACGCTCACAAGACCTCCCTTCAGGAGAAACGAAGCCTTCTTTCCGTCCGTGCGCGGTATCTCGATCCTCGCATTGTCGGCATACGCGCCATCTCGCCATCCGACGATGAGTTCGCCACCTTCAACGATCATCTCTGATGTCTGATCGGCGGGAATGTTGTCACCAGCACCCATCGGCAACCAGTACGCGACTTCGACTCGGCCGTTCTTCAATGTCATGCTCCCAACATTCCTGTCGTATCCGACAAGCAGGTCGTTTGCAAAGTGGTATGTTCCGCCATCTATGACAAGTGCGCCAGGATTGCCCCATCCGCCCACGTGCATGGACAAACTGCCCGTCATGTTCAGTCCGCAGTCCGAGGATTCCGACTTGAATGTGACGACGCCGGAAAGCTTGTTCTCAACCCAGAACCCGGTTCCGAACGAGTCAAATCCATGGGTGCGAAAGTTTATCTCCGTCTCTGGATTCCCGCTCATGTTCACCACGTAGTTTCCGCCGCCGGCGTTCCAATTGGCGGCGTCGTCCCAGTATTTCGTCTCAGACTCGCTCCCGGCAGTCCAGAATGTATCGGCGACTAATGACGACAGCGAGACAACTGTCGAGAGAAATGCGATGGCTAATGTTTTGAGCTTCATATACCACTTTCCTTTCTTGTGCTGGACCATGCCAACTATGCGACACCATTTTACCACACGCGGCGGCTCGGGAAACATCCCCCATTTGGGCGCAGGGATGGAAGTGTAGTTACTTCTCTACCACAATCGACCTAATTCGCGCGCCGGTGGCGTTTACGACGCCGATCTTGAGGACTACCGCGCCCGCCTCCAGCTTGCGCACGCCGAGCGTTGCCTTCTTGTAGTCGTCCGCAGGCGGAAGCTCCTTGCCCCTGTATCGCCCGCCATCCGCCGCAAGCGCCAGCTCAAGTCGCCTCGCACTTTTGTACACAACTGAAATGCGGTAGTCACCCGCCTCCGGTACGTTCACCGTGTAGTCGAAGGAGTCGCCGCGCTTTATGCGGCTGAGCGCACCGCTTTCAATGACGGGTTTGCACGCCGGACGGCGGTCGTAGTCGATTGCCTTGACTGTCGCAGGGACCTTCGGCACCGCGACAGGATCACCGCGCATCCACGGCGTGCGAGTCTTCGTGAGCGTTCCCCATCCCTCGAACTCGTAGTACCAGTTCGGGCCAAACCCCCACACCTCGCCGACTCCTCCGTTCGCGAAGTGGTTGTCGACCGCCTTCTGCAGCCAGAATGTCTCGTTTGTGGATACGCCGCGTCGGACCGTGTAGTGCATCAGCGCGGCGGTTCGCGGCGCGGCCGGACCTCCATCCGCGCCACGCGCGTGGAAGGACGGCTTCACAGAACTCCAGCGATTGTTGCGCGTGCGCGTGCGCAGGAACATTCCGTTTTCGAATGTCGCCTCAGCGGGGTTTTCCGTGAACCCGGACGGCTCCCAGTCGCTCAGGTTGTAGCGAAGCGACCATTCGAGTCCGCGCAGAAGCCTGTTGTCGAGGTGTCCGTAGAGATCGTCTCCCTGGTTCCAGAATATCTCGGCAATCGCAACCATCTGCGAGATGCCGTACGTCGCATGCGCCTGGTCGCGGCACGACTCCTCGCATTGTCCGTTCGGATATATGTAGTACTGGAGCAGGTCGTCGTATCCCCAGTCCGGCTCGTTGCCGAACGCCGGCGGCTTCGTGCGCTCGACGAAGAACTCGCCGTAGTGCGCGGGCCAGTCGGGCTTCCACACGCCGCCCGAGGGGAACGGATTGTCGTCCGGACGGTGCGGACGACCCGTAAGGTAGTTCCACACGCGGTCATACAGCTTTTCGTCGTCGAGGAATATCGCGATGGCGAGGAGACCGTGCCAGGCGGTCAGTCCCTGATTGCCCCAGCGCATTATGTCGCCGGAGTAGATGTGCGGAACGAAAACATTGCGAAGCATGTCGCCGAACTTCTTCTGGTCTTCCTTCGCCCAGCCGGGATAGTCGCGAATCATTTCGGCCGCCTCGACGAGAAGATATATCTTGCCGTTGTCGAGCGGACCGGTCCCGCCCCAGCTCGTCTCTGTCCAGTTCGCGTTCTGGACGAGGAAGTCGCGCGCCTTCGCCGCGTAGTGCTCCTCGCCCGTGAGCTTCCACATAAGCGCGATGTCGTGCGCGCGGCGTCCGTCGATTCCTATCGTCGCGTTGAAGCGCCCCTGGTCGATAACTCCGCCCCGCGGACGCGCCCACGCGCCGGAATTCGCATACGGACTGAACCTCAGCGCGTCGAACGACTTCTTCCACGGCTCGCGTCCTGCCGCTACCATCGCCCTCATGCGTCCGAAGTCCCCCTCCGTGTAGAATATCCCCGGATGGACGAACTTCTTGCCCTTGGAGATGCGCGGCTCCCCCTCCGCGGCGATTACAACCGCAGACATGGCAAGCGAAGCAACAAGAAGGATGATTTTCATGCCGCAATTATAACAAAACGCGAGAACCTGTCGCCATCCCCTTTTTGGGAAACGACTCTACAAGCGGATGTAGCCCATCTCCTGCGCACGAAAGACAGCATCGCCTACTTGATTGTGAAGGTGTTGAACGAATGCGGCTTGAGGTTGACGGCATAGGCCTTTCCCGCGACGGAGAACCTGACGCGCTTTTCGCCGTTGGCCCAGTTCGTCGCTACGACGACGATTTCCCCGTCCGGGTTGCGGTAGCAGAGGGCCTCGGTGCTGTCGCGCCACGGCGAGTACGCGAGCTGCACCGCGCCGGGCTTTATGAACTGCGCGAAGTGGCGGACCGCGTAATACTCAGGACGGTACGAGAACTCTTTCGTCTTCGAGTCGACGCGGATGAGCGCGTTCTGGCACCAGCCCCAGCGCGAGCGGCCCATGTCGCAGAGGATGAAGTTCCAGTTGTACCATTCGTCCGCTCCGTTGCCGAGGTTCTGGAAGATGAGCCAGCTTGTGTGCTCGCCGGCCTTCCAGTCCATGCGTCCGTTCCCGCACTCCGACTCGGAGCAGATGCGGTGCTTCCCCGGATACTTGTCCGCTATCGCCTCCATCACGTCCCGACCTTCCCACTGGAATCCGAATCCATCGACGACATCCAGCATTCCAGGCGCGTCGAAGATCTGCTCGATGTAGCTTCTGCGGTTCGTGTTGAACGTGCCGAGATACAGCTTCACGCCGGGCGCCTTCGCCTTCAGCGCAGGCGCAAGGTAGTCGCGGTTGAAGCGCACCGTCCCTTCGGCGGTCCACGGACATCCCGGATACGGAGTGTAGGAATACGCCTCGTTCTGGTACATCACCATGTCGATCGGAACGCCCTCTTTCCTGTACAGCTCGATGAACCTGACGAACATGTCCGCATATGCCTGGAGGTACTCCGGCTCCTGGATGAAATAGTTCTGCGTTGCGAGGCGGCGCGGAAAAGGCTTGCGCCTGTCGCCCTGAAGCCACATCTCGTTGGGATCGACCGCGTCGGACTCTCCGCCTCCGTAGAGAAGCGCGTCCTTTTCCTTCGGCTGGTTGTTGAACTTGCTCGAAAGGACGCAGTAGTCCTTGTTGATCTTCATCCACGCGGGCGGAGACCACGGGCTCACCCAGAACGTGAGCTTCGGCTGGAATTTCTGCGCCATCTTGATGAGCGCGATCTGGTTCTCCTTGTCGTGCTCAATGTTGAAGTGCTTCAGCTCGAAGTCGCCTTCCGTCTCGCTGCACGAATACCACTCGCGGGAGTAGTCGTTCGCGTTCATCGTCAGGCGTCCGCGCGTGAAGCGCAGCTCGCCCTTCGGCGCAAAGAGCTTTTTCAGTATCTCGTCCTGCTCCGCCGGTTTCAGCATCCGCAGCGCGTCGAGGTCGAGCTCGTTGAACGTCGTGCCCCACGCGCGCCACGGAACGGACCCCGCGCGCGGCGTTTTGCCGTCCGTTGCAAATAGCTCAAGGGTGGAGTTCGCGGCTTCGCTTCCTCCGCTTCGCTCGCTCACATTCTCAGATTGCAGCGGGGACGATTTCCACTCGTCTCCTTCGACGCTTGCAAAGTGCGTGGCGGCAACCGCCGCCAACAAGATTCCTGCCGTCATGCTCTACCTCCTTGCGCGTCCTGAACCCCTTGGCACCGTGCCGTCGGAATCCATTGAACATCACGGCTTTATTCTATCAAATGTGCGCGCCGCCGCACCATTACCCAATTGGGGGGCTGTCGCGCAGCGGTGGCGTCAGTCAAAGAGGAAACCAGTAAGCCAGCCAAGCGCGACGCCGGAGAAGTAGACGAACGCGAGGATGGAGAGGTTCTCGCGGAGGTTGCGGTTGGTGCGGAAGAGCACCAGAAGCCCGAGTCCAGAGCCCGTGAAAGACGACGCCATAAGCGCGCCTGCGGACATCGCGCCCTTGCAGTAGAGCTCCGCGCCCGCGACGGAGACGGCGCAGTTGGGGACAAGCCCGAGAAGCCCCGCGGCGAATTCCCCGAACACCGGCGTGTTGAGCCGCAGCGTCTGCAGGCAGTCCTCGCCCCAGAAGTGCATCGCGAGCTCGATCGCCCCCGAAACGACGACGATGAACGCGAATATCTCCGCGGTGTGTATGAGCGCAGGAACGAGTATGCCCTTGTGCTCGCCGCATCCGCACCTGCTGTGCTCGCACAGCTCATGCACCTCCACGTGGCGGCGCATGTGCCGCGCAAACGCGAGGACGGCGTTAAGCGAGAAGCCGATTGCAATCGCCGCGGCGACCTTCAGCGCCACGATCTTGACCATCAGCGCCGCAGGGACCTGCTTGGACACAAGGACCGGCAGAAGCTCGTCGGACGTCGACAGAAATACGGCGACGAGCGTGCCCACCGTCACCACGCCGCCCGCATACAGCGAGGCAGCCGCGGCGGATACGCCGCACTGCGGAATCGCCCCCGCGGCGGCGCCTGCGAGCGGACCTATGGAGCGGGCGCGCTCAAGCAGCTTCTCGAGCGCGCCGCCCGCATGGGCCTCCACGGCCTCTAGAACGAGGTACGTGACGAACAGGAACGGCAGTAGCGACAGGGTCTCTTTGGCAAATTCGATCATGGCTGCATATTATACCATATCGCCGCCGCGCCGTTTTCGGTCAGAACTCGAACTTCACGAGCCGCTGGGCGTCGGCCTCGTAGACGACGAGGCGCCGGTTGGAGATGGCGACCTTCGTGGGACCCTTGAGCCCCTCCGCCACGCCGACGCGCACGCGCTTGCCGCCCGCCCCCTTGGCGAACAGCGTAACCGTGCCCTTCTCGCGGTCCGTCACGGCGGCATAGTCTCCGTCCCTCGCCGCGTAGAGTACGTTCCCCTCGTGGCGGTACTCGCGGTAGAAGTCGTCCTTCGCGAACTCGCCGTTCTCGCTGACGCGGTAGCACTTGACGAGTCCGTCGGCGTAGAAGGTCCTTAGCTCGTAACCCTTCCGCCCGTCGACCTCGCCGCTCTCCGCGACATCGGTCCTCACGGGGACCTGCGCCCAGTTCCAGGATCCGTCCGGACGCTTGTGGTTGCCCGGCTCCGGGAAGTCCTTGACGTTGCGGTTCCAGTCCGTGATCTGCATCTCCCCGTCGCACAGCTTTCCGTGGTACGCCTCTATGCGCGCGCCGTGCGACTCCATGATGCGCACGAACGTGCCGTTCGGGAGAACCGCCGCGCCGCGCTCGGGCATGCGCATGAAGTGCGTGGTCGGCGGAGCGGAAGAGCGCGCCGTCCAGGGCCAGACCATGTTGTCGCAGCAGATCCATCCGTCGCGGTCGATCGCAAGGTTCCACGGATCCACCACCGGGCCGAGCCTGCGCAGCGCGACTAGCTTGCCCTTCGAGTGGTCGTACTCGAAGACATAGCAGTCCGCGTTCTCGCCCGAGCCTATGGCGAAGAGCTCCCCGCCGAGCGGACATATTCCGCTTGCGTTAAGCTCGTGGAAGTTGTCGACGCGTCCGAGGAAGTACCCCGACGCTCCGCCAAGCACGACGCCAGGCGCGGCCTGCAGGCTCTCGGCGCGGTAGCGCTTGACCGTTCCGCCGGTGAGCGACCACATGATGTCGCCGAGTATGAAGCCCTTGCCCATCTTGATCTCGCGCTCGCCGAAGATCGCCCGCACCACGCCGTTCGTGCGGCCTCCGTCGAACTCCCACAGGTTCTGGTGCATGATGCACGCGACGAGCTTCCCGGACGGCATCCAGTCGTACATGCACGTGTAGTAGTCCGCCCCGTCGATCTCAGCCTTCCCGTACGGCGCCTCGGTGCGCGTGCGGACGTCGAAGCTGGCAAGCTCCCCTCCGCGCCTGACGAGGAGGATCTTCCCGTCCATCACTTTCGACGAAATCGCCGTCACGTTGCTCGCGACGATCTCGGCGAGAGTGCCGGACGCCGCGTGCGCCGGTATGCGGTAGACATGACCGGTCAGATGGTTGCGCGCCGTGCCAGCCTCGGCAGTGCCGCCGACGTTGAGATAGACGTCGCCCGAAGCGGGATCGCGCACCATGCGGTCGAAGTAGCCGAACCGCGAGCATTCCGGAAGCGTGTACGTCGCGCGGAGGCGTCCGTCGAGCCCGATTGCGTTGACGGACCCGAACGAGCCGCCCATGTAGAGCACTCCCTCGTCCGCGTCGTAGACCGGACCCACCGTTGGCGTCTCGTCTCCCGGACGCCAGCCCTCGGCGCGGCTGGTCGTGACCCCGCCCTGGTTGAACACGTAGCCTACGCGGCGCAGCTTTACCGGCTTTGACGAAGCCGCAGTCGAGCCCTTCGACGCGTCCTTCTCCGAAGACGCCGAGCCAGCGCGGGCGAACGTGCCCCACTTCTCGGGCTGCGGGATTATCTCTCCCGGGACGTCGTTGACGAGCCCCGTCTCCTTGTTGGACCAGTACGAGCGCGAGAGGTTGATCTTGCCCTCCTCGTCGCCGTATATGACGCCGACGTCGATCTTGATGTCCCCGTTCGCGGGGAAGAGCGAGAGCGGTATGCACAGCTCGGCGTTGTACGCGCCCTGCCCGCGATGGACGACGCGCGACCAGTCGGGATACGTAACGTCCTCGGCGTGGTGCGTGCGCCACGGCGAAGAGAAGTCCTGAGGATGCGCCTTCGCGCGCTCCGCCTCCGGCACCGTGTGCCTGTAGAACGTGAGCTGCGTCTCGCCCGGATTCCCCGCCGCAGGCGAGAGCATCACGCGCACGGGGAGTCCGTTCCTGTCGATGAACTGCACATCGACGCAGTCGCCCGTCTTGAACATGAGATGGCGGTCGAGGCCGTTGTTTACCCAGGGCGACGGATCCTGCACGCTGAAGCGGAAGCGCATGTTCTCGCCTGCCACCTCGGTCTCCACGCTGACGTGGTTCGCGCCGGCGTTCCACGAGAAGCGGCCGGGCAGGGACGCGGACTGCGGACGCGACTCGCCCGCCGAGCGCGGCGGATGCTCCGCGGCAAGGCGCATCTGCGCCTCCGAGACCTTGAGATTCCCGCGTGTCTCGCGAACCTTGTCGAGTCCGATGATGTTGTACTTGCGGTATCCACCCGCCTGCAGCACGCACTTCTTGTTCACCTTGTCGTAGTGGAAGCTGCCGCCGAACGCCTCGCCGCCGACAGTCGACTCGTCCATTTTCGCCGAGACGCGGCAGTCGCTGAACATCTCGTCGATGTAGAGTCCGTCCGTCGTGATGAAGAACATCCGCCCGTGGTCGTTGATCGTCGCGAAGACGTCCGCCGTCTTCGAGTATGGGACTGTCCCCAGCGAAAAGAGAAGGCCCTGCAGCTCGCCCGGCACGGGAAGCGACGCCTTCTGCGCGCCGTGCACGCCCGGGAACGGATTGTACATCGACCAGTCGATGCGCCCCTCGGGTCCGATGCCGAGCATGTACGGCGTCATCCCGAGAAGGACCGTCCTGCCGTGGACGTCCGTCATCGCCTCGCCGCCGAGCGAGCACTCGCCCGCAGGGAGCGAGCCGGCGAGCGGCTTCTTTGCGCCGAACGCCCTGGAAAGCGACCAGTCGGGGAGCGAGTCGCCCTTCATGTCGCCCGCGTCGAAGCGGAGCAGGTAGAGCTTTCCGTCAACGGAGACGGGGTAGTTGAAGTCGAGCGACTCCGCCCAGTATCCCCAGTATCCGCCAGCGACGTCCGCCATCTCGAGCTCGATTTCGCCCTCCTGCATCTTGCCGTCGCGGTTGAGGTCCTTCCAGAAGAAGGCACGCCTGTCGTAGCGCAGGGCGCGAGCGGTGTCCGCGTCGGAGCGGTCCTTGAACTCGGGATGATAGCGGCGGTACGCTGCGATGATCGCCGGCGGACACGGCGTCTTCTCCTCGAAGCGGCCGAGCCCGACGAGATAGGCGTGTATGCAGCTCACGAGGGCGAGCGGATGGAAGCGTCCGTCCTTGAGCTCGTACATCGTCGTCGCCTTGTCGTAGCCCATGACGAACGTGCGCCCGGAGCGGCGGAACCACGTGTAGTGCATCGCCGAGACGGGGAGCGGGTTTACGGAGTCCTGCGGCTCGTGCACAATCGCGACGGGGTGGTCGGTCTTCGCCTTGTCGTCGACGTGCCAGAGGACGTCGTACGCCATCCAGCGGGACGGATCCTCGCTGTCCATTCCCATCCCGGGATAGCCGTAGGCGGAAGAGCCGAACTTCTCGTAGACGCACTTCCCCGCCTTCGCGTCCCAGCGCGAAAGGCGCTTCGGAGTGAAGCGGTTCTCGGCGACCCAGAGGAAGCCCTTCTCGTCGAGCGCCACGCCCGAGGGCGAAACGAGGCGGTCCGCATTCCACGCGCCGGTCGCGAATCCGCCCGGAACGCCGATCGTGCGCTTCTCGGCCTTCGTCGCGAAGTCGTAGACGTGGATGACGTCCGACCCCTCCTTGACGGCGAATATCTCGCGTCCGTCGGTGTCGAAGGAGATAACCCCCGGCGCTGGCGCGGTCACAAGCTTACCGTCGAACGAATCAAGCGCGCCGGGCGAGTCGAGCGCATCGGAGCCAATCTTCTCGAAGACCGTCGTGCCCTGGTCGGATTCGTCGATGCGGAACTTGTCGAGCGTCTTCGTCTCTGCGTTCGCGACGTAGAGCGTATCGCCCACGACCGCCGCGCCTGCAGGGAAGCACGGACCAACCTCGCCGGCGAAGCGGACGTTGTACTTGCGCTCGGCGGTCCAGCTGTACGCGAGTATCGACAGCTCCTTCTTCTCCTTCGAGCCGCGCACCGCGTAGAAGCGCTCGCCGGAAAGTCCGTCGACGAGATGGATCGAGTCGTTCGCGTTGAACCAGTTGTCGCCCCATCCGTGCATGTAGTGTCCGTCGAGCCCAAGCACCACAGTGGAGTGTCCGCCCTCGGTGAAGTACGTGCTCGCGGCGACGCGTCCGCGTCCGCGCAGCGTGCGCAGGAACGGAAGGTGGTTCGGCCCCCACGCGTTCCACTGGTCCGGATCTCCTCCGCACGCGAAGTAGCCGAGGTACTCGTACGAAAGGCCGGGATGAACCGCTATGCGCGTGCGGTATTCGCCCGCGTCGGCAAGCGTGCCGTCCTCGCGGTATCCGTCCCACACGACCTCGTGGCGCCCCTTGCCGTACGGGATGCCGTTGACGAGGTTGCGCACCCTCACTCCGTCCGGCGTGTCGATCGCGATCGTCGCCTTGCCGTCGAAGGGCATGTCGAACGGGATAACAATTCGCATCGCCTCCTCTCGGAGCTCGGCCTCCAGCGCCTTTGCGTCGGATGGCAGCGGATACGTCTCCTTGCGGACGACTTTCCCGCCGCGCCGCCACTCTGCGGAGATTGCGCGCCCGCCGGGCGCAAGCGGCGCATCGACCGCCTTCGTCTCCGCCTTCATCCCGTTCCAGTCCGCCACCTTCCACGCGACGGAGCCGCGCTTCACGAAGACGCGCGCCTCGGGCTGGAGCGCATCGGACACCTTCTTGGTCGGCGCCGGCGAGAACAGCCCCGCCGTCGCCGAAAGCGCCGCCGGAACGATTCCGGCAAGCGCAATCAACTTCATTTTGTTCATTTACTCCCCTTTTGTTGTTTCATCAGCGAACAGTGATGGTAAATCCTCCAGTGGCCGTCTCGAAGCATCCGAGGTCGGCGACGTTGCCCCTTCTGCGAGTTCCGCCGGAAAGGTCGAACTCTCCGCGCACCTCGGCGGCGACGGCGATGTTCTTCACCGGCGAGCTGATGAGCGGAACGTAGTCAGCGCGAAGCTGCGGATCGACCGAAAGGCAGTCGTCGTCCGGACGCGTTACATTCGCCGCGTCGGTCGCATCCGCGCCGTCAACGGTGTGCCACACAAGCGTGCGGTGAAGCGTCGCCGTGCCGTTTGCGCCTTCATTCTCCCACCAGACGATATCGCCGGCGCGCGAATGGGCGTTTATCGGGCCGCACTCGGTCACGACGCAGTTGTACAGCCGCGACTTGATGACGCGTCCGCAAAGTCCGCCGTCGGGAAGGTTGGCGAACGTGCAGTTGCGGAAGCTGAAGTCGGTGCTGTATCCGTAGATTGTGCACGCAGCGGAAGCGCAGTCCGCAAACAGAGAGTTCGATATTTCGATGGAGTCTAGCTCGCCTTCGGGAACTTGCTGGACGTTTTCGCTTCCGTTCCATGTGTAATTCCACGCGGAATACGCACAGCCGATGACGTGGTTGGCGTTCCCCTTCTCGAAGCGGCAGCGGTCGATCGTGACCGTTCCGCAGCGGAAGCCGATGTCCTGTCCGTCGAGCATCTTGTGGTGGTCTCCGCATTGCAGGAACATCGCGCTCGCCGCGTACGCATCCTTGACCATCGCGGGGTCATTGGTGTCGCGAGCGGACACTATCGGCGTAGAGTTGCCGGAGAACGTGCAGTTCGTCACGGCAAGATCGTACACCGCGCCGTCGAGCACCGCCAGCGGCGCAACGCCGCAGTAGAGGTTCTCGAAGACGGTGTCGACTACCGTGACCCGCCTGCCGTGAAGCGTCGGGAGTCCGCCTTCGGCGCAGATGGCGTAGCGGCGTCCGAATCCTGCGAAACGGCATCCCTTCACCTCCACGAAGCTGTCGCCTCCGACGGACACGCCACCGCCCGCCGTGATGTTGGTGACGGATGCAGTCTGCACGACTTCGACCTCCTCCAGGAGCGCGCTGGATCCGCTGACGGAGACAGCAGGTCCAGTCGAATGCGCGAGCGTCACGCCCGCGACGCGTCCGGACACCTCGGTGCCGAGTCCGTTCCATTCGACGACAAACAGCGAGGAGTCGCCGGCGTCTATCGTCGTGCTGTCCGCACCCGCGCCGACTATCGCGACGGTTGCGGGGTGGATCGGGAACGTCTCGCCGCTCGCCGCGTCGTATGTTCCGGCCGCGAGGTGCACCGTGTCGCCCGGCTGCGCGCAGGAGAGCGCCAAGGCAATGGTCTTGAACGGAGCGACTTCAAGTCCGGTGCCGGTCTCGTCGCTTCCGTCCGCCGAGTCGACGTAGAGATTGCCGTCGTAGGCGACGATCTCGAGATCGAAGTCGGTCGAACCGGATTCGACGAACGGGACGCCTGCGGAGAAGCGGATTGTCGTGACGCCGGGCTGACCAGCCGTGACATGGAGCGCACCGGCGGACGCGGCCGCGCCCTGCGCGATGGAGGCCGCGCCAGTCCACTGCGCCGCGCTGCCGCCGGACGGCGTGCCGACGGTGAATTCGATCGTCTCGGGAGCGACGAAGCCGTCCTGGGCCATGGAGACCGGAAGGTCGACCGAAGCGCCTGTGCGCACATGGACGCGCTTCTTTCCGGCAATCTTCACGCTGATGTCCACGACCTCAAGATCATACACCGTCGAGCCTCCGTCCTCGATGGAGAACACGAGCCGACTGAGTCCCTCCTCCGCGGTCGTTGCCGTGACCGTGACTTCGACGGGATCCGCGCTCGTGAGCTGCACCAAGTCGGGGCCGGTGATTCCCGACGGATATTCTATGTCAACAGTGACGGGCCATTCGGCGTCCGGTCCCGCGGTCACCGCAATCGTGACGCTTCCGCCTATCGCGACGGGGGCGAGCCCAGGGAACGGCAGTATCGGAGACAGCACGGTCGGATCGCCGTATGCGCACTCGAACGCGCCGATGTCGACGGTCGCGGCAGATGCGCCGGACGTATTGCGTGCGACGCGCTTGTTGCCGGCGAAATCGGTGGTCGAGACAACGCACTCGTTGTCGCCTGCATCGACTCCGGGCGAATACGGCCTGAGCGCATATCCGTCCATGATTGGCTCGGCCTCAATGACGTCCGCAGCGTTCATCGTGATCTTTCCGGAGACTCCATACGGAGTGTCGTACACGAGATTCTTTCCGAGGAACGTGACGTTTCCGATGCTGTTCGCCCAGTCTCCCTTGGCACCGGAAGCGGAAGTCTGGTAGCCCGAAATGGGACCATCGCCGACGAACAGGCAGTTCTGGAACGTCGGGTCGATGAAGCGTCCGTTGTACACGCCCGTCGTGTTGCCCTTGAACGTGCAGTTCGCGTATTTATACCTGACGCTGTAGCCATTGGCCATGGCGTAGCGCGGAGTGTTGCCGTCGAACACGCAGTCTGAGATGACCGGTCCCGGATTGGCGCTGTTGTTTCCGGTATTGAAGCCTTCCAGACCGAGAACCACACCTCCGACGTTCCGGCGGAACAAGCACCGCGCGATGCGGAGCGTCGTGTAGCTCGCGCCGTTCGCATGGAACAGAATCGCGCCAGCAGCGTAGGCGTCGTGCTGCACCTTGCCTTCGGGCGTCGTGTTGCGCTCGAACACGCAGTCCTCTACGGTGAGCGCGAACTTGGCGCTCACGTCGTATGCCTTGAAGTTCGCCAAGGCTGCCGCCTCGTACGTGCCGTCGGCGAAAGAGCACCCCGACACCGTCACGGAGCGTGTGTCGTCCGAAGCGGTGTCCGCGGACTGCAGAAGCACGGCGGCCATGCGGTACATGTCGTGGAACGAGCAGCCGGATATCGTCACGTGAGAATCGTTCATGACATGCACGCCGCCGACTTCACCGCCGTTCGCACCGGACTGGGTGAAGTCACAGTTCTCAACGGTTACATCCGCGCTGCTGATGCTTACCGCCGCCTTGGTGCTGGCGCGGAGCGTGAGGTTCGCGATACGGCACGCGAGCCCTGCGTCGGCCGCGGAATAGGCTATAAGATTCTCCGCCGTGTTGTTCGCATCGATCACGACGTCGCCGACCTCGGCAGGGCTATCTCCGTTCATTCCCACGAGAGCGACCCCGTGCGGATAAATAGGCCAAGACGAGGCGGTGTACATTCCGGGAGCGAGCACAAGCGTGTCGCCTGTGGAAGCGAACGCGAGCGCGGACTCGATTGTCTTGAACGGATGCTCGGCCGTGCCTTCCGCCGTCGCGTCGTCTCCGTCAACTGGATTGACCGCAATTCTTCCGTCTCCGGCGACGACCGTCACGTCCAGCGTAGCGGTTCCCGTCTCTTCAAAGACACCGGTCGGCGTCGTGAACCTGATGACAGACGTTCCGGCGACAGGCGAGACGACGAGGGTGCCCGCCGTCGCGTGCGCGTCGGCTGCTATGATGTTCGCGCCCTCTGCGGACCACGCGACTGTGGAATTGCCAGAGACGACCGCGGCGGCGATTGCGACATCCGATCCCGGCACGGCGCCTTCAAGCGTCAGCGAGACGGAGATGCCGTAGTCAGTGCCCGCGCGGACGAACTGCCGCGTTCCGCCGGCAACTTCAAGCTTGAGCGCATCGTAGGATACCGCCATCTCCGCAGGAGCGAAGCCCTCCGCAGAAGCGCCGATCGCGAGCATGCCAGAGCCCGCAGCGTCCGCAGGAACGGACACAGTCACGGTCTGCGTCACGCCAAGGCCGGCGATGCTGAAAGACGTCGGCGAGACTACGAACGTGTCCGGCGCGTCGAGCGTGACGGCGAACGGACCCGACGCCCCCTGGGGAATCGCGGAGATCGAAACCTCGAACGTCGCAGTGCCGCCCTTCACGAGCGAGAGGAGACCCGGTGCGGAGACACGCACCGTCGGAACAGGCGAATCCCAGAAAGTCGACTCGCGGCAGCCGATGTCGACAGTCTTCGTGCCGTCCGCGTTGTTGTCCGCCGTGCGCGGATTGCCGACGAGGTCTACGGAAGGCACTCCCTCGTTGTCGCCGGCGTCGATGATCGGTGAATACGGAAGCGGCACATAGTCGTCGTCCAGCAGCGGATCGCCGACTACGACGTTTGCGGAGTCGTAGTCCACCGCAGCTGCGACGCCTGCCTCGAAGTTGCGGAACGCCGCCTTTCCTATAACGGCGTTGCCGATGCTCTGCGCGCCGTTCCAGGAATGCCCAGTATAGTTCACCATGGGACCGGCATTGTCGAAGACGCAGTTCTGGAACGTTCCCGCGATGTCGCGCGCCACGTAGTTGCCGATTCCGCCGTTGACGAACGTGCAGTTTCGGTAGAGCATCTTCGTGTTGTATCCGCCAGCGGTCGCGATCCTGGGCGAGTTGTCCGTGAAAAGGCAGTCGCTCACGAGGAGACCGAGGACCGGATTGTTCGCGTCCTTGACACCTGCGTTCTGAGTACCGAAGAGGGACGCCGCAGTATTGCGGTCGAAGCGGCAGCGGCTGACGGAGGCGTAACCGCGGTGATTCCATCCAGAGCAGATGTTAAGCGCAGCGGCAGGAAACGCGTCGCCAAGCACGTCGTCGCCAAAATTGCCGTCGTCCGCGCCCCTGTACGAGGAAATGCCTTCGAAAAGGCAGTCTTCCACCGTGATGTTGAAGCAGGTGTGGCGTCCGGAATAGTGAACTCCTTCCTTCTGGAGCTGGTTGGCCGTATAAATGGACGCTCCTCCAACGATCAGGTCTCGGAACACGCAGTCCTGGACGAGAAGCGACCAAGCGTACTCCACGTTCGCGTCCGCGCCGATCTGGCCGATGAAGCCGAGGCGGCGCATTCCCTCGAACGTGCAGCGCCGCACCACGGCATGGCACGCCCCGACGAAGGCGAAACCTCCGGCTGCGAAGAAGCTGCCGCGCGACTGCTCCACCTTGACGTCCTCAACCGTGAAGTCCGTTCCGGATGCGACCACGGCGTCCGCCAGGGAGTTGCGGAGGACAAGGTTCTTAAGCGTGCCGGTTCCCGTGCTGACGAAGATATTGTCGACCGCGTTCTCTCCGTCAACGACGCTGGCCTCTCCGCTGCCTTCTATCGTCACATCGGTGTTAATGGGAAAAGGAGTTTCCTCGTCCACCGCGAAGACTCCGGGCAGGAGCTTTATCGTATCCCCCGGTTCCGCCACGGCAATCGCCTTCCGCAGCGTGAGGTACGGATTCGCCTCCGACCCCGTGCCGTTTGTGTTGTCGCCGTACGGCGAGACGAAGATCACGCGCGCCCCCTGCGTCGGTGCCTGAAGGCTGAATTCGCGGACCGATTCTCCTCCGGCGTCATTCTGAGCCGTTATCCGCACATACAGCGTCTCAGGTGCGCTGGCGAGGGCTATCGTACCCTTGGCCGGCACTGTCGTCGCGGAGGTGATGATGCTCTCGGACGACGTGGATTCGGACGGATAGCTGTCGCTGTCTGACCATTCCATTGTCGCGGAAGTGACCACCGAGCCGAAGCGTCCGACGTCTTTAAGCATCCACTCGATCTTTGTCTCAGAACGCGTCGCGACAATCTCGGGGCCTTCTTGCGAAATGTCGTACTGCCATGTCACGCGAGTAAGATTCGCGCTCTGCGTGTAGGCGAGCGTCGCGCCGCTGTGCTGAACGCCTGCGCCCCACTGTCCGTCGGCTCCCATTTCCTCGACAATGCAACCCGTCACCGTGTAGCCGTCTGCTGTCGCGGCGGTGAGAGTCGCCGTATCGTCGGTGGACATTTCATGGAACCCGAACGCGGGAGACAGCGCGCCGGAGACCAGAGATTCGGGAATGTTCGCGCCAACGATGAGTCCGGGAACGTTGGCATATTTGAAACGAAGGATAATGCAGCCGGATCCGCCATTGCCGCCAGCGAGCGATGCATTCTCGGAGAACGCGCCGCCACCGCCGCCGCCGCCGCGTCCGTCTTCGCCGTTGCGGACGGACTGAGGTTCCGCGATGTTGCAGTCCGTGCCGCGTCCGCCGCCGCCAAGTCCACCCCTACCGGCAAAGTCACAGTTGTTTCCGCCGCCACCACCGCCGCCGCCACCGAAGTAGTCGTCGGTCAGCTCACGTATGTCGCTGGAACGGCCCTGTCCGCCGTCTCCGGCACGGTTCTTGCCGGAATTGGCTCCGTCCACCAAGTATATGCCGTCGCCGCCGCTGTACGCCGCGCCGCCGCCACCACCGGGGGAGGAACCGCCATTGCCGCCGATGGCCGCGCCGCCATAGCCGCCCTGGAAGTCAGCAGCGCTTTTCCCTGCGTTAATCGCCTCCTCGGTAAGCTCAAAAGGCGCGCGACGCTGATCGCGCCAGTTCGCACCCGCGCCGCCACCTGTCGCCGCGGGGTCGTAATAGGCGAACGCATCCGGGTCCGGTGCATTCCATCCACCGCCGCCGCCGCCGCCGTAGGCGATGTAGGAATGTTCGCCGTCGAGAGTCAGCGTAGTGTTTCCGCCTCTGCTGCCGCGCCACCAGTTCGAGCTGCCGGGGCCGCCGCCGCCGATGTTCGCCGTCCAGGAAGTGTTGGCTGGATAGAGAGTTTCGCCTCCATTGACCTCGACGACTCCGCCACCGCCGCCACCGCCGGCGATGACTCCGCCGCCGCCACCGCCGCCGCCAACGACAAGCGCGCGATTGAAATACGCCGAGCGCTTGAGCGTCACCTGGGCTCCGCCCGCTGTCGAGAGGGTGTAGACATATCCGTCCGACACCTCCTGCCGGACGGCCGAGCCCCAGTTGAGGCTTATGAAGTCATCTTCGTATGTAGCGGCCATTGCCGCAGTAGAAACCGCGGCAAGAAGAACAGACATTGTCCTGCCCATATACCCCTCCTCTTCCCCTTTTTCGTTAGAAGACAAGACGCAGCACACACCGCATCCCCCCTTCTGACTAAAATGATACCATTATTCCGCAAGTTGGTCAATGACAAAGGCAACTGGAGGTTCCCCAATTTTCGCCGGTACTGCCTCCCCTTCACGACAACCCGCGCGGAATTTCAAAAACTCCGATGGTTAGGGTTCCCGCTACCGCTTCACTGCTTCGCGCTTTTAAACCACGATCAAGTGACTCCTTTCATAGTGTTTATAGCGGCCTTCGGACGATTTATGCGACGCAGTCGCATCCCCAAACGCGTAACCCTGCACATATACAGTCGTTGAGGGACGCGAAGCTGCGGAGCGGGAATGCGCCCGCGCCGAAGGCGTCGGGTCGGGTGAGCGCAAAGCGCGAACTGCGAAGCAGCCTCAAGGCCCCGCGCGGGAGCCCAAACGCTCGGAGTTGCTTATCCACGGGCGTGCCGATTTTCGGGCCCGGAAAATTGGGGAACCTCCAACCGGATTCTGAAAAATGAGCAGGCTATCCACAGTGCGAGCATCACACAGGAGAAGAGGAACACAGGCAGCCAGCCGTGTTCCACGACGAGGGTGAACGCGAACGCGGTCCAGAGTCCGCCACCCATGAATGGTTCGTGCAGCAGTTGCTTGTAGCCGAAGCTCGCCGCGGCGCACGTCTTGGAGTCAGGATCGACCGTCCTCAGCAGCATAAGTCCAGTAGCGGTCACGCCCGTGGCCTGTCCGAAGTCCGCAATCGCCCGCTCAAACCATGCCTCCTTCATGCACCTAGGGCCGAACCACAGCACCGCGAAGACGCTCCACGCCGCGCCGGCGACGATGAGCGCCACGAGAGGGACAAGATGCGCCGCGACTACCTTCAGGCTTATCGTCGCAACGGCGGAGACGACGAGGAAGTCGAGCGCGGCGCCAGAGATTCGCTCCATCTGCCCGTGGTCAATCATGAGGTCCTTCTTCGCGGCGCGCGCGCAGAGCTGCAGCAGGATGCCGCCGATCATGCACAGTGGAAACAGCGGGAAGCCGTGGAACACTCTCCACCCCGTCAGCCTCAGCAGCAAGAGAAGCCCAACGCCAATGGCGATGGACACGCCGACTATCGCGAGATGCCACGCAAGCGAATCAATGGAATCGCTCATGACGGTCTGGAAGCCGGCGGCCGGACGCGTCCGACGTGCGTGGACGCCGAGCCGTTCGCGGATCTTCCTTCGCTCGAACGGCACTACCTCGCTGACGATACCCTTTCTGTGCGCCCAGTTGACGAGCGCAATGCCGATCACAATGCCGACAACCATCCCGACCGTCGCCACCGTAAAGCCGAGCGCCGCGCCATCGCTCCATCCCGCCGCGGCGAAGCTCTCCGCCATTCCTCCGACGGTGCCGTGTCCGCCCTCGAAGCCAACCTCGAGGAGATTTCCAAAGCACGGAGGCACGTCGCAGAACCTCGAGAGGACGAATCCAGCGAGACCAAGTCCGACGACATATTGCCCCCATGCCATGATCTGTCCGAGGACGAGCTGCGGAAACGCGAGCGACACGACCCTTTTGAGGCTGGGAAGCTTCGTGCCGAGGAAGAGCGTGGCGAAGACGACATTGATGAGAAAACCAGGGACCTTTCGCATGGCGCCGGTTATTTCGGGATCCACCCTGTCGCCGAGAGCGGAGAGGACTGCGAGCCCTATCGCCCCGCCGATTATGGAGCTCGGCAGATACAGACGCTGAAGCAACGTAATCCTGAGCCGGGCGAACTTGCCGGCGACGAGGAGCCCGCAGAGGGATATGAACACTATAATGGCCAGGGGCAACGCAAACCTCCGTTCTTGGAATCGGCGGGGACAGTCCCCGGGAAATCTTGGATTTCCTCTTTCGCGCAATCCTCCGTCTGGCGCATATTATACAAAATTCCGCCTTGCCGCCGCAACGAGATACCGCGATACAAAAACACCGGGGACAGTCCCCCCGGGAAATCAATAACTCCGACGGTTGGCAAAGGGGCTCCGTTACCACTTCGCCTCGTGCTGCGCGCTTTCCAACCGACAAGTTAGGTCAATCCGACGGTAGGGTCGCGCTTGTCACGACCGAAACAATAGGGACAGTTCCCCCCTACACATGGAGACGCGGCTTCCAGCCGCGTCACTCCCAGACTGCGACGTGGCAGGATGCCGCGTCTCCTTGATAAGCAGCCAGCCGTCGTAGAAGTACGTGTACGTCGCCTCGGGCGTGATCTTCTGCGCGCGGCGTCCGAGGTGGTCGTAGCGGTTTGAGACGAGAACGTAAACATTCTGGGATGACCTCATATGCGCGCTTCCAATGGACCTATTCCGGCAAGTTTGCCTCGGGGTAGGCGACAAGTTCGTTGACGGCTTTGTCAACATAGTTGCTGATAAAACTCCATTGTGCGGCATAAGTAACCGATCCTATCAATATCGTCATTCCTCTGCCTTCTTTCGCTCATCGGGAGTCGCCTTCGCTCTGCGGCAGAACTCCTCCCATATCGCCTCTCGCTCCTCTTCAGTCTTGTTTTCATAGCCCTTCATGATTGCACCACGCATTGCAGCCAGCGCGGCGACACGAAATTTCGGCAGACGGTCGTTATATAGTCGCCGGAAGCGGAACTTTTCGCGACATTCTCGTCCGAACCTACCAATCACAGATACAAATGTCAGGTCGCCATACATTCTAGGTGGAGTGTTGCATCCGAAAACTAGTTTACGGTCCAACGCATCTGCTTTTGATATTTCTCGCATCTCCTCATCCCTGTCTGCTGACAATGGAACAGCTTCTGACAGGTAATCGGCAATTCTAAAAAGCGCGTTGGTGTCGCAGCGCACAACTCGAAACTGTGATATTATTTCCAAACTCTTTTGTCTTCCTCCAAATTCAGCCTTTGCTACGTTGCATTCCAGTTCCCCGGCAAACACATATATCGTAAAATTATCTATGATTGCCCTCTCGACAGCGGACGCTCTCTCTAGGCTCTCCCCATCCTGATATTGGACAGTTGCATTAAGAAGAGGCAAAAAACCTATCCAGCAGTCATAGTTTGAATCTGCGCTTCTAAAATCTTTCTGCGCGGCATTCATATGACTGCGGACTATCGCCTCGGTCGGGAATCTATCATCCCGTCCATCCATGAACGACGCGGCAATGCTCGCTGCTATCACAATAGGCAAATACGACATGTTTTTCTCCTTTATTCCGTAATTGTCCTGCAAGTTCCATCCACATCACGTTCCCATGTCACACCGTTCTTTTGGATGCGCATGGTTCCATTCGAATATATCCACACAGATTGCAAATTATTCGGCAAATTGTTTGTGATGCCACCCCCTTCCGCAAACCATTTTAGCGGAATGGCAAGCTGGTATGATCCGGCATAGTATGAATGTCTATATCCCAATAGCGAAGCGATATAATCGCCTCCTTCTGTTAAATTGTTGCTGCCGGATATACCAAAGCTAGCGTTCAGCGCTCCAGACCCTGCTCCAGCTTCGGCACCATGCTGAAACAGCTCTTCTGGGAATACGTCAAGGTCTAGACACCATCCTGTACGATTACTAGTCGGAGCAAAACCTTCAAAAAGGCGAAGATGGCAGAATGAAACATTTTGGGGCTCAAGCCACGTGTCAATGTGCATCGCCACACCGGATTCCCCAATAGCAAGAGGTGCACCGACAATTGTATTCCACTCATGCGGAAACCATTCCCTTGGACTTCCGCCTCGCAACACAGTCGGTACAATGCAGTTGAAGTTCAGAGAACACACAAACTGTCCGATAGAAGCCTCCACGTTAAACGCGCCACCTCGGTCCGGCGCAGTGACTGTTGCGCCATCCACACTGGCATAGCTTCCCGCATTCACCGACAGCGTCACCTGCGGATTAGACGTTATCGTGAAACGTTCCTTGGGGCCGAACACATGCCGCACCCTGTTGGACGGCCATAGCGCCTCCGCCT
>JAEEOY010000289.1 GCA_016284515.1 Kiritimatiellia bacterium | reverse complement strand
TGGAGTGGATCTGCGGCTACGCGAACGCCAAGGGCGGGACGCTGTACATCGGCATAGAGGACGGAACCAAGAAACCAGTCGGCGTCAAGAACCCCAACAAGCTGATGGAGGACATCCCCAACTCCATCCGCAACACGATGGGCATCGTGGCCGACGTCACCATGCTAAAGAAGCAGGGCAAGGATGTGATACGGATCATCGTGAAAATCAGCCCGTATCCAGTCAGCTATCATGGCGGATATTTCTACCGTACAGGGGCGGTAAAAATGCAGTTGGTGGGTAATGCCCTGACCGACTTCATTCTCAGAAAGACGAATTCGAGTTGGGATATATGTAGGTCTTCCAGCGGGAAGCGTATCGGGGATTGCAGGTTTACAGTTCTTTGCAGCCATTTCCTCGATCAAACTGGGAGGCGCTTCGAGCAATCGTACTTCAAGTCTTTTGGCCTTGCCGATGACGAAGGCTATCTCACCAACGCAGGTGCGCTTTTCGCGGACGATTCGCCGATATACCAGAACAGGCTTTTCTGCACACGATGGAACGGAACTGACAAGAGCGCTGGTGTCATGGACTCCATTGATGACAAGGAATACTCAGGCTCGGTGTTGTCCCTCTTTGAATACGGCAAGAATTTCGTCAAAAACAATTCTCGCAAAATGTGGCACAAGCTTCCGGCACGTCGCGTTGAGTTCCCGGAATATCCCGAGCGCGCCGTTGAGGAGGCCATAGCGAATGCACTGATACACAGGGACTACACGAACTATGGAAGCGAAGTACACATAGATATGTACGACGACAGGCTGGAGGTCGTCTCGCCCGGCGGCATGTTCGACGGCGGAACGCCTATCCAGGATCGAGGCAACATCCGCGGCATAGGCTCGTCGCGCCGCAATCCGCTTGTGGCAGACATATTCAGCAGGCTCGACTTTGCCGAGCGGAGGGGAAGTGGGCTCGGGAAGATCATGGATGCCTACAGCCTTCCTCTGAGCAACGCTGATGGGAGGTTGCCGTCCTTTACTTCAGATACGTTCTTTAGGGCGATTCTGCCCAATATGACATACGGACTGACTAAGGAGCGTCTTGTCGCATTCGCCGAGCGCGAGGCTACCCCTAACAGTCAGACCCCTAACAGTCGCAACCACAAGTCTGCCGTACAAGTCAGCCGTACAAGTCGACCGTACAAGTCGACCGTACAAGTCAGCCATACAAGTCACGCAGTCAACGCTGCCACTGCCGAAAGCAGAGTAGGACTTGTGCTCTCGTTGCTGGCTAAGGGGGAACTCTCTCTCCGAGAATTAATGCAAGCTGTAGGTCTCCGCAACAGACCTAACTTTTATTCTCTGTACATTTTGCCAGCCTTTGAGATGGGGTGCGTCGAATATACCATTCCTGACAGGCCAAAGAGCAGACTTCAGAAGTACCGGCTGACGGACAAAGGCCGCGCCGCGCTGTCGGCAAATGAACAAAAATAAGATAAGGAGATGACAATGTTAGACAACATCGACAACATGGCGCTCGATAGCGCGGTCGCGTTCGCCAAGGCGGAGTTCGGAACCGCGGCGACGGTCGAGCGGCTTGACGAGAAAATACCCGACACCCGCGCACCGTACCACGTCACGTTCCTCGTCAAGGTCGACGCCTCGAAGCGCGTCGCAGAGCTGGCAGCGTAATATGAACATGGAGCAGAGAGCGCGGTATATTGAGGAAATCCAGAAGCTGGAGGGCTTGCTGGTGTATGCTGTCGCGCACGGCGACAAAGCCGAGGAAGAGCGCATCCGCGCTGAGCTGGTGCACATGGTGGAGGCGTTGTAAAAGATGATGCGCCTAGCGAGAGTTCTTGTGATGCTTGCTGCCGTCTGCGCGGGGGCGGAGGCGATGGCCTTTCAGATTTTCGTCAGGACGCTGACCGGCAAGACGGTAACGCTGGAGGTAGAATCCAACAACACCATCGAGGACATCAAGCAGAAGATGCAGGAGAAGGAGGGAATCCCTCCTGACCAGCAGCGGCTGATTTTTCGAGGAACGCAACTGGAGGATGGGCGCACGCTTGCCGATTACGATATCTGGAAAGAAGATACACTCCACCTTGTGTTGCGCATCCGTCCCGCGTCCGGCGATGGGAATGGCGAACCTGCCACGGCAATATCCTTTGTCACGATATACGACTTTCGGTCTGATGGATGCGGCGGCTTCACGCTGTCTCTGGATGTTGAGATTTCGCAAGGTGATTATACGTCCCTGGCCAACGATTTCAACAGTACACTCAAAGTGGCATCGGCTCCGACTTTGGAGGGAATGAAGGCGATAGCGGCGTATGACAATGTCACATCGGCCAATCAGGTGCTTGCTACCAACGGCGTTGTCTATGCGGAGAGCGGCAACCTGGCGACGATTGATCTCTTTCTTCCTGCGCCGTCCGCCAGATCGTCTTTTTACAAAGTGTTCGCGCTGGATGAACTCCCAGCAAAGGAATAACAGCAAAGGACCGTTGTTATGATGGATTTGTCGAGAAAGGATTTCATGGCCGGGGCGCTGGCGGGTGCAGCGGCACTCGCAGTGCCACGGGCTATTGCAGAAGCAAAAGGAGAGAAGATGGAAAACGAGATGAACAGGGTTGAGCCTTCCGAATTCGTCGCGAGACCGTTCGCGCAGTTCGACAAGGGATGGTTCCTGTTGACCGGCGGAGACTTCGCCGCGAAGTGGAATACGATGACTGTGAGCTGGGGGTTTGCTGGGACGATGTGGGGGAAGCCCGTCGTCGCTGTCGTCGTGCGGCCTACGCGGTACACACGCGAGTTCCTCGATGCGCGGGCGGAGTTCACGCTCTCGGCGTTCCCGGAGAAGTACAGAAAGGCGCTGACAATCTGCGGAACGAAAAGCGGACGTGACTGCGACAAGATGGCGCTCACGGGCCTTACGCCGGTCGCGTCGGAAACCGTTAAGCCGCCGACGTACAAGGAGGCGAACCTCGTTCTTGAATGTCGGACGCTCTACCGCCAGCCGATGACGGAGGCGTCGTTCATCGACCGCGCGCCGTTCGAGAAGTGGTACGCATCTCCCGACGATCTTCACATTGTGTACATTGCCGAAGTACTGGCGGTGCGGCAGGCAAAAGTCTGATCCAGAACAAGGTCAACAAGAGATGTTCTACGGATGCGAGCATTCGGACTTGAAGCCGACGAACGGCGAGTTTGCGTTCGTCGGGTCGCTCGGCGGTCTGTACCGGCTGCTGCTCGGGTGCTGGCGGAGGGAGACCTGCGCACCACGGCTTCAGGAGAAATGGAGCGGGTCCAATCCGACCTGCGGGCAATGCTCCATTACGTCGTTTCTCGTGCAGGACATCTTCGGCGGTGAGGTGTACGGTGTCCCGAACGACGACGGCAGCTTCCATTGCTTCAACAAAGTGGGCGATGCCGTGTTCGACCTAACGAGCGAGCAGTTCGACCATCCAATTGAATACAGGCTGGACATCCCCCAGAAACGCGAGATACACTTTGCCAAGGCGGAGAAGAAGGCTCGCTATGAGGCGCTGAAGGGAGCGCTCATCAGAATGGGGCGAAGATGACTCGGCGTTCTTTTCCCTCTCGATCAAGGATTTCCGATACTGGTGGTGAGATCGGGAGAGGGTGGCGCGAAAAGGCGCGGAAGGGCGCACTGAACGCGCGGGGGTGTCGAAGGCCGCGTGAGGGGGTGGCGAGGTGCGGGAGAAGGAGGGTCGCGGCCAGATTCCCGCGCTTAGTTCCTCGATTCCGAATTTCTGCGTCCCAGCCCCCGAAATGCAATTTGAGCCAATAAAATCAATGGTTTCGGGCTGGTTTAGAGGGCGGAGCGGGGGTGGGAGGGCGGAAAGCATGAGAAATTTCGAATCAGGGGGCTTGCCATGGAAATTACGTATCCAATTGACGGTGAGTGCATAGTATGATACAATGTGTTCGGTTTGACTGACAGGAGGACTGTAAGATGGCACAAACAGCATTTAGCATAAGAATGGATGAGGGTCTTAAGCGGGACTTCAGCCAATTCTGTGAGAACATCGGCATGACGATGTCTACTGCCTTTGTAGTATTCGCAAAGGCTGCATTGCGGAGTCGCAAGATTCCGTTCGAGATTTACGATTACACAAGGTCGCCTGAATCTGAAAAGGCGAACATTCGTCTCGAAGCGAAGCGAGCGTTTGAGAACATGAGGACGGAGGTTCAAGAGCGGGACAAAGACATGCCAGAGCCAACATTGGACGAGATCAACGCAGAAATTGCGCGGGCACGAAAAATTCGGCGTGAAAGGCAGGATCTTGGACGCGAAATAACGAGGGCTAAATGAGCGTCAAAGCCGTCATCGACACGAACGTTCTTGTTTCGGCGTTTGTATCAAAGAACCAGGACTCGCCA
>JAEEOY010000040.1 GCA_016284515.1 Kiritimatiellia bacterium | reverse complement strand
GAGCGCACGACGCGCTCCCTCTCCGAGATTCTCGGCCAGTGGCGTCCGGCAGGCTGCATCATCGAGGGAAGCAAGACGGACTCCCTCGACCTCGCGCGCACGTTCAGGGGGGTGCCGGTCGTGTACATGGACCCCGACCCGACAAACGCGCTCCACGCCCGCCATGTAGTGACCGACGATCCGGACGCGACGGCGCGGATGGCCGCGCACGAGCTGGTGCTCACGAAGCCAGCCTCCTACGCCTTCTTCGGATGGTGCGTCCCCACCCGCTGGAGCCAGGGCCGCGAGAACTCCTTCTCCTCCGCAGTGGCCGCGGCCGGCGCGAAATGCGTCTCGTTCGGCGAAAACTGGGACATCGGCGACACCCTGGACGCGCAAAGGCGCTTCGCGAAGTTCCTCAAGCCTCTCCCGCGCCCGGTCGGAATCTTCACGGTCAACGACTACGCGGCAGTGCAGGTCATCGAGGCGTGCCGCCGGCTCGGCTGGACCTGTCCCGACGACTTCACGCTCGTCAGCGTCGACAACGAGGAGATGCACTGCGAACTCTGCGAACCGACGGTGTCGTCCATCGAGCAGGACTTCCGCGGCGGCGGACGCCTCGCGGCCGACCTGCTCGCGGAGCTCATGGCGAACCCGAAGCTCCCTCCGCGCCACCTTAAGTTCGCGCCGACGAAGCTCGTCCGCCGACAGTCGTCGCGCGCGCTCGTGAGGAACGACCCCGTCGTAGCGCACGCCGTAGAGCGCATCCGCCGCGACGCCGCGACAGGCATAACGTCCGCGGACATCCTCGCCGAGATGCCATGCTCGCGAAGGCTCGCCGAGAAGCGGTTCCTCGCCGCGACGGGAAAGTCGATCCTGGAGGAGATACAGTCCGTGAGGCTGGCGAAGGTCTTCGAGCTGCTGAAGTCGGACGTCCCAATCGGACACATCGCCGCGCGGTGCGGGATGAGGTCCGACTCCTACCTGAAGCGCTTCTTCAAGGCTCGGACGGGGCAGACTCTTCGCGACTGGCGCCGGACGCACTGACCGGCCCCCTGCACCAGTCGTCGATCCCGGCGGCGATAGCGCGCGCCATCCGCGCGCGGCGCTCCGCGTTCCAAATCGCCTCCTCGCCCGCGGGCGAGGTCACGAAGTCCGCCTCGATTAGGCAGCTCGGAATCTCCGGATTGCGCGTCACGGCGAAGTTCGCGTGCATGTTCCCGTTGGACCTGAACTCGCCGTCGAACTCCGCGGCCATCCGCGCGTTTATCGCCTTCGACAGCGCCTCGCCGATGTCGTTCCACGAATAGACGGCGTGGTACCTCAGCTCGCGCGGATCCTTGTCGTACGGCGGCGCGTTGTGGTGTATCGACACGAAGGCGTCCGCGCCATTCGCGTGCGCGACCTTCGGCCTGTCGTAGAGCGAGGGGAACGTGTCGTCCTCGCGCGTCATGACGACGTTGTACCCTAGCGACTCAAGCTCCTTCCTTACGCGCGCCGCCGTGAGGAGGTTGGCGTCCTTCTCGAAGAATCCGTGCGGACTCACCGCGCCGGTGTCGCTTCCGCCGTGCCCGGGATCGAGCACGATCGTTATCTCGCTCGGCGCCTTGTTCGTCGGGGGCTCCTTCGCCTCGTCCTTCGCGTACTCGAGCTTCTCCCACACCTTCGGCGGAGCGGGCGTCGCGTTCGGGCCCGCCAACGGCTTCTTCGCGATGCGGAACCACACGTTCGTAGACTCCCCGGACTGCGCGACGACCGACACGTCGTTCGAGCCCTCCGACACGTCGACCATCGTCGCCCACGCGCCCGTGCGGTACACGGACACGCTCTCGCCGTTGACGACTACGTTCGTGTCGCCCTTGCGCGTGGAGCCGATCAGGTACACCTTGTCGATGGCGGGGAGCCGCGCTCCCTCGGAGGGGAACGCCACGATGGGGGCTGCAGCCAGCAGGATTGTCGCAATCATGTCAGAGCGCGGCGCATATGCCGCGGAGGAAGTCTTCGTAGTTCTCGAACGCGGGGAGGTCCGGATTCGCCGCCTTTATCGCGTCCGTCGAGCGGAACAGGAACCCGGCCTTCGACGCGCGGATCATCTCCAGGTCGTTGAAGCTGTCTCCCGCCGCGATCGTCTCGAAGCCGCAGCTCTGGAGCGCCTTCACCGTCGTGAGCTTGGAGTGGTCGCAGCGCATCCTGTAGCCGGTGATCTTCCCTTCCGGCGAGACCTCGAGCGCATTGCACATAAGCGTCGGATAACCGAGCTTCTTCATGAGCGGCATCGCGAACTCGTAGAAGGTGTCGGACAGTATCAGGACCTGCGTCTTCGCGCGGAGCGCGTCGAGGAAGTCCTTCGCGCCGGGGAGCGGATCCACCCCCGCGATGACCTCCTGTATCTCCTTCAATCCGAGACCATGCCTTTCGAGCAGGTCTATCCTGAAGCGCATGAGCTTGGCGTAGTCCGGCTCGTCGCGCGTCGTGCGGCGGAATTCGGGGATTCCCGTCTTCTCCGCAAACGCGATCCAGATTTCCGGAACAAGCACGCCTTCGAGATCCAAGCAGACAACATTCATCTTATTCGTTTCCTTTGCGGGAATATTATACCAAAAACCGCGGCGCATCTGCCGCGCATTCTCAGGCCTGCGCCTCGCAGAAGCGGCGTATCGGGCAGCCCTCGCACTTCGGACGCAGCGGCGCGCAGCGCGTCTGTCCGAACGAGACGAGATGGCTGTTCCACGTCTTCCAGTACCTGACGGGGAGTATCTTCCTCAGCGTCATCTCCGTCTCGAGCGGCGTCTTGGTCTTTATGAGCCCGAGGCGGTTGCATATCCTGTGGACATGCACGTCGACGCATATGGCGGGAAGGTCGAATCCGACGGCTACCGTGAGGTTCGCCGTCTTGCGTCCGACGCCCGGAAGCTCGCACAGCTCCTCGACGGTTTTCGGCAGCACGCCGCCGAACTTCTCCTTCAACACCTTCGGCAGGGCCTTCAGGTGGCGCGCCTTGTCGTGGTAGAAGCCGACGGGGAATATGAGCTTCTCGATCTTCGCCTCCGGAAGGCGCTCGAGGTCGGACGGAGCGAAGCGCTCCCCCTCCGCCTCGGCGAAGAGTCGCCGCACCGCCCCTGCGGTGCACGCGTCCTTCGTGCGAGCCGAGAGTATCGTCCCGACGAGCACGCAGAACGGATCGTGCGTCTGCGCCTCGATGAGCTCGATTATCGGCGCGCTGTGCGCCTTGAACTCGCGCTTCAGCGCCCTGTCCACGGACGGTATGTCGGCGACGGTCATTTAGGTTCCTCGCTTTTCATGGAGTGCATTTTACCCGATTCCGCCTCGTTGCGCAAGCGCCAGCGGCCGCGGGGCGGCACGGGATCGTAGCCGTGCGCGCCAAAGGGATGGCAGCGAAGGATCCGCCAGAGCCCGAGCAGGGTCCCCTTGAACGGACCGTGGACGCGGAGCGACTCTATCATGTAGTTGGAGCAGCTGGGCTCGAAACGGCAGGCGCCGCCCATAATCGGCGAAAGGACGATCTGGTAGGCGCGAACGAGGAGAATCAATGCCTCGGACGCGAATCGCGAGACGCGAGGCATTTCATCTCCTCCATTACATCGGCGCATCGCCTGCCGCGGAGCGCCGCGCGGCCGATGAATATCCACTCCGTGTTCGCGGGCATCGCGCCTTCCTTGACGAGAAGACGATACGCCTCGCGCAGGAGGCGCTTCGCGCGATTGCGGTCGACCGCATCGTGGAAGCTCTTCTTTGAAACGACGACGCCGGCCTGCCGGTCGGCGTCGGGAGACGATAACCGCCACGCGACTAGGAGACGTCCCTTTACGGAACGCCCCCGGTCGAAGATACGCTTGTACTTCGCGCCGGGGAGCCGCGTGGACATGCCGGCTACGTCCTTAGACCTGCGTGAGGCGCTTGCGCCCCTTCGCACGACGGGATGCGAGGACCTTGCGGCCTCCCTTGGTCGCCTTGCGGGCGCGGTAACCGATTTTCCTTTTCCTCTTGATCTTAGAGGGCTGCCATGTCATCTTCATGATTGATTCTTCCTTTCAACTGAAATGAGCGGATATTTTACCATATTTAGTCCTCGGCTTTCAAGTGCCGAAGGAGTTCTTCGAAACGATTTATCTTAACGGTGCATCTGGAGTCGTTGAGCCTTCCAAAGCCAAAAGTGCAGAAAGCGCCCTTAATTCCGGCATTTGACGCGGCCTGCATGTCCGTCCAGCTGTCGCCGACCATCCAGTCGTGCGACGATAGCCGGTGCCCGCCGAGCCTTGCCGCGCACGCGCGGAGCGACTGCGCGTCCGGCTTCAGCGGCACTCCGTCGCCCCCCGCGACCACCGCCGCGCCGAAGTACCTCGCGAAGCCGAACTTCTCGAGAATGAGCTTCACGGCGAAGTTGGGCTTGTTCGTGTTGATCCCGAGCTTCCATCCGCGCGCGGCGAGCTCGTCGAGCGTGCGCCTCACGTTCGGATACGGCGCGACGGTCTCGCAGCAGTGCTCGGCGTAGTGGCTCCTGAATATCTCCCAGAGCTGTTCGTAGGGAACCTTCGCCTCCGGTATCGCGTGCTCGAGGAGGTAGCGCGCGCCCTGCCCCACGTGCGTGATCACCGCCTCGACGGGAAGCTCGGGGAAGCCGAGGTCCCGCCGCGTGTGGTTTACCGTCGCCGCGAGGTCGGCGCGCGTGTCGAAGAGAGTTCCGTCAACGTCGAAGAATACTGCGTTCATCTGCCTGTCCTGCCTTTTTCATGTTACGGTCGAACTCAGCGCGCCCGAGGCGAGGCGGGTCCTGATCACGTCGCCCGGCTTCACCTGGTCCGCAGACTTCACCACTGCGCCGGACGCGTCGGTGGTGAGGGAGTATCCGCGCTCCAGCACGGAATACGGAGAAAGCATCGCGAGCTTCGTCCTCAGCCGCTCGAACTCGGATTCCCGGCGCGTGAGGTTCAGGACGATGGAAGATCCCAGCGCGGACGAGAGCGAATCCAGCCTGTGCGCGACGTCGGTGGCGCGCGCGGAGAGAGCGACGCCAAGCGCCGAGGAAAGCACCTCCACCCTGTGCGCGGCGTCGGAGGCGCGCGACTCCAGCGCCGGCGCGAGAGAGTCGGCGAGATTGTCGACGCGCTGGGCGCAGAACTCGTATTTGGAGCGCAGCGCCGAGACGATGCGCGACATCTGCGCGTCGAGCTTCGCCTTGAGCTCGTCCATCACGGGGACGGCGATCTCGGCCGCGATGGACGGAGTGCCCGCGCGCCTGTCGGCCGCGAAGTCGCAGAGAGTGTAGTCCGTCTCGTGTCCGACCGCCGATATCGTCGGTATCTTCGACGCGGCGACGGCGCGCACGAGCGTCTCGTCGTTGAAGCAGAAGAGGTCCTCGAAGCTTCCGCCGCCGCGCGCGACGATGAGGAGGTCCGGCGCCTCATCCGCGGACAAGGAGTTGAAGTACGCAACGCCCTCGACAAGCGTCTTCGGAGCGTCCGCGCCCTGGACGGACGACGGAAAGAGGCGGATGAGGAGATTGGGGAAGCGCCGAGTGAGGACGGTGCACATGTCGTGGATGACCGCACCCGACTCGCTCGTGACGATTCCGATACGGCGCGGCATCTTCGGGAGCGGACGCTTCCGCGCCTGGTCGAAGAGCCCCTCCGCTTCGAGCTTCGACTTGAGCTCGAGGTAGCGCTGCATGAGGTCGCCGAGGCCGGCGAGCTTTGCAGAAAGGACGACGAGCTGGTAGTTTCCCTTCGGGGCATAGACCGAGACATTTGCGAACAGCTTCACCTTCGCGCCGTCCTTGAGTCCGTCGCGCATCTCGGGATGTCTGCCGCAGATCGCCTCGTAGGGCCCCGCGAACATCACGGCGGAGATCTGCGCCCCGCCGTCCTTGAGAGTGAAGTAGCAGTGTCCGGAAGGATACCTGCGCCATCCGCTTATCTCGCCCTCGACGACGATCTTGGAGAATCCGCCCTCGAGCGTGCGCTTCAGCTCAGCCGTAAGCGACGTGACGGTAAACTCTGGAAACTGCGAAGCCATCGCGTCAGGCCCTTGTCGCGACGCTGCGCGTGAGGACGCGCTTCCTGTCGCGGTAGGAGTGGATTCCGACGGAAAGTATCGTGCCCACTGCGAAAAACGCGCAGAGCATGTTGGTCCCGCCGTAGCTGAAGAACGGCAGCGCCATACCCTTCGTCGGCAGCGCCTCGCACACGACGCCGAGGTTGAACATCGCCTGGAAGAATATTATGAACGACATGCCGATGACGAGGAAGCGTCCGAACCTGTCGGAGGCGTTCCGCGCGATATATATGCTCAGCGCGAAGAAGGCGGTGAAGAGGAGGATGACGCCTATCGAGAAAAAGAGACCGAGCTCCTCCGCGCCCACGGCGAAGATGAAGTCCGTGTGGCACTCGGGGAGGTAGTACTGCTTCTGTATGGATTCGCCCAGCCCGACGCCTCCGATTCCGCCGTTCTTGAAGGCGACGAGCGCCATGTGGGCCTGGAACTGCGCGGGGTCCATCTTCGAGATCGGCACCTTCTCCGCCGCCTCCGCGGCATTCCCGAACGCGGCGTTGACATACGCCATAAGGCGGCGCATCCTGTTGTCGTTGAAGCACATCGCCGCAAACGCGAGCCCTCCTCCCGCAAGCCCAAGCGGAAACATGTGCCAGAACCTCGCCCCTGCGACGAACATGACGAGCGCGCCGGCGGCGGCGATCACCATGAGAGAGCCGTAGTCGGGCTCGCGCTGCGCGAGGAAGGCGTACGCACCGATCAGCATGAACGGAACCAGCGTGCCCTTGACGAATAGCTCAACGCGCCAGGCAAGGCGGTCCATCCACACCGCGACGACGATGACGATCGCCAGCTTGGCGAGCTCGCTCGGCTGCAGGTTTACAGGGCCGAGCCTGATCCAGCGGAAGGATCCGTTGACCTTGTGCCCGATGAAATACGGGAGCACCAGCACCATCAGCACGAGGACGGCGCCATACATGAACCACGCCGCACCAGGTATCTCGCGCCACTTCCTGTAGTCCACGAAAGCGGTGACAACGGCGATCAACACGCCCGCCGCTATGTAGACGATCTGCCTGTTGAAAAAGTAGTATGCGTCCTTATGCAGCTTGATGCCGTTCGCCTGGCTTGCGCTGCAGAGAACGATAAGCCCCAGTGCCACGAGAGCCGCGACAACCAGGGCTAGTGCGATTAGTGCGGACTTGCGCACCTTGCGTCAGTTCTGCTGGGCGTCCGCGGGAAGCCTGAGAACCTGTCCGGCCTTCAGCTTGTCGTTTTCGCCGAGGTTGTTGAGTTCGCGGACCGCCGCGGCGCTCACGCCCCAGCGGATGGAGACGTCTGCGAGATCCTCGCCCTCTTTCACGGTGTAGGTGAGGGTATCAGCGTCGTCAACGACGGGAGCGGGCTCCGAAACTGCAGGCTCGACAGGCTCGGCGGATTCGCCAGCGTCGACCTCCTCGACCTGGGTAAGCGCCTCGGCGACGGCAGCCGTGGCCTTGGGCGCCTCGGGCTTCTTCTCGACCGCCTGGGTCTTGGCAGGCTGCACCTTCGCGGTCTCGACCGGCTTGACGACCTTCTCGGCGGGGATCTTCAGCTTCTGACCGACCTTGAGCACGTCGGACTCGAGTCCGTTGAGCTCCTTGAGCTGGCGGATGTTGATTCCGTTCCCGTACGCGATCGCGCCGAGCGTGTCGCCCGACTTGACGACATACTCCTTCGTCGCGCCCGTATACGGGGCATAGGCCTTCTTGGCCGCCTTGGGTGCATCCTTGATCGCGCCCTCGGGCACCTTCTGCTCGCCGACCTCGACCTTGCCGGGGAGCTTGATCTTCTGCCCGATGCGGATCGTGTCGTCCTTCATGTTGTTGAGGCGCTTGATCGAGTTGATCGTGATGTTGTACTTCTTGGAGATCTTGGCGAGGTAGTCGCCGCGCTGCACGATGTAGATCGTGTACTCGGGCTCCGGCGGAGGAAGCGGCTTCGGATCGTGCCTCATGACGACGCACTGGCAGTCGGGGGCTCCGCACGCGCAGGGAAGCTCGTGCTTCGTCCCGGGAGCGCAGTGGCAGTGCTGCTCCTCAATGGCGATGGGAGTGGGCTCCACGGCCGCCGGATAGCCGGCTGCAGGGCCTTCGGCCTCCACGGGGGTCGGCGCCACAGTCGTGCCGACGTTCTTGACCTCGTCCTTCGAGGTCCTGCGATTCCAGTTGGGATCCTTGCAACCCGCGACCGCGAAGACCGCGGCGAGTCCGAGAACCATGCCGAGCTTGTTCATTTTCTTTTTATCCTTCTTTTTTGACGAGTCGCGCGAAGACTTCCCCGCGCTCCCCGAAACTTTTAAACTGATCGAAACTCGCGGTTCCAGGCGAAAGGAGCACCGTATCGCCCTTCTCCGCGTCGCGCCTCGCAGCCTCGACCGCCCTTTCCATCGTGCCGCAGACCTCGCAGTCGACGGCGTCGGACCAGGCGGAACGAAACTCCTCCGCGCATTGTCCTATAAGATACACTTTTTTGCCCCGCTCTGTCAAGATGGGGACTGCGGATTTTGGGTCGTCCCCCTTGGGTAGCCCGCCGGCGATAAGGCGGACGTTCCGCCCGGAACTAAAGACCCACGGCTTCGGAACCATCTTCACGCCGGCGACAAGCGCCGCGATCGAAGTCGCCTTGGAGTCGTCGACATACCGGACGCCGTCGATCTCGGCGACGGTCTGCATGCGGTGCGGCAGCGGCTCGAAGGCGAGGAACGCGCGGCGGATCGTCTTGTCGTCGACTCCTGCGGCATTGAGAAGCTGTATCGCCGCAAGTGCATTGCGCGAAAGGACGGGATTGTCGAAATAGGAGTCCGCATATATCTCGTCGGGGCCATCTTTGCACACGCTTTCGAGGATGCGATGCCCTTCAAAAACCGACATGTCGAACGCGCATTCTGGACGCGTCATCGAAAGCAACTGCCGCTTCAGCGCGTGGTAGACTTCAACTGAACCGTGGCGATCGAGATGGTCTTCCTGCAAGTTGAGTATCGCCGCAGCCTCGAACGTGTCTGGCGGAAGGTTCGTCGTCTCCATCATGAACGACGACACCTCGACCACGGCCCATGTTGGAGTTGAAAGCTGAAGACCGGAAGTTGAAAGTTGGTTGGCAAGCTCCGAAACGGGGAGACCGTAGTTTCCGCACGGCGTCGCGCGCATCCCCGCGAGATTGAGCGCGTCGGCTACGAACTTCACGACGCTCGACTTCCCCTTGGAGCCCGTGACCGCGAGCATCTTCACTCCAAGCCGCTTCAGCTCGCGGCATCCGTACTCGAGCTCGCTCATCACCCTCACGCCCGGACTCGCCACGACAAGTCCGTATCCGTCCGCAAAGGCGACGTCGCATTCCTTCGCCTCGGCGAGCTTCGCCGCGGCCGTTCCGCTCGCGCCCTTTCCGAGCACGAGGACTTTCCTCTCTGCGCCGGGAAGATTCATTTCTCCTGTCAGCCCTTCAGCTTGAAGCCCGTGCCGACGAACTGCGCGATGTCGCGCCCGGCGCCGTCCGTCACGTCTACGTTGACGACGCACGAGCTGCGTCCGTCCTTCCTGTACCTCGCCGTCGCCACGAGCCGTCCGTCCTTCGGGGCGGAGAGGTAGTTTATGCTAACCTGCTGCGCGACGACGGACCTCTCGCGGTCGTTCGTGAGCGCGGCGAACGCGAGGTCGGCGAGGGTGAATATCGCCCCGCCCATCACGCCGCCGAGCGCGTTCCTGTGCCGCGCGTCGATCGTCATGCTCGTGACGGAATGGTTCTCGTCAAGCTCCTCGAGCCTCATTCCGTTCTCGGTCGCGAACCTGTCGCCCGAAAAGAACGCCTGCGCCTCCTCTATCGTTGCAAAGCCCTTCATTTCAGTCTTTCCTCGTTGTCGTGTTAATTTTCCTATTCAAACGAAATCGCACTCCTGTGGTCCGGCGGTGAACTCGAGCCATTCGCCCGTGCGCGGATGGACAAAGCGCAGCGTCCTCGCATGCAGATGCAGCCTGTCCGCCCTCCTGCCGCCGTACTTCACGTCTCCCACGACCGGATGCCCCGCCTCGGAGAAATGCACCCTGATCTGGTTCTTGCGCCCGGTCTTCAGCTTCACCTCCACAAGCGTCGTGCCGCCCTTCGTCGAGAGCCTGCGCCACTCCGTGCGGGCGAAGCGCGCCTCGCGTCCGTCGGACCGCGCCCTGCCCGCCTGTGGAGCCGGGACGGACCTCACCCGGAATCCGTCCGCGTCTTCGCGCAGATAGCTCTCGAAGACTCCGCTCTCTTCGGCGATGATTCCCTGCACCCGCGCAAGATACGTCTTCTCCGTAAGGCTCGACCAGTCGGCGCGGAACTTCTCCGCGACCTCCTCCGACTTCGCGAACATCATGACTCCGCTCGTGTCGCGGTCGAGGCGATGGACGAGCCAGACGCGCTTTCTTGACTTCGCCTGACCCTTGCGCACGTAGTCGTTGAGGATGTTCTCGGCCGTAAGCTGGCCTTCGCGCGCGGCGCGTCCGGCGAGCTTGGTGTGCGTCGTGAGAAGCCCCTCGGGCTTGTCTATCACGATCACGTCGTCGTCTTCGAACAGGATGTCGAACGGAAGTCTGCGCCTCTTCTTCATTTTTCCACCGGCTGGAGTATCCAGCGCTTGTTGTACCAGTACCAGTCCTCGGGATGCTCCTTTAGCCTGCCGTCGATCATCGACATTGCCTCCCGCGTGAGGCGCGCGGCCTCGGCCTTTCTGTCCGTCGCCGCCGGATCGGGCCTGAGCGTCCCGATATGGTCGAAGACGTGCCTTCCTCCCTCGCGCCGCATCATGGCGACGATGATCGGGCTGCCGCACCTCACCGCGAACATAGCGCCCGCGTGGCTGACGTTCGCCTTCCCGCCGAGGAAGTCGACTTCGACGTCTGGATGCGGAACGCGAAGATCGGGAAGAATCGCGAAGGCCCTTCCCGTGCGGAGCTTCTCCTTGATCTCGACGAGAGTCCTCGCGCTGCCGCGCTCCAGCACCTCCACGCTTCCGTACTGTCGCTTCATCCACGCGTCGATCTTCGGATTGCGCTGCCTCGCCGCGATCGCGAAGAGCGGAAGCCCGTATGCCGCCATCGCCCACGCAGCCATGTACCAGTTTCCGGAATGCGGGACCATTATGACGACTCCCTTGCCCTCGTCGACGTACTCCTGCAACCTGTCCTTGTAAAGCCTGCCGTCGACGACATGGCGGTCCATCCACGCGCTTGTCAGCTTAGGCGCGCGGATCATCTCCACCGCCGTCTTCAGGACGTTCGCGAGCGAGCGCACCGCTATGGCGCGGCATTCGGCGAGGGACTTTCCCGGGAACACGGAGCGAATCCGCTCCACCGTCCGCTCGCGCTTGAAGCCGAGGCACCTCACCGCGAAGAAGGCCAGCGCGTCGGCAAGCCACATCGCTGCGGGATACGGAACCGCGTTCACGAGCGCGCACGCGCAGCGAAGCGCGGCATATTCGAGATTCGTAGCTATGCTCGACTTCTTCGCCATCAGGCTCGGCCTACAGCTTGCTCTGCGCGTCCGCTATGGCCTTGCACACCGCGCGCGAGGTTATCGTCGCGGACGTGATCGCCTCTATGTCGCCGCCGTCCTTCTTCACCTTGAGCGCGCTGCCGTCCTTGCCGGAGAACTGCCCCGCGAACTCGGGCGTCTTGAGCTTCATGCCGAGTCCGGGAGTCTCGGACGCCTGGAGCACCTTGTAGGAGATGACCGTCTTCTTGTCCTTCTTGAAGCCGACCATGAGCACTATGTCACCGCCGTAGCCCTCGCCCGAGCGCCCTTCGACGGCATAGCCCTCCTCGCCGCACAGCACCGCCGCCTTCGCCGCCTCGCGCGCCTTCTCGGCCGTCGCGGCGATCGGATCCTTCGTTATGGAGTTAACGTAGGCAAGCACCGCGGCGCATGCGCCGCTGATCAGCGTAAGGCTGACGAGCAATCCGAGCATCTTCTTCATAAAGCCTCTCCTTGTGTCTGGTTTCAACCCCTATATTTTACCATATTCCGACGAAACGCGGCGCACAATCCCCTCGCGCGGCTCCGCCTCCGGCGGAATCGTCAGCGGCTCGAGCGGCAGGTCTTCGCCCGGAAGAGACCTCCACGCCGCGGAATATATGGGCAGCCCCTGCTCGCGGAACATCGTCTCGAACTCGGTCCAGACTTCCTTCGGACGCGGCATCGGCTCTACGCGCTCGTACCGCGCGTCCTCCGAGAAGCCCTCGCACACCTCGTCGAAGTACTCCTTGTGGTCCGTCGCGAACTCGAGCTTCCCGCCGACCTCGAGCCGCTTCCAGAGCGCAGTGCGGAAGAGCGGACCGAACAGGCGGTGCGAGTGGTGCTTCTTCTTGGGCCACGGGTCGGGGAAGAACACGTACACCGTGCGCGCGTGGTGCGCGGGGAGGAGGTAGTGGAACGTGTACAGCGCCTCGAGGCGGAGCACCTTCGCGTTCTCGATGTTACCGCGGCGGCACTTGCCGTCGAACAGCCTCACGCGCTCGAGCATGCGCTCGATGCCGAGGAAGTCGCAGTCGGGGTTCTCCGCCGCGCGCGCGGTGAGGAACTTGCCCTTGCCGCAGCCGACCTCGATCTCGAGCGGACGCGACAGGTCGAACTCGAGGGGCTTGCATGGATCGGTGACGCGTATGATGTGGTCAGACATGGAAGAAGTACCAGTAGATCGCCCAGTTGATTCCGAGCGAGTAGATGTTTGCGACGAAGTCGTCGATCACGATGCCGAGTCCGCCCGGGATCGACTGAAGCCCCCTGCACGGCCACGGCTTAATTATGTCCACCGCGCGCACGACGCAGAAGAACACGATCATCGACCACCACGGAAGCTCCAGAAGCGGAATGCCTATGAACGAAATCGGATACAGCATCCACTCGTCCGCGGTTATCCTGCCGTCGTCCTTTATCCCGAGCTCGCGCTCGGCGATGTCGCAGAACGGAACGGCAAGGAACGCAAAGCCAAGCGCGGAGAGTATCTGCAACGGAACCGCAAGCGCCGCCGCGCCGTACGCGAGGATCACGCCAGGTATGGACCCGAACGTGCCAGGTGCAAATGGCGCGACAAGCCCGAGTCCGAATCCGGAAGACACGAAAAGACAGAACTTCCTCATCGTCAGACCTTTCTCCCCACTAGTTTTTCCGCGAGCGCCGCGAGGAACGTCGCGTCGCCCGGCAGCTTCGAGAGCGCAGCTACAGCCGCTTCGGTCGTCTGCCGCACAAGCATCTCCGTCTTCTCCCTCGGATACGGCGAGTCGCCGTCTAGAAGATCGTCCTCGTACTGGAACGCGAGCCCGAGGTTGAGCGCGAAATCCCGCAGCGCGGCGATGTCCGCTTCGCTCCCCCCGCCTGCGTATCCGCCCATCGTCGCGGCCGCCACGAAGAGGTCGGCTGTCTTGTGGGTGTAGACGAAGTCGACGGCTTCGACGGGCAGTGGCGCAGGACCGCCAGAGCCAGCGTGCTTTCCATCCTCCCGCACCAGATCCTCCACCTGCCCCTGCACGACGCCGACTCCCGCGGAGCCGAGCGCAGCGACTATCTGCGCGGCGTTGCGCGGCGCATCCGCCGCGGCGCGGAACGCAAGCGCCTGCAGCGCGTCGCCCGCGAGAATCGCGTTCGCCTCGCCGTACTTTGCCCAGACGGACGGCTTGCCGCGGCGCTCGACGTCGTTGTCCATCGCCGGAAGGTCGTCGTGGATTAGCGTGTAGTTGTGGAGGAGCTCGATCGCCGCCGCTGGGAAGCGCGCTTCCTCAGCCCTTCCGCCGACCGCCGCCGCGGACGCAAGACATATGAGCGGACGTATGCGCTTGCCGCCCGTTCCGACGGCGTAGCGCATCGCCTCGCTCAGCACCGCCGGACGCCCCCCCGGCTTCGGCAGGACCTCGTCAAGCGTCCGCTCGACTATCTCAAGGTAATCTGTCGTCAACTTCTCTGGATTCGTCATACGCGTATTATACCATTTTTCGCGTGCGCTCTACCGAGCGCGGCGTTAACGGCATATCGGCGCGACTTTGGCGAATCTGGAGCGGACCAGGTTCCACGACGCGAGCATGCGCGACGCCTTGGGCGATGAGGTGAGCTCGACGTGCCTGCGCAGAAGCGCGAGGAGCTGCGCCTCGTCCTCAGAACCCTCCGCGACGGGGAAGAGATCTACGGAATCGAGGTTGCAGTTGAGATCGAGGTCTCCGCTCTCGTCGTAGACGTACGCGACGCCGCCTGTCATGCCGGCCGCGAAGTTGACACCGACCGGCCCGAGCACGACTGCCACGCCTCCGGTCATGTACTCGCATCCGTGGTCTCCGATCCCCTCCACGACAAGCGTAGCGCCGGAGTTCCTGATGCCGAAGCGCTCGCCGGCCTGTCCGTTGATGAAGACCTCCCCCGACGTCGCGCCGTAGGCGATCACGTTGCCCGCGATGGCGTTGCCCTCCGGCGGAAACGCCGCGCCCTCCGGTGGCCTTATGGTGATGACGCCGCCCGAGAGCGACTTGCCGATGTAGTCGTTCGCTTCGCCCACGAGATTGAACGTGACGCCCTTCGCGAGAAACGCGCCGAACGACTGGCCCGCGACGCCGGTGAAGGCTACGGTTAGGTGGTTAGGTAGTTGGGTGGTTGTGCGGTTTGCGACCAACCAGCCAGAGAGCGCCGCGCCGACGGAGCGGTCGCAGTTGGAGATCGCGCGCGCGAGCCGCGACTCGCCCTTCTCGACCGCCGGTATCAACTCGCGGAAGTCGTAGTTCTCAGCCTCAGAGAACGCATAGGTAGCCGCCGCGCAAGCGGGGCAAGCCCGGTGGGCTTGCCTAGCCGAGCTAACGCGAGTGCCGAGCGCAAAGTCCTTGAGCTCCTTGCAGCAAGCCAAGACATCCCCGAAGTCAAACTTCGAGCCGTCCTTCGCCTTCAGGAGATCGGCGCGTCCGCGCGCCTCGGCGAGCGAGTTCAGGCCCAGCGCGGCGAGATGCTCGCGCACCTCCTCGGCGAGGAAGCGGAAGTAGGACTGCAGATGTTCTGGCTTTCCTGCGAATTTGCAGCGCAGCTCCTCCTTCTGCGTCGCGATTCCGACGGGGCAGCAGTTGAGGTTGCAGTTGCGGCACTGGACGCATCCAAGCGCGACGAGCATCGAGGTGCCGAACGCGAACTCGTCCGCGCCGAGCATCGCGGCGACCACGATGTCGCGTCCGGTGCGGAGCTGTCCGTCGACCTGGAGCTTCACGCGGTCGCGCAGGTTGTTTTTGACGAGCGTCTGGTGCGCCTCGGCAAGGCCGACCTCCCAGGGGAGCCCCGCGTGCTTCATCGACGTGAGTGGCGCGGCTCCCGTTCCGCCGTCGAAGCCGGAGATGACGACAACGTCCGCATGCGCCTTCGCGACGCCAGCGGCAATCGTCCCCACGCCAGCCTCGGAAACAAGCTTCACCGAGACGCGCGCCTCAGGGTTCGCGCACTTGAGGTCGTAGATGAGCTGCGCGAGGTCCTCGATCGAGTAGATGTCGTGGTGCGGCGGAGGCGAGATGAGCGTCGTTCCCGGCTTCGCGTGCCGCAGTCGCGCGACGAACTCGTTCACCTTGTGCGCGGGGAGCTGTCCGCCCTCGCCCGGCTTCGCGCCCTGCGCGAGCTTGATCTGCAGGTCCTTCGCGCTACGCAGGTACTCGATCGTCACGCCGAAGCGTCCGGACGCCACCTGCTTGATGGCGCTGTTCTTCTCAGTGCCGAAGCGCTCGGGGTTTTCGCCGCCCTCGCCGGAGTTGGACATCGTGCCGAGTCCGTTGAGCGCGAGCGCGATCGTCTCGTGAGCCTCCGGGGAAAGCGAGCCAAGCGACATCGCCCCGCCAACGAAATGCTTCACGATCGAGTCTACCGGCTCGACACCATTTGTTCCCTGTAAAGTTCGAGTTTCGAGTTGGAGTTCGAGAGTGGAATCGTTCCTTTCTCCAACTCCAACTTTGAACTCCAACTGAGAACGCAGCGTCACATGACTGTTATTGTCGATGTCGTCGGTATAGCGGTGGAAGCGCGCGTAGTCGCCGTGCCGCACCGACTCGCGGAAGTCGACAAGCCGCGTCGGAGACCAGAGGTGCTCCTCTCCGCCTTTGCGCTCACGGTACTCGCCGCCGGGAGGCAGTGTTTTTTCAACGCAGAGACGCAGAGACGCAGAGGACGATTCGCCGCCACAGACCTCTCTGCGGCTCTGCGACTCTGCGTTAAATAATTTCTCCAGGTCTTCCAGTTCCAAACCTCCGACGGGCGATGTGACGCCGGTGAAATACTCGGCGACGATCTTCGGACCAAGACCGACGGCCTCGAATATGCGCGCGGAGCGGTAGGAGCGGAGCGTCGAGATGCCCATCTTCGACATGATCTTCATCAGCCCCTTGCAGACCGCCGACACGTAGTTCGCCGCGGCCTTCACCGTATCGGCCTTCCCGATCTCGGAGGCCGTCGCCAGCGCGAGATACGGATTCACCGCCGTCGCGCCGAATCCGAGCAGGACGGCGAAGTGGTGCACTTCGCGCACTTCGCCCGACTCGACGACGATGCCGACAGACGGACGCGCCCCCGCCTCGACAAGCACCTTGTTCACCGCGGCAACCGCGAGGAGGGACGGGATTCGCTTTTTGCTTTCGCTACTTGGAGTTTTGGAGTTTTGGAGACTTGGAGATCTTTCCTCAGAATCTCCCAAACTCCTAGTCTCCTTATCTCCCAGCGGCGAAAGCAATTGCCTATCGGAAAGGATAACTATCTTCGCTCCGTCCTTCACCGCAGCAAGCGCGTCGGCAGCGAGTTTGTCGAGCGCGGCATTAAGGCCACCGTCGAAGAACATTGAAAGCGTCTTCGCGGGGAAATCGGGAATGTTCCTCAGGCGCGCGAGTTCGTCGTCCGTCAGGACCGGACGCGTCATCTTCACGAGACGCGCATGCTCCGGCGTCTCGGAGAGGATGTTCCCCTCGTTGCCGATGTAGGTCATGATAGACATCACGAGTTCCTCGCGGATCGGATCGATCGGCGGATTCGTCACCTGCGCGAAGAGCTGGTGGAAGTAGTCGAACAAGACACGCGGACGGTGGTAGGGCGCGCTCCCCGAGCGCGCCGCGGACAAACACGCAAGCGCCGCGTCGTTGCCCATCGCGCCAACCGGTTCGTGTCCCGTCTCCGCCATCGGACGTAGAATTAGCTCGATGTCCTCGAGCGTCCAGCCAAAGCGCTTTTGATCGGACGCAGTCTGGCCATCTGGACTTGACGGCACGATTTCGGTGAAGAGCCCGGTGACGGGAATGTGGTTCTCCTTCACCCAGCGGCGGTACGGACGCCGCCTGGCGTAGTAGGTCTTGAGCTCCGTGTCCTCCATGAGGCGGTGCTTCTCGAGGTCGAGCCAGAGAAGCGAGCCGGGACGAAGCCGTCCGTGGCGCGCGACCGATTCCGCCGGGATGTCGAGAACACCCGTCTCCGAAGCGAGGACGAAGAGTCCGTCTTTCGTAAGCGTCCAGCGCGCGGGCCGCAGTCCGTTTCTGTCGAGCGCCGCGCCGAGTCCGAGTCCGTCGGTGAACGCGACGGCGGCAGGTCCGTCCCACGGCTCCATCAGCGCGGAGTGGTACTCGTAGAACGCGCGCACGTCGTGTCCCATGTGGTACTTCCTGCCCCACGCCTGCGGGACGAGCATCATCATCGCGTGCGGCGCGTCGCGTCCCGCCGCGACCAGGAGCTCGAAGATGTTGTCCAGCGAAGCCGAGTCGGACTGCCCCTTGTCGATGAGCGGCAGAATCTTGCCAAGGTCCACCTGGTAGGGCGTGGACTCCGGCCACCTGAGCGACGGCTCGCGCGCGGCGAGCGCGTTCAGGTTGCCCTTGATCGCGTTGATCTCACCGTTGTGCGCGATTGCGCGGAACGGATGCGCAAGCTCCCACGACGGGAACGTGTTCGTCGAATAGCGCTGGTGCACGATGGCGAACGGCGAGACGAAGTCGGGATCGGAGAGGTCTGGATAGAACTTCTCGATCTGCGTCGCGAGGAGAAGCCCCTTGTAGACGATCGTCCGCGACGAGCAGGAGCAGACGTAGGTCTTCTTCGTCGTCTTCTCGATCTGCCGGCGGATGACGTAGAGGCGAAGTTCATCGGAACCATCAATGAACACCTGCCTTATCCGCGGCATGACGGCGCGCGCGTCGTGTCCGATCGCGTCGGGATTCGTCGGCACGTCGCGCCAGGCGAGAACCTCGCACCCCTCGCCCTTTACCGCCGCCTCGATCTTCTCCTCTTCGCCCTCGCCGCCGAAGATCATCGCAACGCCAAAAAGGAAATTCTCTCCGCGATCTCCGTCTCTCTGCGCCTCTGCGTGAGAGAGCGTCCCGATCACCTTTCTGAAGAACGCATGCGGAATCTTCATGAGAAGCCCGGCGCCATCGCCTGTCTCGGGATCGTTACCCGTCGCGCCGCGGTGCATGAGTCGCTTCAGAATCGTCATGCCCTTCTCGACGATGTCGTGGCTCGCCTCGCCGGAGAGGTTGGCGACCATCCCGACGCCGCACGCGTCGTGTTCATATTCGCGCCTGTAGAGTCCGCCGCCGCGCTGCGGCCCTTCGTTTATGTCTGTATTCTGTTGCATATCGAAAATACGATAGCACACTCTGTGCCAAGCACATGTTTCCAGCGCACAGGCGCAAAGACACACATTCCGCGCAATATCCACAGCTCATCTGTTACAATTCATGTAACACGCGCGATGCGTCATTACAGTTTTACCGCCGATCCCGCCCTTGGATAGGAGGTTTATCACTACGCGGCAATGGTTGGGTTGGGGTCACAGGTTCATCTTGGGGCAGCAATACAACTATTGATCAGATTTATGCAATACTGGATTCGGACGGCAAAATTACATCAGTTAATCGGAGAGAGAAACGATCGGCAGGACGTGGCAGGTAAAACATCGCGGTATGACTGCGATGAAACTTAAAAGGTGCGCGACAAACCCAAGGACAAGGCGCTTTTATCTCAAAGCGCCGAGCGCGCGTAGCGCTACTCTACGGTGACCGACTTCGCAAGATTTCTCGGCTGGTCAATTTCGCATCCGCGAAGCCGAGCGACGTGGTACGCGAAAAGCTGTAGCACCACCACCGTGACGATGGGAGACAGCTCCGCGCAGGTCTTCGGGATCACAAGCGCATCCGTGACCGCCGCGGCCGCGGCTTCGTCGCCTTCCGTCACCACACCGACAACCGGCGCAAGGCGTGCACGGCACTCCTGCACGTTGCCGAGCGTCTTCTCCTTGCCGGGGATGTCGGCGAGCAGCGCGACGACCGGCGTCTTCTCCGAGAGGAGCGCTATCGGCCCGTGCTTTAGCTCCGCCGCCTGATAACCCTCAGCGTGCACATAGGCGACTTCCTTGATCTTGAGCGCCCCCTCGAGCGCAACAGGATGCAGCATCCCTCGCCCTATGAAGAACATGTCGTCCGCCTTCGCGTACTTTTCCGCGACTTTCGCGATTGCATCGTTGCCCTCGAGCACCTTGCCGACGAGTTCGGGAAGGCGTGAGATTTCCTTCACAAGCCTATCGCCGTCCTCGAACGAGAGGCGGCGCGTCCTGCCGAGCTTAAGTGCCGTCATGAGAAGCGCCGTCACCTGCGCGGTAAACGCCTTGGTCGACGCAACGGAAATCTCGGGGCCCGCGTGGAGATATACGCCCCGCCCGGCTTCGCGGGCGATCGTGGACCCGACGACGTTGCATAGCCCCGAAACGAGCGCGCCCTTCCTGATCGACTCGCGGACGGCCGCAAGCGTGTCGGCCGTCTCGCCCGACTGCGACAATGCCATCACCCAATCGTCTGGCCCGACAATCGGATTCGAGTACCTGAACTCCGCCGCCTGCTCGGGAGCCGTCGGAATGTCGGCCAGCTTCTCGAACAGGTACTTGCCGACCATGCCTGCATGCAGCGAAGTCCCGCACCCCACGATGACGACGCGCCTCACGGCTGCCAGTTCGCGCGGAGACAGCGAGAGCCCAGAGAGGAACGCCGTTCCTCCCGCGGGGTCGAGCCGTCCGCGAATCGTGTTCGCGAGCGCGTCTGGTTGCTCGAATATCTCCTTGAGCATGAAGTGCTCGTAGCCGCCCTTCTCTATTGCGCCGATATCCCAGTCCACCTCCTGCACTTCGCGCGTGACGGGCGAGTTGTCGAGGGTGTGGATGTCCACGCCTTTTGGCGTGATGCGCGCTATGTCGCCGTCCTTTAGGTAGATTACCTGCCTGGTGTACGCGACAATTGCAGACACATCGCTCGCGACTACGATGTCGTCTTCTCCTACGCCTATGACGAGAGGACTTCCTTTGCGCGCAACCACCATTTCGCCAGGATGCCTCGCCGATATCGCAGCGATTCCGTAAGTCCCCTCGACGCGCTTGAGCGCCTCGGCTACGGCCGTCAGAAAGTCGCCTTTGTCGAACGCTGCGACCAAATGCGCAACGACCTCGGTGTCGGTCTGCGAAAGGAACTTCGCTCCGCGCTTCTCAAGCCCAGCGCGAAGCGCCGCGTAATTCTCGATTATGCCGTTGTGGACAAGCGCGAGGCGGCCTTCGTCGGCAATGTGCGGATGCGCGTTGGCGACGGTGGGGAGTCCGTGCGTCGCCCAGCGCGTGTGCGCGATGCCGAGAGTGTACTTGCCGCGCTCGCCTTCGGGGAGCGCCCGCGAAAGGAGGCTGTCGAGCTCTGCGACTTTCCCCGTCTGCTTGTATACCTTTATGCCGTCCGCAGACTCAAGCGCTACGCCCGCCGAGTCGTATCCGCGGTATTCGAGCCGCCTGAGGCCGTTGACTAGCGGGCCAATCGCCGGTCTGTTCCGTGAAGTAAAACCCACTATTCCACACATGGTGTCCTGCCTAGATTTGTAGTGATTTTCCACTTGCGAGCGCGCGGACGACGAGAGACGCGCCGGACGCGCAGTCGCCGACGCAGAAGATGTTCCGCGCGGGATCGGCGACAAGGGCGGTGCGCGGCGTCTGCGCGAGCTTCAGCTGCGAGACGATCGGATTCTCCGCCGGAACGCCGGTGAATCCCATCGCGAGGAACACAAGGTCTGCCTCGATGAGTTCCTTGGTGTTCGGCACGCTGTGGAACTTCGCAGGTCTGCCTTCGGGAGTGAACTCCCATTCGACTGTCTCCACTTCAACGCCGGAGACATGTCCATCGCCGATGAACCTCAGCGAATTCAGGTTCCAGCGCCGCACGCACCCTTCTTTGTGGCTGGAGCTTGTGCGCAGCATGTATGGCCAGAGCGGCCACGGCGTGGAGGCGTCGCGTTCGTCCGGCGGCTTCGGCATGATCTCTATCTGCGTCACGCTCGCCGCGCCCTGGCGGATCGACGTGCCCACGCAGTCGCTGCCCGTATCGCCTCCGCCTATCACGAGGACCTTCTTACCCTTCGCGTTGATCGGCGCCTCAGTGATTTCCCCCGTCAGGAAACGATTCTGTCCTTCCAGAAGCTCAAGCGCGAGATGAATGCCGCCGAGTTCGCGTCCGGGGATCCTGAGGTCGCGCGCTGCTGGCGTTCCGATCGCCACTACTACCGCGTCGTGCTCCTTCTTCAGCCACTCCGCGGAGACGTCCTTCCCGACCTCGCAGTCCGTCACGAACCGGATTCCCTCCGCCTCCAGAACCTTGCGCCTTCTGTCGATAAGCGCCTTGTCCAGCTTGAAGCACGGGATTCCGTAGCGGAGGAGTCCGCCGATGTTCTTCCTGCGCTCGTACACCGTCACCGCGAATCCGCGGCGGCGCAGGGTGACGGCCGCCGAAAGACCCGCAGGCCCAGCGCCGATGACGGCGACGGACTTGCCGTTCTCCCTTTCCGGCGGACGCGGCACGACCCATCCGTTGGCGAACGCCGTCTCGATGATGCGCTTCTCCGACTGCCGCACCATGACCGCCTCCTCGTCGAGTCCGTGCACGCAACTCGCCTCGCACAATGCCGGACATATCCGCGAGGTGAACTCGGGGAAGTCGGAATTCGCCGAGAGGAGCGCGTAGGCACGCTTCCAGTCGCCCTGCGCGACGGCGCGGTTCTGGTCGGGGACCAGGTTGCCGAGCGGACACCCGTATGCGTGGCAGAACGGCTGTCCGCAGTTCATGCAGCGCGAGGTCTGCTCCTTGAGTTCTTCGTCGGTGAGCGCACGTTCGACCTCGCGCCAGTCAGTGACGCGTTCATCGGTCGGACGGTAGATGTCGTGTATTCGTTGCATATCATGTGCAATTTAGCACAACCCATGCCAAGCGACCAAAACCCGATCCTACCGTCCGATCCTTTACAATTCCTGTAATTCCTCCGCGCCGTGGTGTTGCAATCTTGTAATGCCACCTAACCTCGGCCTCAGCGCGGACGGCGCGCCGTGCGCCGATGTGTGGTCGAGGTGAAGATATCCGATACCGGAGGGAAGACGCGGCTCTGTTCACCCTGCGCAAACCCTGCCTCGTAGGCCGCCTCGATCATGCCGTAGCGTTCAGCGGACATTCCCTCACCGCGTGGAGGCTTTGCAGTGCCGAACGGCATCCCCGTGATTGCATCGGCCTCGCCCGCGGAAAACGCGCTGATGGCGAGTTCGTCGGGCATGGCGGAGACATGCACGCCGTCGTCTCTGCTGCCCGGCTGCTAACGGGGCGTTGCCCACCTATGTACCGGTTAGTGACTGATTGCCGTTCCTTTCATTTTCAGTTTACGGTTTGAGATTGGTTACAGGAAATCCGCCATGTTCGGAGGTGGCAGCGTTGGCTCCGGCGGAAGTGTTGCTGCGACAGCTTTCACTTTTTCACATTCGACCGGAATGTCATTTTGCAGTATATCCCAAATAGTGTCGTAATCTATGTCGGCATAATCATGCACAATCTTATGCCTAACACCAGCTAACCCCTTCCAATCTACATCCGGATTCTGGGCTGCAAACTCACGGGTGATGTTATTGGCTGCCTCACCCAGCACCATCAAATTAAAGAGGATCATCTCAGTCGTGTTTTCATGCCGCCGCAATTGTTCGCGCTCCAGCCCCCTGCTCAGCTCGGCTATCCGTTCCATCGCATCCAGCATGTGCCGAACACGCGAATCATCACGATAAAGCGAAGGATTCGTCATACCGGCACGGCCTCCTTGCAAACACGATGCGCAAAGCCAAGAGACTGCGGCAGAATTCGAGATGCCACAAGGTCAACTTTGCTGCCAAGCAGTTTTTCATATGCGGATGACATTGCACGTTCATTACGCCAACTATACTCGCCCGGCATCCATTTGACAAGAAAATCCACGTCGCTGTCAGGGCGCTCTTCCCTGCGGGCGCAGGAGCCGAAGACCCAAAGCTTTTCGGCCTTGTGTCTCCTCGCGATAGCGTATATCTCATCCCGCTTCGCACGTATCTCGTCCAGCATACACATATCAAGTGCAAATATTATATCATATTCCGTCATTTTCCGCTTTTCGGGCGCAAAAAGTTTTTACGGGTCGGGCAGTTGCCCGCCCAACGTACGGCCAGCGCATTAAGACCCGATCCTTCGGGATAAGTCCATTCGACACAGTCTACAGTCCGAACATGGGCATGGACAGTATGACCGTGACGGCCGTGAGCATGAGAGCGGAGACGAGCTTGAGCGAGGCCGTCGCCTTTGCCGAACCGAGCAGGCGCGCACGGAAGAAGTCCGCAGCGATGATGATCGGGAAGTAGATGAACGGAACGAGCGCGCAGAAAAGCGTACCGAGGAGCAGCACCTGCACGGCGGGCGGGAATGCGGATTCCTGCTGCGTGAAGTTCGGAAGAAACGCCAGGAAGAAGAGAATCGTCAGCGGATTCGACATCGCCATCAGGACGCCGCGTCCCACAAGCCGCCAGCCTTTCGCCGCAGCCGGACAGAGCGCGTTCTCTGTGCGATGGCGGAATCCGTTGATTGCCTCCCTGAACGATCCAATCGCCAGATAGGCGATGTAGGCGATCCCTACGAGCTGTATCGCCGTCATCACGCCTTGATGCGTGGTGAAGAACGATGCCACCCCTGCCGCGAGCAGCCAGATCCACAGCCAGCAGCCGAGCACGAGTCCGGCCATGAGCGTAGAGGCGCGCGCCTTGCCGTCGGCGATTGCCGTCGCGAGCGTGCACAACAAGTCCGGCCCGGGCTTGATGATGAGCGCGACGCATCCGATTATGTAGGTCGAAAGCATGGCGGATATTATATCACACCATCGCCAGTTGGGTGAAAGGCTACATGTCGCTAGGCATGCGCCAGTCTGCGCGCGGGGAGAGGGAAAGCGTGATTTTCGGACCGTCGGGGACGCAGTTGCGTTTATACTGGGCGGCGCGGAAACGTCTGATGAACTTGCAAAGCGTGTCGTCGACCTCTTCGGGCGAATGTTTCCCGGCAAACGCAATTCGCGCCATTTCGCGCAGCTTGTCCGCCGCCGCGCCATCCACAAGATAGTGAAAGAGGAAGAAGTCATGCAGCTCGTAAGGACCGAGCCGCACCTCCGAGTCGTTGGCTGCGGCATCGGGGATAAGTTCCGGCGTAATCGGCGATGAGGCCGTCCGGCGCAGAATGTCGCCCAGTCTTTCCTCCGATTCTTCCGCGATATGACGCAGGGCTGCGAGCACCATCGTCTTCGGCACGGATGCGTTGATCTGGTACATGCTCATGTGGTCGCCGTTGTATGTGTTCCACCCGAGGGCGATCTCGGAGAGGTCTCCCGTGCCGACTACAAGCGCGTGTTCCATGTTTGCGAGGTCCATCAGGACCTGTGTCCGCTCCCGCGCCTGGGCGTTCTCGTAGGCGATGTCGTGAACGCCCTCGACATGTCCTATCTCGAGGAGGTGCCTGCGGCACGACTCGCGGATGTCAACGACGCGTACCGACGCGCCGACCGCTTCCGCCAGCGCGACGGCGCGGCTCTGCGTGGTTTTCGTCGATCCGAACCCAGGCATGACGACGGCAAGAAGACTGTCGCGTTCAAGCCCCATCCGGTCGAGCGCCGCAGAGGCGCCAAGAAGCGCGAGCGCGGAGTCCGCACCGCCCGACACGCCGACGACAAGCCGCCCGACGGAGGCGCTCGCCATGCGCCGCGCGAGTCCCGCCGCCTGGATGTCCAGAAGCCTACGCCACCATCGGTCCTCGCCATACTCGTCCAGAAAGGGCGAGCAGGAGAGGACGGACGGCGTCGACTCCGGCACCTGGGCGGAGACGGCGACCAGCTGCGTCTGCTGGCCGACACCGGCGAGGGAACGGGAGCAGTAGACAGAAGAAGTGCTCCTTCTGCGGTGACGGGCCGCGGCAACATCGACGTCCGCCGCGACGATCTGGGGCGCGGCGCGCAGCATCTTGCCCTCGGCAACCGTCCTGCCTTCCACGGCGATGAGCGGGCATCCGCCATAGACCGCGTCGGAACTCGACTCCCCAGTGCCGGCGCATGCCATCGCGTAGGCGCACCCGAGGCGCAGGCTCTGCTGCTCGACGAGCGACCGGCGCTTCTGCGACTTGCCAAGGAATTCCGTGCTGGCGGAAAGGTTGAACACCACGTCGACGCCGCATTCCGCCATCAGCGAACTCGGCGGCACGGGCGTCCAAAGATCCTCGCAGATCTCGACGCCGAACCGGAACGAACCGACGTCGAAGACGGCAAGCGGCTCGCCGGCGGGCGCAGGCGTGAACTGCCTCCGCTCGTAGTATTCGCCGTAGTTCGGCAGAGTGCGCTTGCGGACGGTTCCGACCACCTTTCCACCGTGGACGACGGCCGCTGCGTTGTATATTGCCGGGCCATCAGCAATCGGCAGTCCGACGACTGAGACCAGCGGCAGGGATGCTGTTTTGGCGGCAAACACCTCAACCGCCGCTGACGCGGCGCGGAGAAGCTCGTCGCGGAAGAACATGTCGCCACAGGTATATCCGGTCAGGCACAGTTCGGGGAATACGATCGCAGATACCCCATCCCTGGCGGCGGCCTTGGCGAGCCGCACAAGCTCCTTCGCGTTTGCCGCCGCGTCCCCTAGGTGGAGGCGCGGCGTTGCAGCGGCAATTCTGTAAACTCCTTCCATGTTCCTGCTCCGTCGGCTTCTTGAGGCAAAACCTGCGGCGCGGGAACAAGTACGGAACCGCGCCGCAGGCAAGATTTACGCTTAAACTAGAACGAGAGCGTTGCGTTTACGCCGCCCCAGACGATCTGGTGCTCGCCTTCGCCCATGTATCCCTCGTTGCGGAGAGTGCGCGAGGGTGTCCAGGTGTAGTTGAGCTGCGCGCCCAGCGACAACCACTCCGTAACGGCGTATGACGCCGCGACGCCGAGTGTCAAGTCGGTCGCCTCAGTGCCGCCGGACGAGCCGGTGTAGGCATGGTCGGCGAAGCTCAGTGCGGCGGATGGTGTGACCGTCAGCTTCTCGACCGGCTCAAAGTCACGCGAGAGCGCAAACGTCGCGTAGACGGCCGAGACGTCGTTACCAGCGGTGTCGAGATAGTCCCAGTACACCGTGAGCGACGGGGTCGCGATCGGGTTGTTGTACGCCACTGTTCCGTAGAGCTCCTCGGTGGAGCGTCCGTTGCCGTAGGGGAACGAGTACCAGATGTGCCCGATCTCGACGTCTACGGGACCGAACGAGTTGGCGTACGCCAGCGTGTAGTCGAGCTCCTGGATTCCGCATGCATGCCGGCTCGCGTTCATCGTGCCGCGGCGGTGGGTTAGGTCCATGCTGGCCCAGACGTTGGCGGAGACCTTGCCGAAGTCGCCGTACTCGTAGGCAAGCGTGGCGCTCGGCTGCCAGACGGGATTCCCGTTGCAGATCTTTCCGCGCCAGATGTAGTCGCTAAGCACATCGACGGAGACCTCGGCGGAGAATTTCCCGGGAGAGGCAGTGGCCGGTTCGCTGGCTTCTTCCGCCGCCGCTTCTTCCGCCGCCGCCGCGAAGGACGCGGCGACGGCCAGGATTGCTATGGTTGCTTTCATTTTTATGATTCCTTTTTTACGATGTTGTATTTGGATTTCTGAATTCTTGGTGACACCCAGTTGCTTAATCAGGTGTTGCTGAAGAACTGGAACGAGGCGTACGCGTCTTGTCCGTGCTCGGTCAGGTCGAGGCCCTTGAGCTCGGTCTTGGCGCTGACGCGGAGGATGCCGAGCTTCTTCAGCGCGAAGAAGATCGCCGCGCCCGTGCCGAACGCCCAGACCGCCGTCGCGCCTGCGCCGAGCAGCTGCACGCCGAGGAACTTCAATCCGCCGCCGTAGAAGAGCCCGACGAGTTCATTTCCGTAGCCCGCCGCAGTCGGCGCGGCGAAGAGTCCGACGGCGAGCGTGCCCCAGACGCCGTTCACGCAGTGGACCGACACAGCGCCGACAGGGTCGTCGATGTGGATCTTGTCGAGCGCGAAGACCGAGAGGACAACGAGCACGCCGGCGACGAGTCCGATGATGATCGACGCGTTGGCGGTCACGAGGTCGCACGGAGCGGTGATCGCGACGAGGCCCGCGAGCGAGCCGTTCAGCGCCATGGTGAGGTCGGGCTTGCCCATGATCACCCAGGCGGTGACGAGCGCGGCGATCGTGCCGGCGCACGCGGCGAGGTTGGTGGTCATCGCGACGCGTCCGATGGAGCCGATGCCCTGGGTGTAGGAGCCGGGGTTGAATCCGAACCAGCCGATCCACAGGAGGAAAACGCCGAGCGTGCCGAGGACGAGGCTGTGCCCCGGGATCGGATTCGCCTTCCCGTCGTGGCGGTACTTTCCGATGCGCGGACCGAGCGCGATTGCGCCTGCGAGGGCGATCCATCCGCCGACGGAGTGGACGACCGTCGAGCCCGCGAAGTCGTGGAAGCCGAGGGCCTCGATCCAGCCCTGCGACGCCTCGCCCGCGAGCGAGCCCCACATCCAGTGTCCGCTGATCGGATACACGATCGCGCTGACGATCACAGAGTAGATGAGGTAGCTCTTGAACTCGATGCGCTCAGCGACCGCGCCGGACACGATGGTCGCGGCGGTCGCGGCGAACATCGTCTGGAAGAACAGGAACGTCCAGTCCCAGACGCCTTCGCCGGTCGAAAGCGACGGCATGCCCAAGCCCCCCCATCCGAGCCAGCCGCCAAGCTTCGTCGCGCCGAACATCAGCGCCGCTCCGAGGATGTAGAATCCCAGGGAGCCCGCGGCGAAGTCCATCAAGTTCTTCATCATGATGTTCGCCGCGTTCTTGGCGCGGGTGAAGCCGGTCTCGACGAGCGCGAAGCCCGCCTGCATCGTGAAGACGAGGATGCCGGCGATGAGGGTCCATACTACGTTCAGGTTGGTTTGAACTGCTGCAGTGGTTATTTCAGGTTCCATTTTATTTGCTCTCCTTTATCCTATCGCGGACGGGCCGCGTTCCCCGGTTCTTATTCGCACGCACTCGTCCATCGGAAGGACGAAGATCTTTCCGTCGCCGATTTCCCCAGTGCGCGCCCCATCTACTATGGCGTCGATCGTCTTGTCGATGTAATTGTCGTTGACCGCAATCGCAAGTCGCATCTTCTTGTGGAGCGTCACTTCCTCCACAGCGCCACGGTACAAGTGCAGGTACCCGCCCTGCTTTCCGCAACCTAGCGCATTTGTCACGGACATCTTGTATATCTCGCGGGCGAACAACGCCTGCTTGACGGCATTCAGTCTCTCGGGCTGAATGTAGGCTATGATCAGTTTCATGTTTCCTTTCTTGTGCCACGACCATCGCGGCAACGAAACATGATTAGCAGAAACCGTGCCAACCCCCATTTTACAAGGGGAATACGAATATTATTACATTATTTGTAACGCCAGCCACAAACCGTCCCCAGCGGGTGTAAGCTCGATTGCTGGCCGAGCGGAAGGAACCTAAAGTCCTGCGTCGTCGTAGCTGCGCTCGGCGCAGCGACGACGGATAGCGGCTTCAAAGATCTTGCCGGCCGCCGATAGTGGCACATCGCTTTGCGTCACGAGCCCAACTCGGATTATCTCGTCCATCTTGAGCGGCACGGCGATGACGTCGGGACCGTTGAGATCTCTGGACAGAGCACCAGAGGCGACGGTGAATCCGTTGAGCCCGAGGATGAGGTTTGTCATGGTGGCGCGGTCGCGCACGCGGATGTTCTTCTTGCGGTCGATGGATGGCATCACCTCTTCCGCGAAATAGAGCGCGTTCTCGGCTCCCTGTTCGAACGAGATGAACGGATAGTCGTCGAGCTCCTCGGGCGTGACGCCGCCCTTGCGCTTGGCAAGGGGATGCCGCCTACCGAGGAACACATGCGGATGCGACACGAAAAGCCCGTTGAAACCGAGCCCTTCCTTCTTGAGCAGCTTCGAGATCACCCGCTCGTTGCGGGTCGAGAGGTACATTACGCCGATCTCGCTGCGGCGGCGCGCGACGTCGTCGATGATCTCGCTTGTGACCGTTTCGCGCAGCGTGAAGTCATAGGAAGCCGAATCGCATTCCTTAACAACCTCCATGAACGCCTCGACCGCGAAGGCGTAGTGCTGGCAGGAGACGGCGAACTGCGGCTTCCTCACCGCCTTGCCCGTGTACTTCTCCTGGATCCTCGCGGCGTCGTCGAGGATCTGCCGCGCCGAGGCGAGGAACTCCTCGCCCTCGCGCGTGACGACGATGCCGCGCGCGGACCGGGTGAAGATTGCGGTGCGAAGCTCCTCCTCGAGCGCGCGTATCGACTCGGTGAGCGTGGGCTGCGTGACGAAGACGCGCCGCGCGGCCTCGCTGATGCTCCCGCACGTCGCGACTGCGTCCGCATACTTGAGCTGCTGAAGTGTCATGCGGACATTATACCATTTCTGAGCCTAGGCCATCGCGTTGAGCTCCGGATGCCATGTGAAGCCCGTGATGTTGCGCCAGCGGACTGCGGTGGGCGCGCCGTCGAACGTCGAGAGCACCTCGACGTCCGGCGAGAGCACGTCCGTTATCGCCGGCGCACGGATAAACGTCATCGGGAAGTCGTGCTTTCCGTCGAAGTCTCCTCGCATGGTGAAGCTTCCGAGCTGCCGCCCGTAGGCGTTGCGCCTGACCGCGACGGGGAGTGCTCCGAACCACTTCTCTGGTCTTGTGTCGTCGCGCCGCCCGGGGTCGTCGATTTTCTCCGCAAGGAGGATCAGCCCTGCGCATGTCGCGTACACGGGAAGTCCGCCGTCGATCTTCGCCTTTAGCGGATCGAAGAGCCCTAGGTCCTTCAGTAGCTTCCCCTGCACCGTCGATTCGCCACCCGGGAGCGCAAGAAGATCCATGCCGCGGTCGAGGTCCGACAGCTGCCGTATCTCGAACGTCTCCGCGCCCTGCGCGCGCCAGTGCGCAGCCATCTCGGCAAACGCGCCCTGAACAGATAGAACACCGACCTTCATGCAGTTCTTCCACTAACGACTATCGACTAACGACTACTTCCCTCGCTCTTCCATGATCGTCTCGATCTCGTCGGCGTTGATGCCGACCATCGCGGGGCCGAGGTTCTCGGAGAGCTTCGCGAGAAGCTTCGAGTCCTGCCAGTTCGTGACGGCCTGCACGATCGCGGAAGCGCGCTTCGCGGGATCGCCCGACTTGAAGATTCCCGAGCCGACGAAAACGCCCTCCGCGCCAAGCTCCATCATGAGCGCGGCGTCAGCGGGCGTCGCGACTCCGCCAGCCGCGAAGTTCACGACGGGGAGCTTGCCATTCTCGTGCACATACTTCACCAGGTCGAGCGGCGCGGCGAGTTCCTTCGCCGCCTCATAGAGCTCGTCCTCGCGGAGCGACACGACGCGGCGAATTTCGCTCTGCATCTTGCGCATGTGCCTCACGGCCTGGACGACGTCGCCAGTACCGGGCTCGCCCTTCGTGCGGATCATCGTCGCGCCCTCACCGATGCGCCTGAGCGCCTCGCCGAGGTCGCGCGCGCCGCAGACGAAGGGAACGTTGAACTTGTTCTTGTCAATGTGCCGCACGTCGTCCGCGGGAGAAAGCACCTCGGACTCGTCGATGTAGTCGATCTCGATCGCCTCTAGGATGCGCGCCTCGGCGATGTGTCCGATGCGGCACTTCGCCATCACCGGAATCGACACCGCCGCCTGTATGCCCTTGATCATCGCGGGGTCGCTCATGCGCGAAACGCCTCCCGCCGCGCGTATGTCGGCCGGAATGCGCTCGAGCGCCATCACGGCGCACGCGCCCGCCTGCTCGGCGATCTTCGCCTGCTCTGGCGTAGTCACGTCCATTATCACGCCGCCCTTGAGCATCTGCGCGAGGTTGCGGTTCAGTTCCTGCCTGTCTGCCATTTCGAATCTCCTTCTCGTTGTCTGTTCTGACATTATATAAAATCCGCCGCCATGTTGATAATAGGAAATTCCCGTATTCATCCATAGTCTCAGCCTATGGCCGACCGTCACAGCCGCGAGTAGTTCATGTAGACCATCTGGTAGTCTTCGGGATTGTGGATGTACTCTTTTCCGTGCGGCGAGCCTTCTCGAACGAACCTCCCATCCTTCACCGCGACGAGAGTTGTGAACGGGACAGGATGCCATTCGCCGTAGGAAAGCGGCTGCGTGGAGAATGCGATCGAGTCTTCGTCCTTCAGGAAATGAAGCGCCCCTCGGAAGTTTGTGTGCGCATACATCACCTCTCCGTCGAATATCAGCAGATTGAGCTTGTTCCCCTTCGCGAGCGCGGCGATGGCTGATGCGAGAACGTCGAAGCGCTCCTTCTCGTCAAGCGGGCGCCCCAGCCTGAACTGCCGGCGGTTGACGCGCGCAATGAAGTGGAGAAGGACGCGCTCCGAGTCCGTCTCGCCGAACTGCACGCCGAGATAGTCGTTAAGCGCCCCGCCAGAGAAAATAGTCCCGTTGTGGACGAGCGTCCAAACACGGCCGGAGTTGTCCGTCTCTGAGAACGGATGGCAGTTCGCGTATTCCATCGTCCCGACCGTCGCGAGGCGAATGTGCCCGAGAAGTGTCCGCGCTTCAACGCCTTCGTCGAGAATTCGCCGCAACGTCTCGCTCTCCGTCGCCTTCACCGGCTCCTTCTCGATCTGCGGGGCGGACGCGTCCACGAAGCGCGCGAGGCCCCATCCGTGCGGATGCCGCTCGGCGTGCGAGAAGAACTCCCGCAGGAGGGGCGTGACGTTTCTGCGCCGACGCGATGAAAATCCGAGAAGCTCACACATTGGCGTCCTCCGTCAGCTTCCGGGCGAGCGCCAGCCCCTTTTCCGCAAACGTTCCTCCGAAGCGCTCAAGGACCCGCGCCGCGTAGCGGCTTTCCGGATGCTCCAGCTTTCCGCGCTCGAACGCGATTATATCCGCCGCTTCTTCGCGCGGGAAGTCCGCGAAGAACCGTCCCATCGAGTCAAGCAGCCTGAGCCCCGTGTCGCGGACGGACGCGGACGTGCCGTCCGGCAGCGTGATGTTCGCGAGGTCGAGGTCGTAGCGCGCGGCGTTCTTGAAGTTGCGCACTGCCTGGACCTGCACGAACTCCGTGAGACATGCCTGCGGACGCGCCGCGCACCACAGGAGAAAGAGCTGAACGAACCTTATGTCGCGCGCATCGACGAGTCCGTCGGCGAACGGATTCAGATCGACGCATCTCAGCTCCAGGTGATCGATTCCCTCCTCCTCCAAGGTCTCGAGTCTGTTCGCGCCACGCGGCTTGAGGCGCACGGGATAGTAGAGTTCGCTCGGCGCGGCGATGAGTTCGCGGCGCACATACCCGCGTATCGCGTCGGCGTACGCCTTTACGCCCGAGTAGTCGTTCACGGGGGCAAAGTGGTTCCAGTATCCGAGATCGCCGCAGCGCACGGAGGCGAAGCCGGTGAAAACGTCCGAGGGGACATGCCTACTTCCCGACTCGCGCGAGAGGAACGAGACGTCGACGAGCGGACTCGCCGCGGTAAGCGCTACGACGATCCAGCCCCAGACGACGGACTCGGACGCGACGTGCAGATAGAGCGCATTCCTGTCCGCGCCCGACGCGGCGAGAAGACGCTCGCCGAAGGAGAAGTTGACGTGGATTCCGCAGTACGTCATCAGGTAGCGTCCGTACTTCGAGGAGAGGTAGTCGCGGTATGCGGACTTCCCGGCGCGGTGTCCGGTGAACTTCGCCGGGATTACGTCGTCCTCCCCTTCAAGCGGCGGCGGGTTCGAGAACGGCCACAGCAGTTCTCCGTTCTTAGCGGCGATCTCCCGCAGTATATCCGCGTTCAGCGACTCAAGCTCCGCCACCGCCTCCTCCGCGCTCGGCCAGACGCGCGTGTTGATCTCGGTCTGGTTCTCACAGAAGTCGCGGACAACGCGCGGATGGTCGGCGGAGAACGGATGCGGCGTGTGCGCCATCCGTCCCTCGTCCGTCACGCGCAGCGCCTCGCGCTCGAGTCCGAAGTTCCCCTCGAACGCGTGCGCCCGCAACTCTGGAAGTCTGACGTCTATCATGTCGGGCCTCCTACAGACTGCCGTAGTCTTTCGCGATCGAGTCGAGCGATTCGCCGCGCTCGAGGCGGGAGAGATGCTCACGCGCTGGGCTCGCGAGCGTGTCGGCGCGTTCGCGCAGCGGGTCGAGAAGCGGCTCCTCGCCGAAGCCGCGGAGCGCAAGGCCCCTCTCCGCGATGTCGAGGATGCGGTGGAGCTGCGCCTTGAGGTCCGCGCGGTCTACGAAGGACGGCCACGCGCGGCGTATCATCATCCCGCGCAGCTCCGTCGCGCCGTAGCCGTGTCCGTATAGGACCGTGTCCTCGGACAGCAGCGCGAGAAGCTCGCCGACGCACTCGGAGAGTCCGGCGTGGAACGCGGCGGAGGCGAACGCCTCGCGGACGGGCTGCTCGCAGACAGACCTGAACTCGACCGTGCCGCGCTGAGTTAGGTCCTCGAACTTGAAGGGCCTGAGCCAGGCTACATCGGCGGGAGACGGCGTGATGAGGCACCGGCGGTGGACTTTCGCCGCTCCGTCCCAGTATTCGCCGACAACCGTGCCGAGTCCGAGATACTCGCGCAGCGGAACTGGCGCGAAGTTGATGTAGCGCTCTCCCCGCTCCACGCAGTAGACGCTTGTCGACTCGAGGTATCCCTCGATGTCCGCAAGTGAGCGAAGGGTCACGCCGTACATTCCGCAGTTGTGCGGGTTGAGGCCGTGGAGACTCTTGCTCCAGAGCGCGTCGCGTCCGCACAGCGTCTCGCTTCGCTCGCCGAACGGGGAGTTGGCGAGGAGAGCCGCCTTGAACGGCTCCAGCAGATTGAATGTGTTGATGAGCGGAACCAAAGTATCTTCATCGGCGTCGACCTGCGTCTGCGACGAGCAGGAGAATAGCCCGAAGTCGGGATGGTCGTGGAACTGGGGCGATCCGCCGTACTTGGAATACGACTTCAGGTGGTGGAGAAGCATGCGGTAGCGTCCGTTGCCTATCGGGGACTCCCGGTTCACGCGCCAGCGCGGATTGATCCCCATTCCGGTAAGAGCGTGTCCGTGATGTCCGAACGCGTCCTGAAGCGCCGAATAGTAGGACACAAATCGGCGGTGCGTCTCGTTCAGGTCCTCACCCGGGCCAAAGGACAGCTCGAGAGTGTTGTATGAGCAGTCAAAGGAAAGCTCGTCGCGGGTAGCGGGATCGGTCGCGCGGTATACCGCGCCTTCGTCGTCCCGCACATAGTCCGAGAACGGGAAGCGCGAAAGGAAATCCTCGGTCGCCGCATGGACGGCGGAGAAGTCAGTCGCCGCATCGGGCGTGAGGTTCCAAACCGGCAACTCCAGCTCAACGCCGACGCGCCGCGTGCGCTTTCGGCGCAGCGGAGCGAAGAACCGCGCCTGAAGCGCGTCTGATAGTGTCGGCTGGTTGCTCATAGGTGCCGCTATTATAACCCGTCCCCGGGTGCATATGGTAATTGGTAATCATTACCCTAAAG
>JAEEOY010000288.1 GCA_016284515.1 Kiritimatiellia bacterium | reverse complement strand
CCGAGGCGGGGCAGATGTGCCGCGAAGTCGCCGCGCTCAAGACCCTCGACTGTAGCGGGGTCGCCGTAAATCTGGTGGCGCGGCGCACTTGCCGCGGAACTGGACGCCGTCGCCGCGCCTGTTCGCTCGCCGCCAAGATAGGCAATCACACCCGCGATGGCCGCTGCGAGGGCTACAAGGGCGAAGACGGCGCGTTTGCGAAGGCCTCGCACTTCGCCATTAGCCTTGCTTCCATCCGCCGCGACAACCTTGATGGGGCGAATGCCTCGCCCGCGAAGTACCTGAAAGACCTCATCGCGACTTTGGGCTTCGAGCGAATCCTCGTGCCTGACGCCGTCAGAGGTCTTGTATGCGAAGGTGTACTTCACTTCTCCTGCTTCTGCGTTTCAGGCTTGATCTTGATTGGCTCTGTTGGCAGCGCGTGGACATTATCCCATACAGCCTTTTGGAAGTCGTTTGTGGGAGGCGGTGCCCATCCTTCCTTGCAAGCGCGTTTATAGGTTGTCCGACGGAACGGCTTGAAGCCGATCTTAGTGCCATTTTGCAATGCGGCGTTTGCGGAATCAGGCGGCATGAAATTGGCCGAGAACCTGTCGAGGTCGGCTGCGGCTGAGATTGGCTGCATCACACCTGCTTCAAAAGTCGAATATCCTGAGCCAAGCGAGAACGCAAATGCTCGCATGGCCTCGCGGACAAGCCGATTATCGACAAGGATCGACTTCGGATTGTCAGCGACAAGCTCCCGTACATTGACAACCGCTACGTTAGCCTCTGGTGCCACCGTCAGGAGCGGAAGCGCATCGCTGTCTACAAAAAATGTCGCCGCAAGTGCTTCGAGCCTGTTCTTCTCGGCTATAGCTTGCTTGGTCGATGAGATTGAGGACGATCCTTGTGCGCATTCAATGTTCCAGGAGAAATCACTCTTGAGTCCGTTTGCGATGCCTCTGACAATATTTGTGTCGAGACTCTTCTGGCAGTCGACAAAAAGATATTTACCTTTCGCCGCTTTGTAGTCGATAACAAAGCCGCCTACGCGCTGAAGAACACTGGGCTTTTTTTCTTCAGAAACACTCTCGGTGTCATTCGTTTGCGAGACATCTGCCATAACCATAGCGGATGCAGCGAGTGCCAAAGTTAAAATTAGTTTATTCATAGGTCCTGTTTCCTTGTTGTTGAATGCTATCGGTTCTGCTGACGAGCTTTTTTACGCTCGAGCCTTTCGCGGATTATTGCTTTTCTGACCTTGGGTGAATGGAGCGGCAAAGCGTCATACTCCTTGAGCATAAGATTTGCTGCCTCGTAAACATCCTCCAGCTCATCGCCAGTTGCGCCGTTATTCTCCATTTCAATTATCTCCTGCTGGAGGTTGTCGCGGAGGGTGGCTATCTTATTGTAGTAGGCAAGAGTTTCGGCTGCAATCTGCGACACTTTCTCTCCGTTGGCAACGCGCTGAGCGAGTTCTTTCTTTGTTTCGATCATCTGGTTTTTGCGACGGATTTCATCCTCGGTGTCGTCCGGGCCGATTTCGATTTTCGCAGTGAGGGAATTCATGAAATCCTGATCCATGTCAGCAGGGAGCATCATAAGAGACTTATAACCGACATCCATATTCATCAGGGTATCGATTGCGACTTCACTGTCGTATGTGAATATTCGGCGAGGTGCGATTGACTGGCCGTTTTTCATGGGGCCGTTAGGTGACACGACACGCTCAATTACGAGTGCCTTGCCGAAGGCATTTGTAACCACACGTCCGACATCATTTGTCGGATTACGGTAGACTCGACGCCCATTGACCTCTACGTATGCGGGTGGTTCCGGGGTGGGCTCAACCTTCGACTTGGGCGTAGGCAAAACTGAGGGTGCCTCTGTTATTCTTGACTGTCGACTCGCTTTTTCGGGTTCAGTTACGTCATTGCTCTTTGGGGTCTGCCGCATAGCAAGATAAAGACCCGCAGACGCCGCGAGAAGCCCCACGACGGCCCAGACCACGATCCTCTGCGCAACCACTGTCCGAGATCGGGGCGCACGCCTGCGCAAACGGTGGTGGATTTCTGTCTGGGCGATCTTGATTGCGTTGATGCCGCGCTTTCTAAGAATGCCGAACAACGCCTCGCGGCTCTCAGCCTCAATGTCCTCCGTTATCTGCCTACGGTCCGCTCCGCGATATGTTACCTGCCACGTCATGCAAAGCCTTTCATGAAAAGTTAAGGCCCGCCCGTGCAAACACGGACGGGCCTTTGCGTCATGCTCTTTCGATATTAGGCGCGCTTACGCTTGAGCGCAAGACCAGTCAGACCGAGGAGCATCAGGATACCCGAAGTTGGCTCAGGAACAGCCTGCCACGCGCCAGCATTGGCGGTGGAGAAGCCAGTGAAGCCTCCGCCAAAGCCCGTACCGTCGGAGAAGTCAATGTCAAGATTGCCGTTACCTGGCGTGGTGAACGACACAATCTCCGACTTCGCTTCATATCCAGCCGTTGTGATGGTAATCTGGCTGTAGTAGGTCGTGCCGCCAGCAAATCCATCAGCCGTGCCGGAATACTTAGATCCCGTTCCAGATGTTCCAGACGACAGGGATCCTGTCAGCCCCTCCACAGCCGTTGTGCCAGCTGCATCGGTGAAAAACGCAACGGTTACGAGGTAATCCGTTACACCCTTGCCGACCTTGGCCGATCCATCCGTTTTGTAGACGGCACCCGACTGCCAGTTTACTGCTGCTGCATTGCATACGACTGCCGTAGCAATCGCCACAAGCGCTATCATTATTTTCTTCATCTGTTTATCCTTTTTGGTTTTAGCACGGCACACTGCGCACCGCACAAATTGTTAGAGAGCAGAAGGGAATGTCAACTTCACCGACTTCTTTCCGAACGAGCCCAGCATAGCCTGACCCGCGGCCCAAACTTCATTGTTGGCAGAACCGTCGTTTTCGCCTTCCTGCCCCTTGAACCACCAGCCGACAGCGGCACCGTCTCCATCAAAATCCTCCTCATCCATTTCTGCGGTGACATAGGAGTATGATGTGATTGTTGACGCAGTGTCCGTGCTGAGGACCTGAAGTGTTTCCTTGTCGTAGTAGAAGCCTTCAACAGCAATATTTCCAAGCTTCACATCAACAGGCAGAGGATTGGCTACAAGCGGATAAACCTTGCCTGTGAAATCAAGTTCAGTTGCACCGCCAAGCACCTGCCCAGAATAAGTGAACTTAACTTCCTTCTTGCCGAAGCTTCCGAGGAATCCCTGGCCAGCGTCAAACTCGACATCGCCAGCTTCATACCCAGCTTCACCTTCCTTACCCTTGACCCACCAGCCAACTGCGGCTCCATCTCCATCGAAGTCCTCTTCGTCCATTTCGGGGGTAACATACGAGTAGGACGCGATAGTTGACGCATTGTCAGTGCTGAGAACCTGGAGTGTTTCCTTGTCATAATAGAAACCATCCACGGATATGTCATTCAATGTGAATTTCTCGGCACCAACACCTACGAATGTTGCACCAACCGAATTGTAGACTTTCCCAGACAGATCTTGCGTCTGATAGCCGACGTTTGAAGAGTGAAAATTGAAAAGCTACTGCCTTATAAATCCCACTTCTTCTACCGCATAATAGAAGATCGTTGCGCGGGCAGACGCGACGGCTGACCTATTTCGTATATTTGATTTGGGGTGGGTTAACTGCGGCGTGGTGTGTACGAAAATTTAACTAAAAGGCGCAGAATTTTTGTATATCGGAATAGCGGACGTTCTGCGAGGCGTCTAAGAGGCTGGCGAGGGCGGGAGTCAAATCAAGCCGAATTAATCCACATCCAGAGTCGCGTCAAAATTATGTATGTCTCTTATTTCCGCTGGGTACCTGCCACCTTCCGCTGTTCTTGTGCAGTATAAAACAGCGCATAAACGGGTCATCTCAGCGCCAGCCCCACAGCACATGTAGATACTTCCGTAATCATTGCGCCTATCAGAACCTTAATAGAGATCGGCCGACGGTATATCCGTCAGCCGATCAACGTCCTTCAAATGTCTCATCACCAGCAGCGCCTCGGCGGGGGCGGGGGTGGAGGCGGCGGAGGTGGCGGGGGCATTCCCCAGTGATGCGGGGGCGGCGGAGGCGGTGGCGGCATCCTCCAATGGTGGCGGTGGTGATGATGATGGTGGTGCGCGATCACGCCTCCATCCATGTGTCCACCGGCAAGCGCAGCACCGGCAAATGCGACAGCGGCGAAGGCTGCGATGAGTTTGATCTTGTTCATGGCATGGTTCCTTTCTTCGTTTGGGGTTATGTGTTTCGTTAGATGGAAGCACCAATCAACCCTCCGACGAGCCCGCCAAGGAGCGATGCCCCGATCTCGCACCAGTCCTCCGTGTGGAGCGTTGTGCTGTGATGGCAGTCGTGGTGATGCTTCGGCTCATTGTGCCTCGCATGGGGCGGAGTCGGTGGCGTGTGATGCGCGACCTCGTGCCTGGGGGCAGGACGCACTGGCGCGGAATGGGCCGACGTGGGTGCCCTTCCCGGAGCCTTCGCAGCCTGCGGCGCATGCTTGGCCGGAGCAGGAGCCTTTGCCGTGTGCGCAACGGGCGCGTGAGCCTTTTCCGCTGGCGGCTTCTGTGCCGGTGCCTTCATCGCGGTCGGAGCCTTGCCCTTCGGAGGAGGGTTCCCCTTCGGAGCCGCCATAGCCGTTCCGCAAAGAGCGCCACACACCGCGAGCGCCATAACCATCTTCTGTATTGCCTTGTTCATTGTCGTGTTCCTTTCGTCGTCCGCGCAAGCCCATTCTCGCGCTTACACAAAGACAGGACGATCCACCGGAAGTTTCTGACAAAATTTCAGTCAATGTCTGAATGCTATGCCAAAGGCAGAACCAGCCGACATATCAACTGAGGCCCGCGCAGCTCTCATTTGGAGGCCTTGTCCCCTGCCGAATGACTATGAGGTTCTTGTTCATCGTGTCGGATCTGCGCACCACCCTGCGGTTCATAAAACGCAGGAGGCTTTCCCTCGAAATCCCAATCGCACGCTGTCCACAGCCGTATACGCGGTCGAGATAGCCGTGGGCAAGATAGTATCTCAGGGTTCTGTCGCTTACCTTTAGCAGTTCCTGCGCATCTCTGAATCTGATGTTGTGTATGAAGGCCTCGCACTCTTCGCTTCGCCCTTTCAGTAGGTCAATTGCGCGCTCTACCATCGCTGTGGAGAGTTCGGGGTCAAGGGAGGCAATGCTCCGTATCGCGTTTTCAGTTTCCTGTTTCATAGGCATCATTTCTTTTGGGTTTACGCGACACATGATGCCGTATGTTTCTGTGAATATCAACGGGGTATTCTGATATATCTTCATGCCCGAAGAACTCTTCTTCGTCCAATGGGAAATCGCGTTTTTGATATAATATGAGGCGTAAAAAAGCGAATGAAATCCATGACAGAAGAACAGGCAAAGCTCGTCGGGCGGACGTTCCGGCATTTCAAAGGCAATCTCTACCGGCTTGAGGGTTTCGCAAAGGACTCTGAGACGCTGGAGGAGATGGTCGTGTACCGCGCACTCTACGGCGAAGGTGGCCTCTGGGTACGCCCAGCCAAGATGTTCTTCGAGACCGTCGAGCGCGACGGCAGGACAACGAAGCGATTTGAACCTACGGAGGATGCGAAATGACGTTCAAGGACAAGGTTGTAGTCGTCACCAGGGATGCTGCCGTCGCTGTTCGGAACGCCGTACACCTACTTGATCGCACCAATGCCCTTCAGAATTCCCGCGATGCCAGTCGCGGCGACATCCTTGAATATCTTTCCATCGTCGTCGAACGTGTAGAAGTTCATGACAGTCGTGGAGAACCTGCGTCCGTTCGGCTGAAGCCCCGCAAACGGCTCGTCGCCGTTGAACGTGCCTGAACATTCCCACTGCACTGCGACCGTCTTTTCTTCAGCCACCATGTCAACGAGCTTCCACTGCACGTCGGGAAAGCTCTTTCTCATAAGCGTCACGACGCTCAGATATCCCTCCGCCCCGTAGAGCGGGGTCGGCGATACAGGCGTGTCGAACGCCGCCTTGTCGGAAATCAGCTTGCGCCCCAGCTCCAGATCGTTTGTATTGATGCACTTCTCGAAGAGCCGCATCGCTTCGCGGTTGCGCTCGGCCTTCGCAGACGATGCACCGACAGTAGTGCCCTTCCCGCCCGACGGATAGCCGATTGGGTGATTGAGATGAAGCATTGTCGTATCAGGCAGATTGAGAGCCTTCTTGAGCGCATCGTTGTCCATCGAGCGCCTGCACACCGTTGCGAGTCCGTTCGCCGCGCAATAGAGGTAGATGTTCCCGGAGACTATGCCCGCATCGTAGTTGGAAAGCGAGCTTCGCGCACCAGTGTAGATCGAGTCGCTCACGTCAGCCGCGATGAGGAGGGAGACGGGGGCTGTCGCCGCAAACGACTGGTGACCGGCGACGGCCGGACGCAGATCCTCGTCGCACACCTTAACGAGCGCATTCCCCTTCGCGTCGTAGCGGTACGCGCCAGACTTCATGATCGCGTAGACCGATATCTCCTGCTTGTTGAGGCCCGTCGCATTCGTTCGCTTGTCGGGGCGGTTGAATCCGTTTGCCGCCCACAGGACACCCGAAAGCAACTCTGGAGAGAGCTCCTTGTCCGCGAACGCCCGCTCGGAATGCCGCGCCTTAAGCGCCTGCGTGACGGTAACGCCCGAATCCCCGTCGGGAGCCGGAAGCTTTATCGTCTCTGAACCTACAGAACTCGAAGCGGCCAATGCCGCAACTATCGATAGCACTACTGCCTTCATGCCCATTATGTGTCAAATCTTACATCTCGAACTTCTCTATCTTCATTTCCCCGCAGTCGTTGATGATGGCGACGTTCTTGACGAACGGCTCGGAAGCGGAGTGCGCGGCAAGCGCAGCTTCGTCGCGCCAAGTCTCGCAGATGAGGAGGATGCCGGGACGGGTCGCGGAGGCGAACACATCGTATGCGATGCATCCGTCCTGCCCGAGCGAGGCGGCGGTCAGTTCCTTGGCTGCGGCAAGGGCGTCGTCGAGACGGCCTTCCTTGGCCTGGAAGAAGCAGTTGAGTCTGAGCATGGTGGCTTTCCTTTCTTTTTGTGTTTTTCCCGAATCCTTGTCGAGACCGATTGTCTTATTCACGAGCTCGCCTTGTAGGCGACAAAACCTATCTGTGGTTATTATACCATTTTTCGCATTTCCGCAGTGGTGCAATTCGCCATAGGCAAAGTCAGCAGTTTCCCGTCAGGACATGGACGAGGCGGCGACGCGCCACTTCCGCAAGGCGGCGAACCGTTGATACGGGAGTCGGCGACGCATCAGTCATCCTGAAGCGAGGGAAGAATCGCGTGACATGAAGCGGGATGTCCGGCGAGACGGATGCAACGAATGCCGCTATTGCGTCAACATCTCCTTCCTCGTCGTTCCGTCCTGGCACGATGAGCACGGTAACCTCCACATGGCAGCCAGCCTGATTCAGCGTCGTTATCGTGCTGCATACAGCATCAAAGTCCCCGCCAACCCAGTCGTAGTATTTCTGCGACGGTCCCTTGAGGTCGATGTTCGCGGCATCGAGCAGCGGGGCCAGCTCCTTGACCACATCCGACTCGACGCAGCCGTTTGAGACGAGGATGTTGAGCATCCCCCTGTCGTGCACCTCCTTGGCGCAGTCACGCACAAACTCCCAGCCGACAAGCGGCTCGTTGTACGTATAGGCAAGTCCGATGTTGCCGCGCTCGTCCTTGAGCCGCAGCGCGAGCGAGGCCAGTTCGGACGGCGTGGCCTTCTGGAATGAGACCTCACCCTCGCCGACCTGGGAGATGGAATCGTTCTGGCAGAACGGACAGCGGAGGTTGCATCCGAAGCTCCCCACGGAAAGCACGTTCGCTCCGGGATGGAAAAACGCAATCGGTTTCTTCTCTATCGGGTCAAGGGCAAGCGACGTGATCTTGCCGTAGTTCGCAGCTACGACGCGTCCGTTGACGTTCCTCCGCGCATGGCAGTATCCAAGCGCACCCTCGGCCAGGCGGCAATGCCGCGGACATGTCTCGCAGACGGCTACCGATTCCATCGACCCCATTCCTCACTCCCCCTATTCATGGAAAACCTCGGCCTGGAACGTCTCGAACTTCGCACCCTCGCGCCAGGCATCAGCCGGAAGCCCCGCCTTCTGCGAGAGATACGAAAGCGTCGTCTCAAGGTCCCAGCCCTGCTCCGGGGCGACTTGCGGAAGGAACACGGCGAAATGTCCGTCCTTTTCAAGCGTCATTCCGTCCCTCCCAAGCACGATGTCGCGCCACGACTCTACTGGACTCGGTGGAGTAAGCGCGGAGACCTCGACGCGAATATTCGCGAGCTCACGTTCGGTGACTGGCATGAAGCGCGGATCGTTGAGGGCTGAATCCACCGCTCTCGCAACGACGGCGCCAACAAGCGGCCGCATCGGCATAATCTCGCCTATGCACCCGCGAAGCGATCCAGTCGTCGTGTCGTTGAGCGTTACGAACGCACCCATCTTGCGGAATACCGGAGAATCCGAGCCCGGGGACGGAATCTTTTGAACATCGAACCGTTCCCCGCGAACCGCGCATTCCATCGACTTCCGCGCGACAGACAGGAGATACGCCCTCGCCTCGTCTCCAAGAACGGCATCCCTCTCCTTTTGCCACTCAACCCGTCCGACTACGGCAGCGTAGCACACGAACCGCGTGTACTCGCCATCCGCGTCGCCCGATGTAGCGTACTGCACGCACGAGAGCGCAGAACCGGAAGGAAAAGACCGCAGAGCCAATTCTACCGGAAGATGTCCGCATATTGTCGCACCCGTCCTGCGGATATGTGCGGCAAATCCGTCCGCGTCGCACTTGGCGATAAGCCCCAGAGCAAAACCATCTGCGGCGGCGACTTTATCGCGCACACCCTTCCCGCCGTCCGTTCCGTAGGGCGTGTGGTCGAAGTCGCTTCCGTAGTGGGTAAAGTCCGACGACACGACGAGAAGCGTCCGTTCGTCCACAAGACTTGCGAGGGCGCGTGCGCACATTCCCATCTGGTCTGCGCCAAGCGAACCAACGACGAGCGGCGCAACCTTGAACCCTGAGCCAAGCGCAAGCTGGAGAAGCGGATACTCGATTTGAATCGAATGCTCGGCTGAATGCACCTTGTCATTCCTTGCGACCGGCGCAACAAGCGCAAGTCGGTCGAGGAAATCGCGGTCGATTTCAATCTCTCCGAGCGGAGTCGAGACCGCGGCGGATTCCGGCGCCACCATTCGGTTTTCGATCCATGCCCTGTGGCTCGGAGCGAGAACAACGACGCGGTCGTACTTTGCGCCCTTGACACATCTTGCGCCCTGCCAGGCGACCGCACCCGAATATGCCCACCCCGCATGGGGCAGGACAAGGACATTCGGCACCTGCGGGACTGCGGACTTTTCCGGGGGAGGCTGTTTCTCCCATGAATCGGCAAGCCGGCGAATCTCGCTTTCGGAACCGGGATACCAAGATCCTGCAATTGTACTTGCGAGTGCCATCGTGACTGTTTCCTTTCTGAACGGGGAAGGTCTCACCTTCGTTTACAACCCTTCGTTTTCTGCACTAATTATACCATAACGCGCCATCAGATATCCACCGCACAAGGACCGCTCCCTGGAGATTTCAGAAATTTGAATATTCAAGCGGTAGCGCAGAATCACAGTCTGTGGTATAATTTCCCTCATGAGCGACAATCAGAGCAATACAAATGCCGTCAGCATCTACGGACAGGAAGGTCTCGACGACTTCCCCGTTCTGAAGGCGTTCCAGCAGTACATCGACGCAGAGCAGAACAAGGCGCGCAAGCGCATGCTCATGCTGTGCGTCTTCTTCGGATTCCTCATGGCCGTCATGATCACGGTCTTCCTTCTCGTGCTCAGGGACGTCAGCGGAAAGAACCAGTCGCTGAACGACCGCCTCATCGAATACTTGATGCAGAGCAACGACAGGCACAACGTGATCGTCCAGCAGCCCGCGCCAGCGCCAGCAAACGACGCCGCGCTCAAGGCGATGACCGACACGCTGGTCACCCTTCAGAAGCAGATGTCCGAGCAGCAGGAGAAAGCCGTGGCCGCGCAGCTCGCAGCTGCGCAGGCCGAAGCTCCGGCGGAGCCCACCAAGGCGCAGGCTGCGCTTCAGCGCAAAATCGATTCGGAAGCGCAGCGGCTCGAGAAGGAGAACGCCCGCCTCAAGGCCGAAAAGGAAAAACTCGCCGCCGAAAAGGAACAGCTTCGCCAGCAGGAGATTGAACTCCACCGCCGCAGGCTCTATCCGGAATACTACGAGAAGCTTGAAGGCGGCGCGGCGGCCGTCGATGCGGCCCCAGCTGCGCCGGCCGCCAAGCAGCAGCCCCGCGCCACCAAGCCGGCGAAGCCCTTGCCGCAGGCAAAGACCCCAGGCGGCGCCATAAGCTACTTCGGCGCATATGACGACGACAGCAACGACGACACCAAGGACGACGACATCGACGCGCTCCTCGACTCTCTGCCGCCCGCCGAGGCCGAAGCCCCAATCCTCGCCAAGCCACAGGTCCGCCATCCTGCCGAAAAACCGCGTACGGAAAAGCCCAAGGCTAACGCCGCCCCCAAGGCACAAACGCCGCCGCTCGCAGCAGACCATTTCAATGTTCCTCTAGAAATCAACGGCGAGACATCCGACTGGCTCATTCCTGCACAGCAATAGAGTCTCACGCACGGCAAAGCAACGAAAAGGCACGGCCTCAGCCGTGCCTTAGTGCAATCGGGCATAGACGGCACAAAATGCGTTTCAGCCTTGATTTTATTGGGTTTTACGGGGATTTTTGATGGTTGCCTCGCAGGGACTCGAACCCCAACAAGCAGAATCAGAATCTGCGGTGCTACCATTACACCACGAGGCAATCGCCTTTCTTTTCAGATTGGCGGGGTCGACGGGGCTCGAACCCGCAACCCCCGGATCGACAGTCCAGTGCGCTAACCAATTGCGCCACAACCCCGTTGCTCCGAAAAGTGATACATAGTATATCATATTTTCGTTCAGGCGCGCAAGGGGGTATTTTAACTTTTTTGAAAAAAGTTTATTTACCCACGCGTTCGATCCTGACGGACCACTCGACGGGAGCATTCGGGTCGAAGCGGTACTTCTCCATCGGACCAGGCCCGCAGCTCGCTCCGCCGAGGCCTGTCTGCCTGACGTCGAGGTTCAGCACGACGTCCTCGCGCGGCACAAGCGGCGAATGCATGCGGCGCTGTCCGTTCAGGTGCCTGGAGAAGAGGAGATCCTCCCATCCGTAGTGCAGCGCCTGCACGAACATCGGCTCGCTGCCGGAGAACCTCACGCCCCTTCCGTGTGCGTCCGTGAACTCCGCCCAGCGGACGTCGCACTTCATTCCGCAGTCCTGCGGCCGCACGTACGGCGTGAACTGCTCCGTCACCGTCGAGCGCCATATTCCGATGAAGCTCGCGGTCTTGCGGTCGACGTAGTTCTCCCAAGGTCCGCGTCCGTACCACGCCATGTTCTCGAATCCGGGCGCGAGGTTGACCGTGAGGCCGAGGCGCGGCAGAGCCTCCGGCATGCGCCCGAAGGGAGTGACCTTGTTCTTGAGCGTGACGGATCCGTCAGAGGCGAACGTCCACTCGCACTCGTGCAGGAATCCCGCGCCCTTCGCGCCGTCGACCGACACCTTCGTGCGGACCGTGCATCCGTCGACGGTAAGTCCGCACGGATGGTACGCGAGTTGGGTAAGCCCGGCCCGCTCGAAGCCCTTCGCGCGGTTCTCGCCCCAGGCATCGCCGAAGTACATCCAGCGGTCGTTGTCCGTGAAGGCGCGCGCGCACGTGACGCGAGGCCCGGCGGAGAGTCCGTCAAAGTCCTCTAGCACCTTCGCGCCCTTCATGACGAGGAGCTTGAGCGTGCCCGTCCTCCTGCTGAACACCGCGAAAGTCTTGCCTCGCTCGACAGTGACCTCGTCGCCCTCTTCGTCGACCCCAAAGTCCGCGCCGGCGTCTTCCTTCGCTTCGACGGCGGGCTTCTCGTTGAGGAGCAGCTGGTCGCGCGAGAGGACATATCCCTTCTTTGCCCACGGCGCGTCGGACTTCGTGAGGAACTCGATGTTCGCGAAAATCTCCTTTTCGCCGCCTATCGTCGCGAGCGCCGCGTCGAGCGCGGGAATCGCAAGGTCGCCCTTCGACAGCGGAGCGACGCGCGGCACGTCGAACGCGCCCTCGGCGACCTTCTCGCCGTCCGCGAGGAGCGTCCAGCGTCCGTCGAACTCAGATGCGTCCGTGAAGCAGAACCGGTTCTCGATCTCGAACGCCGCCCCCTTCCTCGAGACGAGGAGGTTCTGGTAGACGTGTCCGACCTCGACGAGCTTGGGGCTAATGTTCCTGAACGGATCGACCACGCCGTTGACGCAGAACGGACCGTCGTTCGGGAAGTCGTCGAAGTCCCCGCCGTACGCGAGGTAGCGCTCGCGGCGTCCGGTCTTCGGATCGGTCCTGTCCGTGTACTTCCAGATCGCCTGGTCCACCCAGTCCCAGATGCAGCCGCCGATCAGCGACGTGTGGGAGTAGATCACATCCCAGTATTCCTTCAGGTTCCCCACGGCGTTGCCCATCGCGTGCGCATACTCGCACATTATGTGCGGCTTGCCGGCGGTGTGTCCGTCGAGAAGGTCGCCGTACTTCTCGGCAAGGCCCTTCGCGTCCGGCTTCTCGTCGCCGAGGCAACCGCGCTTCTCGAGCCACTCGACTGCCGGATACATCGTGGAGTCGACGTCTACGTCCTTGTTGCCCTGCTCCCAGTGGACGGGACGCGTCGGATCGGACGCCTTGACGGCCTTGACGGCAGCCCTGAAGCAGTCTCCGTGCCCGGTTTCGTTGCCGAGCGACCACATCGTCACCGAAGGATGGTTGCGGTAGAACTCGACATGGCGGCGGTTGCGCTCCACAATCGACGGCTCCCACTCCTTGAAGCGCCCAAGACCCTTGTCTCCGTATCCCGCCTCATGACCCTCGACGTTCGCCTCGGCGATCACGTAGATTCCGTATCGGTCGCAGAGGTCGTACCAGAGGTGGTGGTCGGGATAGTGGCAGGTGCGGACCGTGTTGATGTTGAACTGCTTGAAGAGCGTCACGTCCTTCACCATGTCATCGAGCGAGACGGCGCGTCCGTTGTCCGGATTCGTCTCATGGCGGTTGACGCCCTTGAGCTTGACCGGCATGCCGTTGACGTAGAACGTGTTGCCGACGATCTTCTGCTCCTTGAAGCCGACCTTCCTCGCACGGATGTCGTCGCCCTTCTTCACGACGAGCGTGTACAGATACGGATCCTCCGCGCTCCAGAGGCGCGCGTTCGCTATCTTTGCCGTCGCCCGACGGCCGTCGAACGTCGCGACGACATTCTTCTTGGCGTCGTACAGCTTCGCGCTCCACTCCCCGGCAATGCCTTCTACCGCAATGGACGCCTCATTGCACTTTCCGCTTTCCACTTTCAAATTTGAACTTACCCTGAAGTCCCAGATTCCGTCCTTCGGCATCGCCCACAGCTTGACGTCGCGGAAGATTCCAGAGAAGCGGAACATATCCTGGTCCTCGAGGTAGCTTCCGTCGCACCAGCGGAACACCTGGACGCAGATGAGGTTCGCGGCCTCGCCCGCATCCGTCTTTTTCAGATAGGGCGTGATGTTGAACTCGGAGGGGAGCTTGGAGTCCTCGGCATAGCCGACGCGCTGCCCGTTGACCCACACGTAGTAGGCGGAGTAGACTCCGTCGAAGCGCAGGATGACGTCGCGACCCTCCCATTCCTCGGGGACGACGAACGTGCGGCGGTAGCTGGAGACGGGATTGTAGTCCGGCGTGCCGGAGTCGCGGTCGAGGATCTTCGGCCACTCGAACTTGTGCGGATAGCGGATGTTCGTGTAGATCGGGATGCCGTATCCGCGCATCTCAACGCAGCTCGGCACGTCGATGGTCGCCCAGGCGGAGTCGTCGAAGTCCGTCTTCCAGAAGTCGAGCGGACGCCGCGCGGGGTCGCCTACCCAGCGGAACTTCCAGTCGCCGTTCAGCGACATGACGAACGGCGTGTCCGGCTCCAGCGCGTCCGTGAGCGCCGCAGCCTCGTCCGCGAGCGGCATCGCGTACGTCCTCGCCGGAAGCCTGTCGATGGAGTTGACCTCCAGATTCTCCCAGTCGTTTACCTCCGCGGCAAATGCGCCGCAGGATGCAACCATTGCCATCAATGCGATTTTCTTCATATATTCTCCTTCAAGACGGTTCCCCTTCTGAAATTTGGAGAATATTTTACCAAAAAATCCGCCTCCCCGCCACGCCGACGGGGATACGAATCGTCCGTACCACGCCTAGCACTGCGCCGGGGGAAAGGGCCAGAAACCTCGACTGTTCCATGCGCGGCGCCGCCTTCCCGTCAGCGCAGGTGGATTATGCGCTGGTTGGAGCTGCCGCGGAACTGGAGGGAGATGTCCTTCTTCGCCTCGAGGAAAGGTCCGTCGACGAGAACGTCCGTGAGCGACAGCATCTCGTCCGTCACCTCGGTGCGCCAGCGCGACTCCGCCTTAAGGTCGGTCTCGAGAACGCATCCGGTGTATATCCACAGCGTCTTCGCGTCGCCGAACTTCTCGCGGAAGCGCCGGAGGAGCGGCATCAGCGCACGCTGGTTCTCGGGCTCCATCGGCTCGCCTCCGAGGATGGTGAGCCCGTCGATGAAGTCGGGCTCAAGCGCGGCGAGTATCTCGTTCTCCGTCTTCTTCGTGAAAGGCTCGCCGTAGGCGAAGTCCCACGCCGCCTCGTTGAAGCACCCCTTGCAGTGGTGCGTGCACCCCGAGACGAAGAGGGAGACCCTCACTCCCTCTCCGTTCGCGATGTCGCATGTTCTTATCGACGCGTAGTTCACGACACGTGCAGGACGCGTTCCTTGATCTCCTGCGTGCGGCCCTGGTTCCAGAACTGGGAGCCGATGTATCCGCAGGTGCGGCGCGCGACGTTGAGCTTGGACTCGTCCGTGTTGCCGCACTTCGGGCAGCGCCACACGA
>JAEEOY010000287.1 GCA_016284515.1 Kiritimatiellia bacterium | reverse complement strand
GTCCGTGAGCGACAGCATCTCGTCCGTAACATCGGTGCGCCAGCGCGACTCCGCCTTAAGGTCGGTCTCGAGGACGCATCCGGTGTATATCCACAGCGTCTTCGCGTCGCCGAACTTCTCGCGGAAGCGGCGGAGGAGCGGCATCAGCGCGCGCTGGTTCTCGGGCTCCATCGGCTCGCCTCCGAGGATGGTGAGCCCGTCGATGAAGTCGGGCTCAAGCGCAGCGAGTATCTCGTTCTCCGTCTTCTTCGTGAAAGGCTCGCCGTAGGCGAAGTCCCACGCCGCCTCGTTGAAGCACCCCTGGCAGTGGTGCGTGCACCCCGAGACGAACAGCGACACGCGGACGCCTTCCCCGTTCGCGATATCGCAGGTACGTATTGAAGCGTAGTTCATGGCACTACCCGTTCCTTCCGCAGCATTTCTTGTATTTCAACCCGCTCCCGCACGGACACGGATCGTTCCGCCCGACCTTGGGAGCAGTGCTCGCGACCGTTCCCTTCTGTGACAGCTCGCTGTACGTGTTGCCGTTGTATTCCGCAAGGCGCATATTGTCGCGCACATCGCGGACCAGTGAAGCGATCTCCGCGACTTTCCGCCTGGACATGTCGGGGCTGAGGAAGTCCACGGCGAACATATCCGCAATGGTGCCCGCTGATGCGCCGTCGCGGAGGTCGCTCTGCATCTCGTTGGCCACGCCCTCGGCGGTCTTGCGGGAATCGCCGAAGGTTTTCATGAGGAATTCCACTATCGCCTCCCGCTGCTGGGTGTTCTCGAAATACTTTCTGTCCGAGTACTCATAGAATTCACCATAGTCATCCGTCTCCCAGCGCGGATAGACATCCCTCTTCCGGGCGAATTCCCGATAACTATCCAGAGACTCGAACTTATCGCCGTAGATCGTCCCATCCTCCACGAAGTGCATCGAGTCCCAGCACGAAGCGCGGACTCCAAGAGCGCTTTCAAGCAGTTCCTCGGAAGTCTTCCCGCCGTTCTCGTCGAAGCGGTCGACAATCGCCGCTAAGTCGTGGACCGTAATGCCGCCGTAGAGCCTGACGGCCGCATCACATAGAGCATGGACTGTATCCCAATCCCTGTGCAAGTTGCACCAGCGCATGCACATCTCCGGCCAGAGGTCACGGACCTCCTTTGCGACGAACAAACGGACGTCCCGTGTTCCAGACCGCTGAACATGCGTGACACAGCATTGGCGGAAGACCTCCACCTCGTCCATGTCGATGCCGCTCATAAGCGCCGATCCTGACTTTGCGGCTTCGGCGAACGCCTTGAAATACGGCTCCGTTATGGAGATGATCAAACCTTCAACGGAGGCTTTGAGTCCGGTGTCCGATTCAAGAAAATCAGCGGTCGCCCTTTTGAGACCGTCGCCGGACTGACCTTGGGTCCCCGGCAATCCCATCGCCCCAATCTCCAGGTCGGCTGCGGACTTCGCGTTGAGGATGTCCGCAACCCTCGGACCATTCCCGCCGTTCGCCTTTTCGCTCAAAATCACCTGCAACGCAAGTCTAACCAGCGTCTCGAGCGCGGGGAGTCGTCGGTTGACATCTTCGAGCGAAGGAACGCGCACTTCGGACGATTCGTCTTCGTCGGCGAGAGAGAAGCGGGAATCCTCCTCGCCGTCGGGTCCTTCTGTCTTCACGCACCCATACCCCACGCCCGGCTTAGGATCGGTCATGCGCGTTATCCGGTGCCGCCAGCTGTCCCCGAAGTCGTATTCGTACTCGGCGTGGTCGCCTACCTTCTGCAGCATGTCCTCCACTGAGAAGTCCTCAGGATCAAGATATTCGGAGACTGACGAATCGGGCAGCGAAGGCTCCCAGATGTTCTTCCCCTTGTTATTGGAGAACATCCAGAGATGGCAGTCCTCCCAGCCGAACAGCGCCTGTATGACGTCGTGCAGCGACGCGAGGGTAATATCGCCAGGCACGATGACGACGCGCTTGGCCCCTATGTCCCGGAGCTCTATCTTAAGCTTGACCGTTTCACCCATACAGTCTCTCCATTCCCTGCTTACCGCATGCGCATCTCCTGCATTTCACAAGACGTTGTCCGCCTCTAAAAACCCCTGTAGTTGTCGCACCTCCAACGGAGGTTCTCGCGGTTAATCCATTCCGGAAGGACAATGGACGGAGGAATCGATGCCCCATAGGAAAGGCGAGCCTTCTGCGATAGTTCCACCTTGCCGTCGGGAAGAATTCGCAACTCGTTTGCATCGTAGAGGATGTGAATATCGCTCCGCAGACAAAAACCATTTGTTCTATCGTCTACACCATGGTACTTGTATGGGATTATGTGCGCAGCAACTAGGACTTCGGGCATAAAAACATTGGAAATGACGCACCGGGGTTCTTCACCAAGCACATCCCTGCGAAAACGTTGCTGGTTCGGCCGTCCTCTCTGAGACAGCAAGATACGCTTGCGTTCTACCTCTGCTCCAATCTGAAGGTGCTTCATCCGGGCTACCGAATCCTGAAAAGTCCTGTCCTCGGCTCTTTCAAGCAATTGAGAAATCTCATCGTCGATCAATTCATTGTACAGGAAATATTCGCCTTCAACATCTTCTTCCCGGGTCACATACCCATAGTTCGCAAGAAACAGCAGAAATTCGCGCGCAATGCGGTGATCATTCGCAGACGGAACACAGTCCGGCCAATTCGACACGTCGATATCACGTTCTCTGTATGCCTTGACGAATCCGACATAGTCGTCAATCGTGCAATCAGGAGTACCAGACAGCGGAATGACGACACGAATCAGCTCGTTCTTGGTCAAGAGTGGGGCGTCTCCTCTATCCCGCAGACCACGCATGATTTCAAGGATGAGCGACAATGGATGAAGCCGCAATCCAGCCTGTCGCCACATGTTGCATTCGTCCGCACTCTGAACGGCAGGATTGGGCAAAGTGAACGTAGCAATCGTGATCGCCGCGAAATCTGCTTGACTGATCTGGGCATCTGCAACTTGACGTCCGAATTCTGTAAGTGCGATTTCACCGCGGTTACCGTCAAGGGGAATCAAGCCGAGTGCCTTCCAATACTGCCCAGAGTTGCGGATTATGTTGCGCTCTCCAGTCCTATTTGCTAGATCGACGCCGATGCCGCGTCCGCTGATGTCGGCAGCCAACGCGCGCAATTCGCCCGCAAAGGCCTCCGAACTGTAAGTCAGTCCTTCATGCCGCCGTTCAAGCCTACGCATGCGGGCAAGGACACCCAACAGAACAACAGGATCGTTAATGCCTTCCGTGCACTGAAGACAGGCCCACTTCCACTTGAAGCCCTCGAACGGCAAATGCGGAACAAATGTCAGCGGCAGTTTCACTCAGGCCTCCTTTCTGGAAAACATTCGGCTATCGCCTTTGCAAGCGGAGGCGGCACGGCATTCCCGATCTGCCTGTAGACGGACGATAGGTTACCCGAAAACCCAAAATCAAGGGGAAAGCCCTGCACCGTTGCAAGTTCGCGTCCAGTCATGCGCCGCTCCGCATTGGGATGCGGCAGAATCACAACACCGCCACGGTCGTCGCCGCGTGCCGTCACGGTCGGGGCAGGCATAGAGGGGTCAAGTGGACGATGCCCCAGATACCCATTGAAGTTGAGCTTGTATCGTGAATACACATGGTTGGGGATGTCGTTTGGCAGATTAGGGTCCGGAAGAACAGACAATGCATCTGCAACACCCTTCCATCTACTCAATCCCCCTCTTCCGTCCCTTGCATGAGTCGGTGCCGGAAAAGAAAAATCAAAATTAACGTCGATGCGCGTTCCAACGATGATTATGCGTTCTCGTCGCTGGGGAACACCAAAATCCGCCGCGTTGAAAAGTCGATAAGCGACGCGGTATCCGGCCTTTGTGAAATCAGCGATTATCCGTTTGAATGCACGGCCGCCATCGAAGTGCAACAGGCCTTTGACGTTCTCCGCAAGAAAAAAAACAGGGCGCTTGTCTCGAATCACGCGCAAAAGCTCCCGATACAGGACATTCCGCGAATCGCCAGCATGTCGCTTGGTGTTCGCAACGGAAAAACCCTGGCACGGGAAGCCTCCGACGACAATGTCGCAGTCTGGAATGTCTGCGCTCTTCTGCGCCGTGATGTCACCGCAGACGACATGATCACCGATGTTGCGCCGGTACGTCTCAACTGCATCGGCATAAATGTCATTCGCCCAGACGATTTCATGACCCGCCTGGATAAACCCAAGATCAAGACCGCCGGCACCGCAGAATAGCGACACGACCCTCATGCGCCAAGAACCCTTTCGATCCTGCGCAGTTCTCGCCCTAGCTTCTCGGCGAAAAGGACAGGAACCGCGTTGCCGATCTGACGATAACAGGCGTTCATAGCCCCGCAGAACTCAAATGAATCGGGGAATGTCTGAATCGCCGCACTTTCGCGAATCGTCAGGCGGCGCTTTCCATTGTAATGCGGTATCGCACACACGCCGCCGCCGCCATTGCCGCGGGCTAGAATTGTCGGGCACGGCTTGTTTGGATCTGTCGGACGATGCCCCGTGAAATTGCGGTACGCCAGCTTGTAGGCTGAATAGATATGGTTCTTTACGTGATTAGGCGTATCTGGATCAGGATATCGATCTAGCGCCTCGCGAATTGTTCGCCACGGACGTCGACGCCCTTTCCCAAATCCTGGTTCAGGGAACCGAAACAAGAAATCGCCAGCCACATCGCACCTCTGCCCCACGAAGATAACGCGCTGCCGCGTCTGAGGGACACCGTAATCCGCCATATTGACCAGACGCCTTTCGACGCGATAACCGACGGACTCGAAATCGGACACTATGCGCTCCACGACCGTACCTCCGCCCAGTGAAAGAATCCCCTTCACGTTCTCGGCTATGAAGAAGCGAGGCCTTTTAACTTCAATCGTCCTCTTGAAAAAAGAATAAAGCTTATTACGCTCATCGTCTACGGCTCGCTTCAGATTAGCCTGCGAGAAACCCTGGCACGGGAAGCCTCCGACGACAACATCCGCATCGGGTATTGCCGCCAGATCAACATCCTTTATGTCGCAACATACGATATGACGTCCAAGATTCTTTCGATAGGTCTCGACTGCAGAAACGTCGACGTCGTTGGCCCAAACGACTCTGTTCCCAGCCTTGACGAGACCCAGATCAAGCCCTCCGGCACCAGAAAAAAGAGAGATTACCGTCATATCGGCGCATCACGACACGTGCAGAACGCGTTCCTTGATCTCCTGCGTGCGGCCCTGGTTCCAGAACTGGGAGCCGATGTATCCGCAGGTGCGGCGCGCGACGTTGAGCTTGGACTCGTCCGTGTTGCCGCACTTCGGGCAGCGCCACACGA
>JAEEOY010000286.1 GCA_016284515.1 Kiritimatiellia bacterium | reverse complement strand
AGGAGGTGCTTTCGCGGGCGAAGCGGCGCGGACATTTCGGCACGGAACTTCCGTCGTGCATGATCGACGCGGAGAAATACGAATACCTCAACGTCACCACGGGATGCTCGGCGGCGACGGACTTCTTCACTGTCGGGCCGAACGGACGCCTCCGCGTCTGTAACCACAGTCCCGTCGAACTCGTGAAATGGGACGAGTGGGAGCGGTTGCCCGAATGCGAGGAGTGGATGCACTACGTGCGGCACGACTATCTGCCGAAGATGTGCGACGGCTGCGACAAGGCCGCGAAGTGCCTTGGCGGCTGCCGCGAGGCCGCGCGCGTGTTCGGCGGCTCGCCGACCGCCCCCGATCCAGTTTTAGAAAGGAACGAAAGTCGATGAATGTGATGAAAGGCCAGGGAAACTGTTGAGGTAGAGAGATTGCCGATTTGCTGCGGCAGCTCACAAATGTAACAAGTGTGCTGTTGCAGGAGTAGTGAATGTTTGGTACAATATTGCCGCTATGAGAAACAAAGTTGTTACACGCGGCAAGCCGTTCCAGTCAAAACTTGCGCCATACGAGGCGGAGATAAGGGACCTAAAGGCGAGCGGAGCGAGCATCCGGGCCATCGCCGCGGAAATGACGTCTCGGCATGGTCTTGAAGTTTCCCACAATGCCGTCGCGTCGTTCATGAAGACTCATGGCTTGTCACGAAAGAGTTTTCTCGACGGCATTTCGGAAACGCGCAAGCGAGAACTTCTCAAGCAGCTGAAGGCCGTCTGGACGCATGACTCGACTTCGATTGAGGGCAATACGCTCTCGCTCGGCGACACGATGGCCGTGCTGGAATACGGACTAACAGTTAAGGGCAAGCCGCTCAAGGATCACCAGGATGTGGTCTCGCATGCCAAGGGGGTAGATTTCGTCCAATCCCTGATTGGCAGGAAGAAGATAACAGCAGACGATATATTTGCATTGCACCGCATTGTCGTCGGAGAGGAGCCGCGCGACATCTACTGTCCCGTTGGAGGGTGGAAGCGCGAGGACAACGGCACGTACGGTGCCGAGAACGGCAAAAGCGTTTACATGCCATACGCGACGGCGGACGATACGCCTTGGCTTATGGACGATTGGCTTAAGGCATTCAACAAGGCTCTCAAGGTTGTCAAAACGCAAGAGGCGGCATTGGACGCCTATGTCTTTGCCCATGTGTCGTTTGTGAGGGTGCATCCGTTCTTCGACGGAAACGGACGACTCGCCCGGCTTCTTGCGAACATACCCGTCCTCGCGGCAGGCTTCCCGCCGATTGTCGTCCCGTCCGAGGCGCGGCTCGACTACATCCGCGAACTCTGGGACTATCAACGGGCGGTGGGCGTAATCAGCCTCGCGAACCACGAACTTCTGCCAGAGCCGTCGCGCCTCGGCAACCTGCGCCGTCTTGTGAAGGGCTGGTGGCAGACAACCCTCGACCTCGTAGCCGAGGCGAAGGGTTCTGCGAAATGAATTCGCGGACGATGTTTGCGAGAGGCATGGCGGGATTTTTTAGACAGGATTAACAGGATTGACAGGATTCTGGGTATGTAACTCCAACCGCCGCGGCGCAACCGCCGCGGATTTGGTATAATGTTGCGCATGAAAATATGCGCCATGAAAAACGCCATACTCGTCTTTGTCGGCCTTGTGGCCGGGATTGCGGCAGCCAACGAGCCGCATGAGAAGGGTAGCCTTACTCTCACATTCAAGGAGAGCGACCCAGTCGGAGACTTTGCCGAAATGAAGCGCAGGGTTCCCTCCTCCTTCGACGACAAAGACGACGCTGGCAAGGGCAAGCCCTACGACGTCTCTGAGCGCACGTACTCCGTCGAGGTGCCTGAGTCCTACGACAAGGACAAACCTGCTCCGCTCTTTGTTTGGATAAGCGCCACGGATGGTGGCGGGATGCAGGGGCAGCTGCGAGAGTCGCTTGCGAAGCGCGGATTCATCTATGCGGGCGCAAACGGAACGGGAAACGAAATCTGGCCGCCGATACGCTTTCGCGCCGCCATCGACGCCGTCTTCAACCTGAAGAAGCTGTACAACATCGACCCCAAGCAGATTTTCATCGCGGGGAACTCGGGTGGCGGACGCTGCGCGTCGATGGTCTCGATAACATATCCGGATGTGTTTACCGGCGGCGGGTTCTATGTCATCGGATGCAACTTCTGGGACAATCTTCCGTCCGAGAAGGCCGGAAGCCACTACCCCGGCTTTCTCAAGAAGCGGGACAAAAAGCTCTTTGACATCGCCAAGAAGCACTATTACGTGTTCCTCACGGGTTCAAAGGACTTTAACCGCGACGGGACCATCAAGGCCTACTATGGCTACGGCAAGGACGGTTTCCGGAATTGCTTCTACAACGAGACCGACGGACTTGAGCACGCAACGCCCCCTGCCGCTGACATTGAAAAGGCGTTCGTGTTTCTGGATCGTTCGCTGCATGCCGACGCCTTCGCCGCTTGCGAGCAGGCCGCGAAGGCCGTCAAGGCGAAGCGATATGCCGACGCGGCGAAGAAGCTCGGGCCGTTCCGCGGCACATGCGCCGCAGTGGACGACAAGTGGGGCGAATTGGTCGCGCTCGCGGACTCCGAAACCGAGAAGATCACGTCGAACGCCGCGCTCAAGCCGAAGCTAAGGAAACTGAAGCTTCAGGGCATCGTCTCGAAGTTCGGGCCCGTCCTCGGCGAGAAGGCGAAAAAAGCCCTTGCCGAGCAGGCGGAGTAGTTTCGTCCGCACCGCGATGTCGCCTCGCGCGGCGCATTCCTCGGCCAGCGGAGCAGAAAACGGTTTCGCTGATGTACTTGGTCGTCCATTTTCAATATAATGAAGAAAATGATCTGTTGCGGCTTGACCATGGCCAGATAATATGATAAACTTCATTGTAATGAAAATTGGAGAGATAGGATTGTTTATTGCCAAACGGCGCAAGGCACTGAAAGTCAATCAGCGGGAATTGGCTTCGCTTTGTGGCGTTTCAGAGCATGCGCTCTGCAACCTGGAGCGAGGCGGCGGCAATCCGACGATGCGGCTTGTTGATTCGGTCGCGGACGCGCTGGGGCTTGAGTTGAAGCTTGTCGTCAAGGACATGGAGGCGATATGAAGTGCGTGACCGTATATGTGAAAGGTATTGAGGCAGGGGTGTTGGCCCGTTTCAGACATGGCGGGTATGAATTCCGCTATACACGCGAGTACCGGCAGAGTACCCGTCCGTCGGTGGCGTTCTCCATTCCAAAGCGAAAGGCTGTACATCGGTCTCAAGTGCTGTTTCCGTTTTTCTACGGACTTCTTGCAGAAGGTGCGCAGAAGCGCATGCAGTGCCGCACCATGAGGATAGACGAAAA
>JAEEOY010000285.1 GCA_016284515.1 Kiritimatiellia bacterium | reverse complement strand
TCGACGACCCGAAGACGGGCTGGGGCGTCACGGTCGGCATATATGCGGCGTTCGCAGCCGTGATGCTGGTCGCGAGCGGATGCATTGCGAAGGAGCGCATCGCGCCTCCGCCGACGCAGAAGAACTCCATCAGGGAGGACCTGAGGAGCGTCTTCGGCGACGTGCCGTGGCGCGCGATGTTCACGCTTACGCTCTTCCTCTTCGTGACGCTCGCGCTGTGGGGCAGCGCGTCGGCGTACTACTTCAAGTACAGCGTCCCCGAGGAGACGCTCGGCTTCTCGCTCTTCAACGGCGTCGGACAGGGCATAACGTTCGTTGCCGTCGTGACGCTTCCGGGCGTCCTCAGCGCGCGATTCGGCAAGAAGGAGACTTATTTCGTCTGCCTCGCGCTCACGGCGCTCTTCACGGCCGGATTCTACTTTGTCCCGCCGACGAGCAGGTGGGGGCTTCTCGCGCTCGGAGCCCTAAAGTCGCTCGCCTACGCGCCTACGATTCCGCTCCTCTGGGCGATGATGGGCGATGTTGCGGACCACAGCGAATGGAAGTCCGGCCGCCGCGCGACGGGCTTTGTCTTCGCCGGAATCGTCTTCGCGCTCAAGGCGGGGCTCGGGCTCGGCGGGGCCGTCTGCGGATGGATCCTCGGCGCGGCGGGGTTCGATCCGTCCGCTGCGACGCAGACGCCTGCCGCGCAGGAGGCGATACGCCTCAGCGTCTCGCTCATTCCGGCCGCCCTGTTCTCGGTCGGAGTTTTCGCGCTCGCGTTCTATCCGATTTCAAAGCGCGTCGAGAAGGAGATGCAGGTTGAACTAAACGCAAGGAGGTCAAAGTGAACGCACGTTATCTTTTCCCGGCAGACTACATGGCCGATCCCGCCGCGCACGTCTGGGGCGGGCGTGTCTGGATATACCCGAGCCACGACCGCGAAAGCGGAATCCCCGAGCGCGACAACGGCGACCACTTCGACATGGTCGACTACCATGCGCTGTCGATCGAACCCGATGCGGAAGGTCGGCTTGACCCCATGACCGGAAAGGTCATCGACCATGGAGTCATCCTCGATCTCGCTGGCGTGCCATGGGCGAAGCGGCAGCTCTGGGACAGCGACGTCGCGGAGAAGGACGGACGCTACTACCTCTACTTCTGCGCCAAGGACGCGGATGACGTCTTCCACATCGGCGTCGCGACGGCAGATCGCCCGCAGGGGCCCTTCGTGGCCGAGCCGGAGCCGATCGCGGGCAGCTACTCGATCGACCCGTGCTGCTTCAGGGATCCGCAGACAGGTGCGTACTACCTCGTCTTCGGCGGAATCTGGGGCGGGCAGCTCCAGCGCTACCGCGGCAACAAGGCGGTCTATTCGGCTGCTGAGGACACGCTCCCCGACGGCACGCGGTGCGCGCTCGAGCCGGCGGACGAAGAGGGCGCGCTTTGTCCGAAGATCGCGCGCCTTTCAGGCGACATGCTTTCCTTCGCCGAGCCGCCGAGGGACCTCGTGATCGTCGACGAAGAGGGAGTGCCGCTCAGGTCCGGCGACCACGCGCGCCGATTCTTCGAGGCGAGCTGGCTCTACTTCAGGGACGGGAAGTACCACTTCGCGTATTCGACGGGCGACACGCATCTCATATGCGACGCGGTCTCGGACACGGTGGAGGGTCCGTTCCGCTACAGCCGCGTGCTGCTTGAGCCGCAGGTGGGATGGACGACCCACCACTGCGTCACCGAAGTCGACGGGCGGTGGTATCTTTTCCACCACGACAGCGCCCCGTCTGGTGGCCGCACTTGGCTGCGCTCCCTCAAGGTCAAGCCGCTCTGACGCCCCGTACGGCCAGAAAGGGTCAGAAAGGGCAGTTGACCCGTGACGGCACATTTTGATATACTACTACCTAATTTCGGAGACTCAGTGGGTCGATCCGCTGGGGCTGTGTTGATTTTTGACAGGAGGTTGAGAGATGGCTATGAACAATCAGCTGCTGGCGGTTGTCCAGCACATAGAGAACGAGCGTGGCGTGAGCCGCGAGATCGTCCTGCAGGCTATTGAGCAGGCGATAAGCCAGGCTGCGCGCAAAAACCGCGACGTAACCAACGACCTTCGCGTCGTAATTGACAGAAAGGACCTCTCCCTCCACGTTTTCGACACGCTTGTCGCGTCGGACGAGGATACGGGCCCGGGCTTCATCTCAATCGCCCGCGCGACGCGCGCCAACCACGGCAACCCCGTGAAGGAAGGGCAGACAATCGAGATTGAGATGCCCGCGTCGCGTCTCGGCCGCATCGCGGCGCAGACCTCACGCCAGATGATCATGCAGAAGATTCGCGAGGCCGAGCGCACCAACACCTTCTCCGAATACAAGGACCGCGTCGGCGACATCGTCTCCGGCACGGTTTCAGCCGTCGTCCACCGCGATACCTATGTGACAGTGGGGAAGGTCGAGATGATCATTCCCGCAAAGGAGCGCATCCCGACCGAGGACTACCAGGTCGGCGATCCCATCCGCGCCATCATCCTGCGCGTCGATCCCGATCCCAAGGGCCCCAGCGTGATTCTCTCCCGCGCCAGCGGCAAGTTCGTCGAGGCGCTGTTCCGTCTGGAGGTCAGCGAGATTGCGGACGGAGTGGTCGAGATCATGGGCGTCAGCCGCGATCCCGGCTTCCGCGCGAAGCTCGCGGTCAGGACCTCCAACGAGAACGTCGACCCTGTCGGCGCGTGCGTCGGCCAGCGCGGCAGCCGCGTGAGGACGATCGTCAACGAGCTCTCCGGCGAGAAGATCGACATTGTGCGCTGGAACGAGGACATCCGCCAGTACGTCGCGCAGGCGCTCGCGCCGGCGAAGCTGGAGTCCATCGAGGTCGACCCAGTCGCGCCGAACACGGTGCATGTCGTCGTTGCGGCGGACCAGTATTCGCTCGCGATCGGCAAGCGCGGACAGAACGTGCGCCTCACTACGAAGCTCACGGGCTGGCACATTGAGGTCCGCAAGTCGATGGCAACAGCCTCGTTCGAGGACCAGAAGGCGGAGGCCATCAAGGATCTCGCCGAGACGCTTTCCGTCTCCACCGCGATTGCAACGCAGATGGCGGACGCGGGCTTCCTGTCCGTCGACGGCATCGCCGATGAGGATGAGGCGACATTCATTTCGTCGACGGGTTTGGACGAGGTGACGGCGAAGGGCATCTACGCCGCCGCCAAGGCTGTAGCCGAGCTTACGGCCGCCGAGTCGTCTGATGAAGGCGAGGAGGCATAAGGCAGATGAGAATTTATGAACTAGCGAAGGAGGCCGGCGTTACAAGCGTCGAAGTCCTCAAGGCGGCCGAGGAGTCAGACATTGAGGTCTCGAGCGCCATCAGCACTGTTGACGACGGCGAGGCGGAGACGCTGAGGTCGGCGCTCAAGAAGGCCGCGAAGGGCAACCACGAGGGTGTGCGCGCCACGAAGCGCAATCTTGCGGCGGAGCTTAACGCGAAGTTCTTCGCGGAGCAGAAGGCGAAGCTCGAGAAGCATCTGGCGATTGCGAAGGCGGCCGCTGAGGGCGGCGAGTTCGAGATCGAGCCGCCGGAGGTTGTCGAAGAGCCCGTGAAGCCGACGAAGGCCGAGGCGAAGGCGGAGGAGCAGCCGGAACAGGCCCCCGCAGCCGCTCCCGCACCTGCGCCTGCCGCAAAGGCCGAGGCCCCGAAGGCGGCGCCCGCCAAGGCTCCGGCGCCCGTTCCCGTTCCCGTTCCCGTTCCCGCGCCGAAGCCGGTGAAGGCCGTCAGCGCGGCGAAGACAGGGCTTACGTCCACGGGCTTCCGTCCGCTGCAGCATTCGGCTCCCGCCCGCACGATTTCCATTTCCGTCGCCGTCGCTCCCAAGCCGAAGCCCCCGAAACCCGCAAAGGTCGACGATTTCGAGGACGAGCGCGGACGCAAGGGCAAGAAGGGCCGCGACGCTCAGAAGGCATTCGAGAAGCAGCGCGGCAGCATGTCCCGCGTCGCCCAGGGCATTTCGCCCCAGGCGAGCCGCATCTCCGTCAACGAGGATGCGAAGGAGATTTCGATCCGCGGCGCCGTTGTCGTAAAGGATCTCGCGGCGAAGCTCAACATCAAGCCGAACAGGCTCATCGCGGACCTCATGAGTCTCAAGATCCTCGCGTCCATCAACCAGCGCGTTGAGCCGGACGTCGCGACGAAGGTCGCGGAGAAGTACGGCTTCAAGGTCACGATCGAGCATGCGCGCGACAAGGCGGCCGCGAAGCCAGTCCTCAAGGCGATCGATGCGGACGACCTCATTCCGGAGGATCCGCCCGAGACGCTGAAGCCCCGCGCGCCGGTCATCACTTTCCTCGGACACGTCGACCACGGCAAGACGACGCTCATGGACTGGATCCGCAAGGAGCGCGTCGCCGCAGGCGAGGCCGGCGGCATCACCCAGCAGATCAGCGCCTACCAGGTCGAGGTCGCGGGCAGGAAGATCACCTTCCTCGACACGCCCGGCCATGCCGCGTTCAGCGCGATGCGCGCGCGCGGTGCGCAGATCACCGACATTGCTGTCCTCATCGTTGCGGCTGACGATGGAATCATGCCGCAGACGGAGGAGTGCATCAAGGTCTGCCGCCAGGCGGGCGTCCAGATCATGGTCGCCATCACGAAGTGCGACAAGCCCACTGCAAACGTGGACCGCGTGAAGCAGCAGCTTCAGAAGCGCGGCCTTACGCCCGAGGACTGGGGCGGAGACATCATCTGCTGCCCCGTCTCCGGCGTTACCGGAGAGGGCGTCGACGCGCTTCTCGAGAACATCCTTGTCCAGGCCGAGGTTCTTGAGCTTCAGGCCAACCCGAACCGCCGCGCGAACGGATTCGTCATCGAGGCGGAGCTTCAGCAGGGCCTCGGTCCGTGCGCGACGCTCCTCGTCACGGGCGGAACGCTCAAGGTCGGCGACGCGATTCTCATCGGCGAGCACTTCGGCAAGGTCCGCGCGCTCATCGACGACCGCGGTCGCCGCATCAAGGAGGCGCCTCCGGCGACCCCCGTCAAGTGCACCGGCCTTTCCGGCGTCCCCGAGGCGGGCGCGGAGTTCCGCGTCATGCTCGACGAGAAGCGCGCCCGCACGCTCGCGGAGCAGACCGCGCAGGAGCGCAAGGAGCAGGAGCTCTCGTCCTCCAAGGCGACGACGCTCGACGCTCTCATGAGCCGCATGGCGGCCGAGGGCAAGCGCGAGCTCAACGTCATCGTGAAGTCCGAGAACCAGGGAACCCTCGAGGCCGTCGTCGCGGCCCTCCAGGAGATCAAGTCCGAGAAGGTGGGGCTCAACGTCATCGGAACCGGCACGGGCAATGTGTCGCTCACGGACGTCAAGTCCGCCGCCGCCGGCAAGGCGATCATCGTCGGCTTCGACATCTCGAACGACTCCGGCGTTCAGCAGCAGGCGCGCCACGACGGCGTGAGGATCAACTCCTTCCGCATCATCTACGAGCTCATCGACCACGTCAAGAACTCGATGCTCGACCTTCTCCCTCCCGAATACAAGGAGGCGATCAAGGGCCATGCCGAGATCAAGGCGATCTACGACATCGGCAAGCTCGGCAAGATCGCCGGCTCCCAGATGCTCGACGGCTCGCTCGTCGCGAAGGAGAAGTTCCGCATCCTCAGAAACCGCCAGCAGGTCTGGGACGGAAAGGTCCAGACGCTCCGTCACTTCAAGGACGAGGTCGCGCAGGTCACCGGCCAGCAGGAGTGCGGTGTGTGCTTCGCCGGCTACGAGGACTTCCAGGTTGGCGACGTCATCGAGTGCTACGTCCTCGAGGAACTTCCGCGCAGCCTGTAGCGTCCGCCGCCTATGCGCGCGGATGGAACCGCTTGTGGAGCTCGCCGAACCGGCGGGCATCCACGTGCGTGTAGATCTGGGTCGTGCCGATGTCGGCGTGGCCGAGAAGTTCCTGAATCGCCCTTATGTCCGCTCCGTGCTGCAGCATATGCGACGCGAAGCAGTGTCGCAGGACATGAGGGGAGATGCGCGACTGGTCGATTCCGACCGCTGCGGCGCGCTCGCGGATCATCTTGAACACGGCCTGACGCGTGAACGGCTTCTTGAGGCGCGTCACGAAGACGGTCGTCACGGAGGGGTCGCCCTTCGTGAACACGTCGCGGGCGGACGCGAAATACTCGTTCAGCGCGCGGCCGGCCGCGTGGCCTATTGGTACGACGCGCTCCTTCGACCCTTTGCCGAGGACCCGCAGCAGCTCGCCGTCCGCGATTATGTCGTCCGTCGAGAGCGCGCACAGCTCGGAGACGCGCAGGCCGCATCCGTACATCACTTCCAGCATCGCGCGGTCGCGAAGCTCGCGCGGCTCCTTCCCCGAGACGGCGTCGAGCATTTTGAACGTCTCCTCTTCGGACAGCACCTTGGGGAGAGCCTTCGCCTTCTTCGGCGCGTCGATGAGCTCGGCGGGGTTCTTGCGGATGTAGCGCCTCTCCTTGAGGAACTTCAGCCACATCCTTATCGCGGCCATGCGGCGTGCGCGCGTGGTTGACTTCTTCCCGCCCGCGCGCTCCTCGCCGAGGTAGGAGTCGATGTCTTCGCGCGTCACGTCGCCAGACTCCGTCTTTCCCCGTTTCTTCAGGAACTCCGAGAAGAAGCGCAGGTCGCGTCCGTACGCGGCGCAGGTGTTCTCCGCCATCGACCGCTCGAACCTGAGCGAGCCGAGGAACGCGTCTATGTCAGAGTCGATCAATGAAGTCCTCGATGAGCGCGCGCATCTTCGGTTTGGCGGCCTCGCCTGCGGCGATCACCTCGGTGTGCTCGAGTGGCCTCAGCGCGATGCCGGCGGCGAGGTTCGACACGAGCGAGAGGCCGGCGAGCTTCATTCCGCACGCCTTGGCGAAGACCGCTTCGGGGACGGTTGACATTCCGACGACGTCGGCCCCCTGCGCCTTGTAGGCGCGTATTTCGGCCGGGGTCTCGTATGCGGGCCCGACGTTGAAGGCGTAGGTTCCGTCCATCACGCGGAGCGAGAGCTTGTTCGCCCCTGCGTGGAGGAGTTCCGCTAGGCGCCTGTTGTAGACCTCCGACATGTCGGGGAAGCGTTCGCCCCAGACCGGGACATGCGCGCCGACGAGCGGGTTGGCGTTGATGAGGTTGATGTGGTCGCGGATGATCACGAAGTCCCCGGGGCGCAGCGCGGGGTTGATTCCGCCGGACGCGTTCGTGAGGAGTATGGTCCCGCACCCCATGCGCCTGAGAATTTCGATCGGGAGGACGACGGGCTCCCAGCCGACGCCCTCGTAGAAGTGGCGGCGTCCGCACCACGCGGCGACGAGCTTGCCGTTGCGCATGTACAGGACGAACTCGCCGGCGTGCCCCTTGACCGTAGACGCGCCGAGGCCTGGTATGTCGGCGTAGGACGCGCGGAACACCACCTCGTCCATCTCGAGGGCCTCGCCCCATCCAGAGCCGAGGAGTATGCCGAGGTCTGGCGGACGCGAGAAGCAGATGTCCGGGAAGTATGCTGCAGACTGGTCGAAGAATGAGAAGTTCATGTCGTTCACCTCTTTTTCGTTGTTATGCATACATTATATCAAATCATGCGATTACCGGCGGAGGAAAATCGGCCCCCCCGCGCTCCGGGGTGTTTCGCGAAGGTCTCCCAAACCGTCGGGTCCTGGCGTCGCGACGGCTCTCGCGCTTCAGACAATAAGCCGTGTTCAGCCAGCCGTGCCTCGGCATCTATCACTGGTTGCGTGCGAGACTCCTCCTACGCCGGCGAGCCAGGACCGCTCCTCTTGTGAGACCTTCGCCTCCACACCCCTCCGCTTTATTCAGAGTATGCTCGCGACCAAATCGCCGCAGAAACGAATCTGCCGTTAGAGTTATGATTCCCAAGCGAGCGAAGCCATGAATATAGCGGAGGGGCGCCCCGCCGACATGGCTCTGCGACCGTCAATTCTACACACCGCTTGTCGCTTACGCTTAGAAGTCCACTGCTGTTTATGAAATGCGCCGCAGCCACGTCGGGCCACCAATTTCCTCTCGTGCGCTTCCCCGCCTCATGCCCTACGCTATATTCATAGCTACGCTCGCCATTGAATCACAGCTACAACAGGGAGTTCGTTGAAGCGCGATTCGCAAGGGAGCAAAGCCATGATTTTAGCGGAGGGCGTGAGGCGCGGGGTGGTTGCGCAGCATGATGAGCGACGGCGCAAAGCCATGAGTGCGACCCGATTTCGTCGCGCCGTCCTTTTTGCCGAGAGGCTTGGCGGCATAGGCAAAAAGGTAAAAGGCCGCGAAATCGATGTCGCACCATGGCTTTGAGACGGGCCTTGCGTCAGCAAGGCAGCGAATCACTGGCAAGCAACCATCCCCGCGCCGAGCGCCCGTAGCGCCCCGGTTCCCCCGTTTGGGGGCATTTACACTATACCCCAAAAGTGGTATACTTGACGGTGTAAAACCGTAGCCAACAGTTACGCCAAACTGCTAAAGTCTATTGTGTTACAAAGGAAACAGGCCATGATAAACAAAATGAAGTGCATGTTCTCGCGTCTAGCCGCGCAGTTCCTCAAGACTACCCTCGCTCTCCTCGCCGCCCTCGCTGTCGGCGGCGCGTGGGCGGATTATTTCTGGGGTGATTCGGCAGAAGGTACTTGGGGGACAGGATTTAGTGGGAGTTCAGGCAACTATGTATTAAATTCTGCAAAGGACGTCACAGTTAACTTTGACAGTAGTTATTCAATCGCATCAGGTGTTTGGATCGAGAGTGGCTCATACACAGTTACATTTAAGGGGGCTTCAACGGATGTCGGTTTAACCATGACAGGTTCGGCCGATGATATGTGGGGTGGCGGAATTCATGTTGGAGGATGGGGTGGAAACGGCAATTTGGTAATTGACGGCGGCTCCTATACGATTCCCAACGCTCTTTTTGTTCCTTTTGAACGCAAAGGAGATGAAGACGATCCGGTTTCTGCAACATTCGAACTTAAGAATGGTGTTGTAAGTGCGAGGGCTTTGGTTCTCGGCAGGGAGGTAACTTGCCAAGGTACCGCCACATTGTCAGGTGGTACATTTTCAACCCCGACGGTATATGTCGATGGTGGTTCGGGTACATTGGAATTTGATGGCGGTACGCTCCAGGCTTCGGCTGAGGGTACTCTTATTGCAAGTGGCGTGACGGTCACCGTCGGTGCAAACGGCGGCACGATTGACACCAACGGCAAGGCGGTTACCATCGCTTCAGCGATAACCGGCTCTGGCACGCTCACAATTACCGGCGGTGGTGTGGCGACGTTTACGACAGCGCCGACTTGCGGACTTAAAGTTGAAAACGGTGTTGCCGTTCTGCCTGGAAATTCAAAAACCGGTGCAATTGAAATTGGCGCGCATGGTGTTCTTGCATTCGATTTGACAGGTTGGACTATCGCCAACGGAACAGCATATACCCTTGCATGGAATGTCGCGTCGCTCACTATACCTGCCGGCGAAACTTACGCCGATTCCATCTTCACAATCGGCCCTGATTTCACTAGCACGATTTCGTATGAAAACAACACCATCTACGCCACCGCCACAGGCGATGCAACGTATACTGGCTCAACTGCAAACCTGCGCCAGATAGCGATACCAAGTGCCAGTGCGTGGGTGGATAATACTGCTGAATGGATTAATGGTGTCACTCCTAATGGCGCGTCTAATAGCGGAACGCCTGGAAATACCGGTTATGCGTATCGCCGTGATATTGTCGTGGTTCCCCACGATGCTAGAATCCTCTTTTGGCAATCCAACCATCCGGATAATATCACGCTTGTAAACCGTGGTGCCACACTGACGTTGACAAGCTGGGATTCAACTGAATCAACGCTTGTCATCGAGAATTTGGTCAACACTGGAACTATTGTCAATGGCGAAGGTGGTGCTTCTGGTACTACATACGCTTTCAACATCATCGTCAATAACACCGTCACCACCGGCGGCACGGTTACGCTCAGCAACGGCAGTGCACTGACATTCCCCGCAGGCTCTACTTTCGCTGACATTTCTGCGACTACGGTCAAGGTCACCGGAACTGTGACCGGCACGACGGTTGCCGCTGACGGCACGACAGGCGTGGGTTCCTCGCTCTTCACGCTTACTGGCAATGCACTCGCTTTTGACAATAAGACCGTGATTGTCTCAATCAACAGCACAGACACCGCGATTCACTACACGAAGGATGCCAACGGCGTGTACACGGCGGGCAAGGTGTACTATTATGTAGGATCGTCGGATTATCTACCAGGTAATGCTTCTGATTGGGCAAATGAATCTAGAGGAACATCATTGACCTCCGAGGGAGATGTCCCCGCCATCTTTGACACGGCAATATTTGATGGGTACGTTAAATCAAAGAAAGTGTCTGCTGGTTTAGGGAAGCAGGACTACAATATAGTTGTTGCTGCGGATATGCAATTTGGGGCCCGTGACCGAAACGGAAAGTACTACTTTGGATCCTCTATATACTCGCCTGCTTTTGTGGTAAAAGAGGGTGCTACTGCTGAGATATATGCACAACAAAATCAAGGGGGTATTGATGTCTATTTTTACTCTGTGCTAAAGGGTAGCGGAACTATGGTCTTTAGAACTGACACGCAGAATGATTTTTGCTGGATACATGGTGATACAAAAGCGTTTACTGGTACAGTTGATATACGGCAAGGCGGAACAGGTATCTATGGAGTGTATATCTCTAATAGTTCTTCTTTAGACAAAAGCATCTCAATTTGGAATGTCAACACCAATGGTTTTTATATATATCGTAGCCAAAGTGGCAAATCAAGCGAAACATACACACCATTTCGGGCCACGAATATGCAATATGACTTTGGGGTGCTCAATGCTTATATATCAAACTCGGGTTATGACAAGGTTGGAACGCATGCAAACTTATCGTTTGGGATAGGGGAAAAGATTGACAACAATAGTTGGCTTAGAGGATCGTGGTATTCCAAGGACGCGACCTATGGCGGTAAGGTTAAGTGGCTTGCTAAGACGGCGACTTTTACACAGGCTGTTGCAAATGCATACGAAGTTGATGTCATGGGCGGTGGTAATGTGTATGTCGAGCAGAATTCAACGACCGCCAATAACTTTGTTCCGTCGGTAATCAAGTTCCTCGCCTACACCGACAGCGAGAATGTCGTTCGTGGCGGCGGGTATCTCACGCTCGACAGCAACAACAGCGCAATTGCGGGAGACATTGTCAATGCGGTTGCGGCAGCTGGCGATGGAGAAACGCAAGTGGCGACAGGTTTTAATGTCGAGGCGGTAGAAGGCGGCGTTTCGGCAGACGTCACGAAGTCGGCTGTGTTGAACAATGCAGTCGGATTTAACAAGAAGGGCGCTGGTACACTCACGCTCTCTGGCGCGTTCACGAAACTCGGGATGGTCAATGTAACAGAGGGATCGCTTGTCATTGTGGCGACTTCTGCTCTTGCAGAGGGCACGGCGTACACATGCGCGGCTGATACTGCTTGCACGATCTCTGGAACGACATACACTTTCGGGCATGGTGTGGCAACGTTCAATAGTACCGCCTATCCTACGCTCCAAAGTGCTGTAGACGCGGCAGTGTCGGCTGAAGGTGGCACGGTTACGCTCCTTGCCAGTGTTGCGGAAGATGTCGTGATCGAGGCAGCCGGAGTGAGCATCGTACTTGGCGACTACACAATCACAGGGACAGTGACCTCTTCCGAAGATTATGATATTGTGTATGATGAGAATACAAAGACTTGGACCTCGTCTGAGACAGCGAATTTCATCTGGTGCGGAGGCAACGGGACAAGCTGGTCGACGCCTGCAAACTGGAAAAAGAATGCGGTGCCAGGCGAGACGGACAAGGTAATATTCCCAGAGACAACAATTGAAGGTGGATGGGTTGTGGCGCTCGACTCTGCAACGACAGTTGCGAAAATTACCGCCAATGGCCCTGTAACATTCTCTGGTGCACGTATAGCGGTGCATGATGACGAGAATTCCCATGGTGTAGTTGGTGATGCGGTGATTACTCTTGGAGACGATGCAGGTTTTGATGCAGGATATCTTGGGACTCTTACGATTGATAATGCGCTAATAATCAGCGGAACGCCCGATCATCCGGTGATTATTAAAGGTAGCAATAGTAATAATGATGGACCCACGCTGAATTTCAATGGCAATATTTCTGGAACAGGATATCTTTCCACTGGCGGCGCCCGTTCTACCGTCAATTTCAACGGTAATAACACCGCCTTTAGAGGCACCGTTAGTGCGCCTCATGATGGTGTTGGGGGCAGTGAAGGGAGAAACTATGTTTATTTTGCAAATGGCAATGCCACCAGCTCGCAGGCTACGTGGTTGGTTGGCATGATTATTAGGAGTGGTAATAACTATAACTTTGCAAAGGCTAAAGGCGATACTTATTATTTCGGTTCGTTTAGCGGCAATATGCGTAATAATGTGGATGCAAACTATCAGAACCCTTCTACTTTTGTTTTCGGGGAAACGGATGATAATTTCACGCTTTCTTATGAGGGCCGTTCTACTGAAAGTCGTCGCGACTATATTTGCAAGAAGGGAATAGGAACGATGACATTCACAGGAACGAATGTTCGTGGATATGATTTGCAAAATGGCGTAACCGAGTTGATGACGAGTGGTTCACTGCCGAGTCAAACTATCAAAATGAATGGCGGTGCACTTAAGTTAAATGCGGCAATTACAGTGGACACAGACCCCTCAGAGAAGTTAGAGTTTGTCGCGGAAAAAACAGCGACCGTTGACGATGGTGGCGAGGATCGCACCTTCGCATCCGCTATCGGCAACGACAAGTCTGCCAACTTCACCAAGAAGGGCGCTGGCGCGCTTACCCTTGCCGCTCCTCCGACATATACCGGCACGACAAAGGTTGAGGATGGTGTGCTGTATGTCATCAATGGCGAATATTCGCTGCCGCTTGATTCCAGCACGGCAGAGGTGACGACAGACAAGGAGGGGTACAGGAAGTTCGTGCCAGCCTCTGTTGCCATCTCCGCGCCGACGGTTGTGTGGGGCGACGATTTTGCGAAGGTGACTGTTTCTGCAGAGGTGAATTCGAATTACGGAGAAGGTGGCCTTTCCTACAACCTTAAGATCGGCGGCAATGTCGTTGATGGCGCTGTTGGATCGGTCAATAACGGCGTCGTGACGTTCAGCGATGTCAATGTTTCTGGACTCAATCTCATCCGCTACGGAGACGTTTCTGTCGAGGTGACTGCTTCGGCAGGCGGTTCCCAGGCTGCGACTTCCGGTCCTAAGAACGTGAAGTTCGCCGACACCATCGGTTGGGTGAATGAGAACTATGAGACGACCGGTGATGCGGCGGCGGCGGGCGGCGCGTGGCAGACTGCTGTGGCCTACGACGCCACGACGCACAAGGCGGCGGTTGTCGACAACAGGTTCTCGGCAACCAACTGCACGACGGGCGATGTCGTGACGGTGACGATCGACGATGTCGTCTACACGAGCCTGAGCGACCTTACCTCGGCCGATACCGACGCGCAGGGCGCTGTTGCAGTCGGCGGCACCGAGCAGTCGCCCAAGTTCATGCTGCTCACGAAGCAGGGCGATACCGTCGGTTGGTACGAGGCGGCGGGCGTAACGCCGGTTCTCGAAACCGGGGTCTACGACATCGTGATGACCTTCGACTACAACAGCAACAGCAAAACCTACACCGTCACGGTCAATGGCACGCCGCTCACGGTCGGCGGTGTCGCGGCCGTTCCTCTCGCAAAGGCGCAGACGAGCGTCAAGGACATCGACTTCCTCGGCGCAGGGTCGCTTTCGGCAATCAACGGCGTTCAGTACGAGGGCAAGATGGCAATCGACCAGAATGGCGTTAAGTATGCCACTGTCGATGCTGCACTTCAAGCCAACGCCAGCGTGAAGGGCGCGGTCATCAAGCTCCTGCACGGCAGCGCGACGACGAGCGCCGAGGGCTGGAACTTCGACAGCGACACAAAGACGTTTGTCAAGAAGGTGATTGGCCTCATATTCCTCGCTTTCTAAGGGGGCGGCCTTCGGCCTAAGTGTCCTTTGGCCTGAAGGGAGTGTCCTTCGGCCTGAAGGGCCTCGGACCAAGACGTAACGTTAAGGCGGGCCTCTCGGCGGCGGTGCCGAGGGGCCTTCTCTTGCCTGTGACGCCGCGGTTGGTCGGCCCTCTTGGCGGCGGCTTCCTGCTGCGAGGCCCTTTAGGCCGACGCAGAGAAGGGTGATTTATGCTATAATTGCCCAATGCAACGGCAATTTAATATGAAGCAGTCGACTGCCGCCGGCCACTACCGGCGCTTCAAGGGCTATGACTACTCGCGAGGCGCGGCCATCTTCATCACATTCGGCGTTGTCGGCCGCTCAAAGCTCTTTGGCCACATCGACGGCGATGGGCGTCTCGTGCTGTCGCCTGCCGGGCATGCCGCGCTTGCCGCCCTAATGGAAGAGTCGCGCCGTGGCGGCGGAGTCGACCTCATGGCCTTCGTCATAATGCCAGACCACGTGCATCTGCGGCTCTATCTGCACCCGGGGCTTGACAAGCCGCTCGCGAAGCTCGCCCAGTTTGTCACCAACTTCAAGCGCTGGGCAAAGTACAACTGCTCGAAGCTCGGCGTCGCCGTCGAGTGGGAGAAGGGCTATCACGACCGGCTTTGCCTCAGCCGCGAGATTATCGCGCTTGCCGACAAGTACATCGAGAATAACCCGCTCAAGTGGCATTTGATGCACGGCCATCCGCCGCCCCTCGCGGTCGTTGAGCCGCTCTCTCTGCCGCGTGTTCCCGGCGACGAGTGGTGGAGCGCCGTCGGCTCGCTCGACCTCGCCGACAGCGAGCGTAAAGTCTGCTCGATAAGGCTGTCGCGCCGAATCCCCGTCGCCGACCATCCTGCGGTGGTGTCGCGGCTCATGACGGCCGTCGACAAGGGTTATGTTCTCGCCGGCACGTTCATTTCGCCGTGCGAGCGCGAGGTGGCGCGCGCCCTCGTCGAGCGCGGGGCGCCGATGATAAGGGCAGTTCCCGACCAGCTGGCGATGGTCTACCGCCCCAAGGGCGACGAACCGCGGCAGTTTGCCGACGGGCGACTCCTGCTGCTTTCGCGAGTTGCCGCGCCCGGCTCGAGCCGCTATGACGCCTGGCACGGCATAAACGACGCCCTCGCCGACTTTGCAGCAAGGGGCAGCGGCGTGTCGCTCTATGTGACGTCGGCAAAAGACTTTAGGTTTAGGCCACGATTGAAAAGTGCTATTTATTGATTATCATTTGTTATATCATATCATGGCCTCCCAGTGGTAGAATATGTGCAGAAACTAACCGAACCAGGAGAACAACATGGCGACTAAAAAGACGTTCATCAACGACGATTTCCTTCTCACGACCAAGGCGGCGAAGGAGCTGTACCACCGCCACGCGGAGAAGATGCCGATCATCGACTACCACTGCCATCTCCCGCCCGTGGAAATCGCCGATGACAAGCGCTGGACCGACATCGCGCAGGTCTGGCTCGGAGGCGACCACTACAAGTGGCGCCAGATGCGCTCCAACGGGGTCGACGAGCGCTTCTGCACCGGCGACGCGTCCTGGCACGACAAGTTCGTCAAGTTCGCCGAGACGATGGAGCGGCTCGTCCGCAACCCGCTCTTCGACTGGTCGCACCTCGAGCTCGCCCGCTACTTCGGCGTGACCGAGATCCTCAACGCCTCGAGCGCGGAGCGCATCTGGAAGAAGTGCAACGTCAAGCTCGCCGGCAAGGGGTTCTCCGCGCGCGGGCTCATGAAGAAGTCGAACGTCAAGGTCGTCTGCACGACCGACGACCCCGTCGACTCGCTCGAGCACCACCTCGCGATCGCGAAGAAGCCGTTCTGGACCCAAATCCGCCCCGCATGGCGCAGCGACAAGGCCTCCAAGATCGAGAACGTCAAGGCGTGGAACGAGTGGATGGACAAGCTCGCCGCTGCCGCGAAGACGCCTGTGAAGACGATGGATGATTTCCGCGACGCGATGGCGAAGCGCCATGCGTTCTTCGAGAAGGCCGGCTGCGTCGTCTCCGACTACGGCATCACCGAGATCTTCGCCGCGCCCTACACCGAGGCGGAGCTGAAGGCGATCTTCAAGAAGGCGCGCTCAGGCAAGGCCGTGACCGCCGAGGAGGCCCTCAAGTTCAAGAGCGCCTGGCTCTTCGAGGGGCTTAGGGCGGACGCCAAGTCGAACTGGACGACGCAGCTCCACTACAACTGCCTCAGGGACACGAACACGGCGATGTTCGCGAAGCTCGGACCCGACACCGGCTTTGACTGCATCGGCGACTGGTCCGTCACCGAAAACCTCGCGAAGCTCTTCGACCGCCTTGAGCGCGAGGATTCCCTCCCGCGCTGCATCCTCTACTCCCTCAACCCGAAGGACAACGAGATGCTCGCGACGCTGATGGGATGCTTTCAGAAGGCCCCGGCGCGCGGGAAGATCCAGCTCGGCGCGGCGTGGTGGTTCCTCGACCAGAAGGACGGCATGCGCCGCCAGCTCGACGTCCTCTCGACGCTCGGCTGCCTCGGCAACTTCGTCGGAATGCTCACCGACTCGCGCTCGTTCCTCAGCTACACGCGCCACGAGTACTTCCGCCGCCTCCTCTGCCAGAAGCTTGGCGAGGAAGTCGAGAAGGGCGAGATCCCGAACGACCTCAAGTGGCTTGGGTCCATCGTCGAGGACATCTCGTTCAACAACGCCAACCGCTATTTCGGGTTCGAAGCATGATCATCAATCCGAAGGACAACGTCGAGATTCGCGAGGATGGACACAAGTACGCGCTTCGCGACATCGCCGAGGGCGAGAACGTCATCAAGTACGGCATGCCCATCGGACACGCCACGTGCGCCATAAAGAAGGGCGAGCACGTTCACGTCCACAACGTTAAGACGAACCTCGGCGAAGTGCTCGAGTACCGCTACGAGCCCGACGAGGCGGCGATAGACGCATTCGACAGTGCGGCGTGCGCGGCGCGCCCGCCCTACCATGAAATGCCGGTTTTCGAAGGCTACCGCCATCCCGACGGACGCGTCGGAATCCGCAACGACATCTGGGTGATACCGCTCGTCGGCTGCGTCAACCGCCTCGCCGAGCGCCTCGCCGCCTCGTGCGGCGGCCTCGCGCTTACCCATCCCTACGGCTGCTCGCAGCTCGGCAAGGACCACGAGACGACGGCGAACATGCTCGCGCAGTTCTGCCGCCACCCGAACGCCGGCGGCGTCTTGGTCGTCTCGCTTGGCTGCGAGAACAACACGCTTGAGTCGTTCAAGGTGCGCCTCGGGCTCGCGCCGGAGGACCAGGACGGGTCGAAGATCGGGCTGAACATTCGATTTCTCAAGGCGCAGGACCCTGGCGACGAATACGAGCGCGGTCTAGAACTTCTAGAGGAGCTAGATAAATCTAGACCGAAGGAGCGCGTGCCGGTTTCGGTCTCCGAGCTCGTTGTCGGCTTGAAGTGCGGCGGCTCGGACGGCTTCTCGGGTCTCACGGCGAATCCGCTCGTCGGGCGCTTCAGCGACTGGCTCGCGGCTCGCGGCGGCGCGACGGTGCTCACCGAGGTGCCGGAGATGTTCGGCGCCGAGACTCTGCTCATGAAGCGCTGCCGCACGCGCAGCGTCTTCGACAAGTGCGTCAAGATGATCAACGACTTCAAGGACTACTACACGTCGCACAACCAGGTCTGCTACGAGAACCCATCGCCCGGCAACAAGGCCGGCGGAATCACCACGCTGGAGGACAAGTCGCTCGGCTGCGTCCAGAAGGGCGGCTCCTCGCCCGTCGAGGACGTTCTGCTCTACGGCGAGAGCGTGAAGGCGCACGGCCTTTCGCTGATGACCGGCCCGGGCAACGACCTCGTCGCGTCGACTGTCCTCGCGGCGGCGGGATGCCATCTCATCCTCTTCACCACCGGACGCGGCACGCCGTTCGGGTGCGTCGTCCCGACGATGAAGGTCGCGACGAACGACACGCTGGCGGCGAACAAGCCGAACTGGATCGACTGGAACGCGATGGCGAATCCCGACGTGGAGGAATTCGCGAAGAAGGTCCTCGCCGTCGCCTCGGGCGAAAAGGCGAAGAACGAGATATCCGGCGCGCAGGGAATCGCCATCTTCAAGGACGGCGTCACGCTGTAGCGCAGGTCGGCGTCCACCCTGCGGAAGAATATGGTATAATAGTCCGCAGGGATGGATGTTACGCGCAGAGAGTTCATAGTGGCCTCGGCGGCGTTCGCCGCAGGGGCGGCGGATGGCGCGCGCGCAACCATTCCCGAAACAGGCACTGCAATACGAAAGGAAGGTAGCGGAATGCTCAAGGGGATATCTCCGGTCGTCTCTCCGGAACTGCTCAAGACGCTGGCCGAAATGGGCCATGGCGATGAAATCGTGATTTCCGACGCCCATTTCCCGGGCCATACATTCAATTCGCGCACGCTTCGCGCCGACGGGCTCGGCGCCGACGCGCTCCTCGCCGGCATCATCCCGCTCTTCGAGCTCGACGCCTACGCGACGCCCGTCATCATGATGGCGCCCGTTCCGGGCGACACGCTGGATCCGTCCGTTGAGGCCAAGTACCGCAAGGCCCTCAAGTACGACGGCAAGATCGAGCAGATGGAGCGCTATGCGTTCTACGAGCGCGCGAAGAAGGCCTACGCCGTCGTCGTTTCGGGAGAGACGGCGAAGTATGGAAACATCATCCTCAAGAAGGGCGTGACGCCGGTCGCCTGAAAATGCGCAAGGCCAGGCCAAACGCGGTAGAGCGGCTAGAGAGCTACCTCGTCAAGCTCATCCAGGAGCGCGGCGCGGACCTCGACCAGCCGTTCTCGGTGCGGATGCTTCTCGCGTTCCTAAAGTTCGCGAGCTGCATCTTCGCCGCCGCCGTGGCCGTGCGCTACTTCCTGTACCGCACGGGCCTCAAGCGGCGCTACCCGCTCGGCATACAGGTGATCTCGATCGGGAACGTGACGGCCGGCGGAACCGGCAAGACCCCGGTCACCGAAATCTTCGCGAGGACTCTCGCCGCCGAGGGGCGCAAGGTCGCGATCCTCTCGCGCGGATACCGCCGCAAGGAGGCGCCGTGGTGGGTGCGCATGTTCACCCAGGTCGTCACGAAGCCTCTCGTGGTCTCCGACGGAAAGCACGTCCTCCTCGACTCCGCCACGGGCGGCGACGAGCCGTACATGCTCGCGTCCAACCTGCCGGGCGTCGCCGTTGTAGTCGACCGCGATCGCGTCAAGGCTGGGCGCTACGCGATCAAGCGGCTCGGATGCGACACGCTCATCCTCGACGACGGCTTCCAGTACCAGAAGCTGAAGCATTCGATCGAGGTGGTGCTTGTCGATGCGACGAATCCGTTCGGCAACGGACAGATGCTCCCGCGCGGCGTCCTGCGCGAGCCGGTGCGCCACCTGAAGCGCGCGGACATCATCTTCCTCACCAAGTGCCGCGGCGACGTCTCGGCCGTTCGCGACGAGGTCAGGAAGTACAACAGCAAGGCCGAGATAGTGGAGTGCAACCACGCGCCGAAGGTCCTCAAGGACGTCTGGAGCCGCGAGGAGTACCCGCTTTCCTGGCTCGAGGGAAAGACCACCTGCACGCTCTCCGGCATCGCGTCGCCGAAGGGCTTCGAGAACTCGCTGCGCCACCTCGGCGCGAAGGTCGTCTGGTGCGAGCGCTACGCCGACCACCACCGCTACGACTCGTCCGAAATCCTCTACGCCCTCAACCGCACGGCCGACATGGGCGCGGACGCGCTCGTCACCACCGAGAAGGACGCGGTGCGCTTCCCGCGCTTCGAGACGACGCCCGTGAAGTGCCTCTACCTGCGCATCGCCATCGAGATACTCTCGGGACGCGAGAGCTTCGACCAGATCATCAACCGCATCTGCTTCAGGAAGAGCGACGAGCGGCGTCAGTAGCCATGCTGAAGATAAGTGTCATAAGCGTGCAGCCGAAGATGTTCGAGGGCTTCCTGACGGAGTCCATCGTCGCGCGCGCCGTGAAGAAGGGCGCGTGCGAGATAGACATCGTCGACCTCAGGGAGTTCGGCGAGGGACGCTGGCGCAGAGTGGACGACAAGCCCTACGGCGGCGGACCCGGCATGCTGATGATGTGCGGGCCGTGGTTCTCGGCGGTGGAGAGCGTGCTTGGGGGTCGTACCGCCGATGGCGGAGACCGCAAGACGCGCGTCGTGATGACCTCCCCTGCAGGGCGCAAGTTCACCCAGCGCGACGCCGAGGAGCTCGCGCAGGCGGAGCACGTCGTGTTCATGTGCGGACACTACGAGGGCTTCGACGCGCGCATCGAGACGCTCGCGACCGACCTCTTCTCCGTCGGCGACTTCGTGATGACGGGCGGCGAGCTCGCCGCGGCCGCGATGGTGGACGCGACGGTGCGGCTAATCCCTGGAGTGCTCGGCGGCGGACCCGCCGCGACGGCGTCGGAGAGCTTCGGACGCGACGGACTCCTCGAGGCGCCGCAGTACACAAAGCCGCCGGAGTTCCGCGGAATGAAAGTTCCCGAAGTGCTGCTCTCGGGCGACCACGCGAAGATCGAGTCGTGGAAGAAATCCGAGGCACGCCGCCTCACCGAACTGCGCCGCCCCGACCTTTGAACCCTTGAACCCTTGATCTTTTGAACCATGCTAAGCTCACTTCTAGTCGCCGTGACGATCGTCGCCCACGAGCCGGGGTACTATACGTCGCTCGCGAACCACATCTCGCGCTGGCTGCGCGGACAGGACGTCGCTTCGGAAGTCGTCACGCCTGCGCAGATGCAGGGCGCGCTTGCGCGCGAGAAGATAGCGTTCCTCGTCGGATTCGAGTCGCCTTCCGCCTCAGAGATGAAGACTCTGCGCGACTACTCCGCGCGCGGCGGCAAGCTCGTCGTCTTTCATTCCGCCTCTCCCCAGCTCGGCGAGCTGATGGGCGTGAAGCCCGTCGGATACAAGGCCGCGGCGTATCCGGGGCAGTGGAGCCGCATGAACTTCGCGTCGAAGACTCCGCCCGGCCTGCCAACCTCGATTCTCCAGACGTCGTCCGTCCTCCAGCGCGCCGTCCCGATAAAGGGCCGCTCCCAGGTGATGGCAACGTGGGTGGACCGCAACGGAAAGTCCACGGGCGACGCGGCGTGGCTCTCGTCCCCGCAGGGGTGGTGGATGACTCACGTCCTCCTTGCGGACGGAGACGAGGCGCTCAAGGCGCGGCTCTGCGCGGCGCTTGCGGGCGGGGCGGATCCGAAGCTGTGGAGCCCGGCGAAGGCCGCCGCCAAGGCGGACGCCGAGTTCAAGGCGATGAGGGCATATGCGGCGAAGCAGGTCCCGAGGAAGGGCGAGATACACGCCGTGTGGGACCACTCCGGGTGCGGACTCTACCCCGGCGACTGGACGAAGACGATGAAGGTGCTGCGCGAAGGGCACGTCACGGACCTCTTCGTGAACGTCGCTGGAGCGGGCTTCGCGCACTATGCATCCGACGTCCTCCCGCGCTCGAAGACGTTCCGCGACGAGGGAGACCAGCTGCGCGCCTGCCTCGCGGCTGCGCGCGGAACTGGCATCAGGGTCCACGCGTGGATCCTCTGCTTCTCCGCGACGCGCGCCTCGCCGGAGCAGATGGCGCTTTTCGAGAAGAAGGGCTGGCGGCTCAAGAACCAGGCGGGGAAGCTCACCGAGTACCTCGACCCGTCGAACCCCGCGGTCCGCGCGCACGTCCTTGCGGCGATAGATGAGATGCAGAGGAAGTATCCGGTCGACGGAATACACCTCGACTTCGTGCGGTGGGGCGACACGTCCGTGAAGCCGCGCGGCGCGGCGGACGCGGTGTCGCGCTTCGTGGCGGACGCGCGGCGGCGCGTGGCGCGTCCGAAGTGGCTCACCGCGGCGGTCTACGGGAAGTATCCGCTGTGCATCACGACAGTCGGGCAGGACTGGAAGGGATGGCTCGACGCGCGGATTGTCGACTACATTGTCCCGATGAACTACACGGAGGACCCGAAGTTCTTCCAGGAGCTCCTCGCCGACCAGTCGGACACGCGCTCGCACGCGCAGCGCACGATCGTCGGAATCGGCGTCACTGCGAACGAATCGCGCCTCGACGCGCGCAAGGTGATCGACCAGGTGAACATGACGCGCAGGCGCGGCTTTGCCGGGAACGCGCTCTTCGACCTCGATACGACGCTGCAGAAGCAGATACTTCCGTACCTGCGGCTTGGGATGTGGTGAGCCGGCGCACGGAGGCGTCCGATTTTTGGTATAATTTAGAGATATGCGAATTCTCACAAGATACGTATTCCGCGAATTTCTCGTTCCGCTCTTCTACTGCCTGTGCGGATTCGCGTCCATTTACGTTCTTTTCGAGCTTTTCGGGTCGTTTTCGCGCATGGCGGAGGCAAAGCCGCCGTTTCTGCAGATACTGAAGTACTTCTGCGCGTACCTCGCGCCGTTCTTCCAGTATCTCGCCCCCGCGGCGCTCATGCTGGCGACGCTGTACACGATGTGGACGTTCTGCCGGCATTCCGAGATAATCGCGATGAGGGCGAACGGAATCGGCTTCTTCACGATCGTGAAGCCGCTTCTCGTTGTCGCGTGCGCGATGGCGCTTTTCGTCGCCTGGGTGAACGAGTGCTATGTGCCTCGCTACGCGCAGTGGGCGAAGCAGCTGCGGAACGCGCGCTTCGAGATGCAGAAGGTCGCGAAGGCGGACAACATTGTGTTCCGCAACGCGAAGGCCGACCGCACGTGGACGATTGACGAGATGGCCGGTCTGTCGGGGGAGCATCTAAAGTCCGTGAAGGTAACCGTCGACCGCGTGGAAGGGGCTCGCCTCATGAACGTGACGGCGGAAAGGGCCGACTACCTCGACGGCGAGTGGTGGTTCACCAACGCGAAGGTGCAGCACTACGACTCGCAGGGGCGCGAGGTCGCCTCTCCCACGCCGGAGCTGGACGCTCTCGCGTTCAGGCCGTTCCCGCAGTTCAAGGAGCGCCCTAGCGACTTCATCGCCCAGAACCGCGACTGGGCGTACAACTCCGTGCGGGACCGGATGCGGTACATTCGCCACCATCCCGACCTCTCGGACAAGATGGTCCGGAAGTACCGCTACGACGTCTGGGCTCAGATAATGGCGCCTTTTGCGTGCATAGTCATCACTCTTTTCGCGATTCCGGCCGGAATCGCCTCGGGGCGGCAGAGCGTCTTCAAGGGCATCGTCGGTGCGCTCGTCATGTTCTTCGCGTTCTACGCGCTTGTTATCGGAGGCATGGTCGGAGCCGATGTCGGCTTTATTCCGGCCGTCCCCGCGGCGATTCTGCCGCATCTCCTGTTCCTCGGCGTCGGCGTGTGGCTCTTCCGCCGCCAGCGGTAGTGCGCTACTCCAATGGGTGATGGCGCGGCGGACCCTTTTTTGGTAGAATTGGGTCTGAAAAATCACTCAACTCAGGGAGTAAAGGCACGATGAACGCACGAAACTTGATTCTTTCGGCCGTGGCGGCAATCGCATCCGTGGCGGCCTTCGCCAATACGGACGGCGCCAGGTCCGAAAAGGTGGCCGTGGTTGCAACGGACGCGGGGACGGTTAAGATATCCTCCTTCTCGCGCGGATGCATAAGGGTGACGCGCGGCGAGCCGGTCTCGCCCGAGCTTGTGTTCGCGCCGGGGCGCGGCGAATCCGTCGCGGTAACGGAAGGCGCGGAGGAGACGCGCGTCGTGTCCGGCGGACTTTCCGCCGTCGTCTCCCGCAGGACGGGGCTCGTCCGCTTCGAGGACGAGAAGGGCGCGGCGATACTCTCCGAGCGCCGCGTCGGCGCGAAGTCGATTGCGTTCGACTCCCCGGCGGACGAGCGCCTGTTCGGACTCGGCCAGTTCCAGGACGGACAGCTCGACGTGCGCAACCTTCCGCGCAGGCTCACGCAGGTGAACACGCAGATATCCGCTCCGTTCCTCGTCTCCACGCGCGGCTGGGGACTCTACTGGCACAACTACTCCAAGATCGAGTTCAACGAATGCACGGACGAGATCGCGCTCGTCAAGACGGGCGACGGGAAGGAGTCCGAAGTGGTCGTCACTACCGAAAGCGGCGGCGCGAAGGAAAAGCGCAAGGGCGTCGTGCTCGAAGGGGCGTTCGAACTCGGGGCGGACTGCGAGTGCGCCTTCATGCTCGACTGCGGGAGGGACATGTCGCGCGTGCAGTACGTCGAGATCGACGGCGAGGTTGCCGTAGACAACGAAAACGTGTGGCTTCCGCCGACAATCGGCTTCCGCGCCAAGCTCAAGGCGGGCGCCCACAAGGTGCGCGTCGTCGCGAATGCGCACGACCGCACGAGGCTTGCCTTCCGTCCCGACAGGGGCGAGACGACGTTCGCGAGCGACGTTGCGGACGGGACGGACTATGTCGTGTACCTCGGCGCGCCGGAGACGGCGGTCGCGCACTTCCGCGCCGACATGGGCGGGACGGCCGCGCTGCCGGACTGGGCGTGGGGCTACTGGCACTGCCAGGAGCGCTTCGTGACACAGGACGACCTCCTGAAGGCGATGCGGTACTTCAAGGACCGCGACCTGCCGCTTTCGGTGATCGTGCAGGACTGGCAGTGGTGGCGCAGCGGCACGTGGAACTCGATGGAGTGGGACTCGAAGCGCTTTTCAGATCCGAAGGGCATGGTCGACGAATGCCACAAGAACGGCGTGCGCGTGATGCTGAGCGTCTGGTCGAAGACGGAGGGCGACAGCGAGTTCTGCCGTGCGATGAAGGATGCGGACGCCTTCGTGCCGGGAACGTCGTGGATCGACTTCTCGAAGAAGTCCGCGGCAGACCTCTACTGGAAGTGGTTCGCCGAAAGGCTCGTCTCGACAGGGGTGGACGCCTGGTGGCTCGACGCCGTGGAGCCGGAGAACGACGCGCTGCACGGACGCAGGATAGCGCTTGGCGACGGAGACAGGTATCGCAACATATATCCGCTTCTCGTCAACACCGAGGCCGACCGCCGCATGCGCGCGCTGCGTCCGGGCGAGACCCCGCTCGTGCTCACGCGCTGCGCGTTCCCGGGCCAGACAAGGACGGCGTGCGTGATGTGGAGCGGAGACGTCGGAAGCACGTGGAAGGACCTCCGCACGCAGATCGTCGCGGGACTCGGCTTCGCCTCGGCGGGCTTCCCCTACTGGACGAGCGATGCGGGCGGGTTCTTCCGGCCGGGAGACCAGCACAGCAGCTGGGACTACCAGAAGCGGCTCGTGCGCTGGCTGCAGTTCGCGACGTTCTGTCCGATCCAGCGCGTCCACGGCTTCGTCAGCGACACGACGCCGTCTCGCTACGGAGAGCGCACCGAGAAGCTGCTGAACGACCAGGTGCGCCTGCGCGAAAGGCTGAGGCCGTACATACTGAGGCTTGCGAAGGACGTCGCGGAGAACAATGCGATGATGATGCGGCCGCTTTTCGACGCTCCGCGCGGCTTCGAGACTGAGTACATGTTCGGTCCGGACCTTCTAGTGTGCCCTGTGACGGCGGACGTGGAGCAGATGCGCGTGTGGCTGCCGAAGGGGAAATGGGTCGATTTCCATACCGGCGGCACTGTCGACGGCGGATGCGAGGTGACGGTGAAGACTCCGATTGACCGCATACCCGTGTTCGTCCGCGAGGGGGCTTCCGTGGCCCCGTAGCCGCCCTGCGCCGCGTTCAAAAGTAAACGCACGTTCTGAAAGTAAACGCAAGAAAGTTAACTCCGAGCGTTCGGGCTCTCGCTACCGCTCCGCAGCTTCGCGATGCCTTAACGGCATTTCAAGGCTTTGAATTGTGTTTTGGGCTGCCTTCGGCAGGTTGGGAGTGTGCAACTACCAATCCGTCCAGCCAGGGCAGATTTCCGATCGTTGCTGGAGGACGGCTGGATTAAGATATGTTCGACTGCGACTATATGGACGGTAGATTTGCGAGGTCGAACGTTTCGTACTGTATTTCAGATCGTCCAAAGTTGATCAGCAGCGCATACGGAATCCGCGTGGCGCGGAGATAGTGGATTACCTGCGCCCAGTCGATCTTTGAAGTCAACTCCGAGCGTTCGGGCTCCCGCTACTGCTCCGCAGCTTCGCACCTCACAACGACTGTATATGTGCCGGCGGGAGTGTTTTGGGATGCGACTGCGTCGCATAAATCGGCCGAAGGCCGCTATAAAAACTATGAATGGAGTCAATTGATCGTGGTTGAAAAGCGCGAAGCAGTGAAGCGGTAGCGAGAACCCCAACCATCGGAGTTGATCACATGATAGAGGTGTCGTGAACCCGCATGGCACAGCCCATTATGGCGTAGGCTTTGGGATCGTCTTTCAGTTTCATGTTGGCAACAGTATATCAAATCTTGGTTACTATGTGTTGAAGTCTGTTGGTGGCCATGTCGGCGCCGTAGAGGAGGTCTGGAGGAAACTTCCTCCAGCTCAAAGATGGAACGGATCGTTCAGCGGAACGAGAATGTTTGGCGCGAAGCAAATGTGATTCTGCGGAGCGGTAGCGAGAGCCCTGCTGCTCGGAGTTTGTGAATCTGCCCAAGCGCGCCGTTTCCGAAAGTAAACTTGGGTCCCCTCCCCGGTGAGGGAAGAGGGAGGAATCATCCCTCCCTCGACAGCAGCCAATCTTTACAAGGGGTAAACTATCATATCACTAAAATCAAGTTTACTTCTGGAAGCGGCCCCGTAGCCGCCCTGGCGATCTCCGCTCCCGCGGCAAGCGCACAGGCGGCCCGTTTTTTGGTATAATATGTGCTTATGAAGCGATTGCTGTCGATTTTTGCCGTTCTTGCGCTCTGTGCAGAGGCTTATGGGTCCTGGTACTGGCCTTTCTCGTCCGACGACGAGAAGCCGCCGCGCGTCTCCGAGCTCATGGAGGGCGCGTCCATAATGATCGACGAGGCGTACGACCTGGCGGCGGACGGCAAGACGTCCGAGGCGGTTGAGAAGTTCCGCGCCGCGCTTGCCGAACTGGACAGAATCGAGTTCGAGAACCCCGACCGCGTCAAGGAACCCGAGTTCAACACCCTCAAGAACAAGCGCGCCACGGTCACGGCCGCGATTGACTCGCTCCTCCTCAACGAGGCGCAGGTGAACGCGAAGCCGATAGCGGTGACGGACACCACGGAGCTCCAGAAGAAGTACGAGGCGAAGCTTGCGGCGAAGAAGAACGCCGCACCGGGGAATGCCGGCGGCAAGTCCGCGGCAAATGCGCCGCGCACCGACGCCGAGAAGGCAATCGCAGCGCTCAAGGCGAAGGACTACGAAGGCGTTGAGCGCGCCGTGGCGGCGATGCTGGCCGCGAAGCCGAACGACGTCGCGGCCCTCAACCTGCGCGCGGCGGCGGAGATAGGCAAGGGCGACGCCAAGTCCGCGGAGCGCACCCTCAACCAGGCCATGAAGGCCAACCCCGAGAGCTACTACGCGTTCTACAACATGGCGAGGCTCGTCGCGCGCTCGAAGGACGGGTCCATCGACGCTGCGCGCCGCTACTACGAGACGGGGCGCGCGCTCGGCGGGCCTGTCGACAAGACGATCGAGGGGATGCTGAAGTGATTTCGCTCATAGCCAGCCTTCTGATAGCCACAAACGCCCCGGCCGCAGAGGTGGTGGCGAACTGCAGGTCGATGATTCCCTCCGACGTCGAGCTCAAGGGCCGCATCGTCCTGAGGAGCCGCAGGGGAATCGCGCAGGCGGAATACGACTACGACCTCGTGCGCAAGGATGGCGGGACGGACCTCAAGATCTCAAAGGACGGGAAGGACGTCGCGTTCGAGAAGTCCGGTCCGATACTCGGGACGGACGTCACGTGGAGCGACATCACGCTAGACTACCTGTGGTGGGACGACTTCGCGTACGACGAGAAGCGCGAGGGCGAGACGGTCCACGGACAGGTCTGCACCGTGATCGTGATGAAGAAGGGCGAGCGCACGGTGCGCGTGTGGGTGGACCGCAAGACGGGCGCGCTGATGCAGGCCGAGGAGGAGAAGGACGGCAAGGCCGTGCGCAGGCTCTGGGGAACCAGACTCAAGAAATTTGGCGAACGCTGGATGGCCAACGTGATGGAAGTGGAAACCATCGGGTCGGGCCACCGCACCAAAATAACAGTGGAGGAACTCAAATGAAGAAACTGCTGAAGGCAATAGTCGTAATCGTGCTTTCCATCGTCGTGCTGACGGTGGTCGCGCTCCTGGCGCTCCCGCTCTGGATCGGTCCAGTCGTGAAGGGCGTCGCCAACGTAGCAGTCCCGCAGATAACCGGCACCGGATTCAACCTCGGCGAGTTCGGGCTCAACCCATACGTGGGGACGCTCCACGTCGGCGACATGCAGCTCGCCAACCCGACGAACTTCTCCGAGAAGAACGCCGTGTCGCTCGACAAGTTCGACGCGGACCTCGCGGTGACGTCGCTCTTCTCCGGCAAGAAGGTGCGCATCGAGTCGGTTGAGCTCGACGGGCTCGTCGTGTATACCGATCCTACGGCGTCAAACTTCCGCCAGATTGCCGCGAACGCCGCGGGCGAGCCTGAGGAGAAGAGCGAGGTTGCCAAGCTTGCGGAGGAGAATGCGCCCGCCGAAGAGCCGAAGGCGGAGGAAGCGAAGCCGGCCGAGGAGAAGCACGGCAAGGGACTCCAGATCGACCGCCTGACGATCAAGAACGTCACGGTCAAGTACGGACTCGTCCCGCTCAAGATCCCCGTGGACATCGAGATCCCCGACATCGGTAAGGATTCCGAGGAGGGTGCCTCGATTCAGGAGGTCATCCAGCTCGTGTGGCAGAAGATCCTCGCCGCGGCAGGCGCCGTCGGCGGCACGCTCGGCGACCTCGGCAAGGGTGCGGTCGACATCGGCGCGGGCGCTGTCGGTGCGGCGCTCGATGCGGTGAAGTCTGGAGACAACGACGGCGCAAAGGAGGCGCTCAAGGACGCCGGGAAGAGCCTCAAGGAGGCTGGAGACGGGCTTAAGGACTTGTTCAAGTAATCGAGCCTTTCACCTTTTCAACTTTACTTTTACACACAACCAGAGACGATAAATGGAAAAGAAGACCCAGAAAAAGAACAAGGACCGCCGCGTTGAAATGTCCGTGGAGGGACTTAAGGAAGACTTCGCCTGGCACCTCAGGTATTCGCTTGCGAAGGGCGACGAGAGGGCGACGGACCGCGACAGGTACACCGCGTTCGCCAACGCTGTGCGTGACCGCCTCGTGGAGCGCTGGATATCGACGCAGGAGGAGTATTCGCACCAGAACACGAAGCGCGTCTACTACATGTCGCTCGAGTTCCTCATCGGACGCCTCCTCGGCAACAACGTCATCAACTTGAAGGCCGACCGTCTCTGCAGCGAAGCGCTCAAGGACTACGGCATCAACTGGAACGACCTCCGCGACTACGAGACGGACGCGGGACTCGGCAACGGCGGCCTCGGGCGCCTCGCCGCGTGCTACATCGACTCCATGTCGACGCTCAACCTCGCGGGAATGGGCTACGGACTCCGCTACGACTACGGCATCTTCCGCCAGCGCATCGTCAACGGCTGCCAGGTCGAGGAGCCCGACCACTGGCTCAAGGACGGCTATCCGTGGGAGATGGCGCGTCCCGAGTACGCGCAGCACGTCCACTTCGGCGGACATGTCGAGTGCAGGAGCGACCACGGCCGCCAGCAGTGGTACTGGATCCCCGCCGAGACGGTGCAGGGAATCCCGTACGACCTCCCGATCGTCGGCTACGACAAGGCGGTCAACTCGCTGCGCCTCTGGAGCGCGAAGGCAGTCGACGACTTCGACCTCGCTGACTTCGACAAGGGCTCCTACGTCGAGGCCGTCGAGCAGAAGGTGCTCGCCGAGAACCTCACGAAGGTGCTGTATCCGAACGACAACACGACCCAGGGCAAGGAGCTGCGCCTGCGCCAGCAGTACTTCTTCGTCGCGTGCTCGCTGAGGGATATCCTCCGCCGCTTCCGCCAGACGAACGAGAGCTGGGACGCGCTCCCGGACAAGGTGTTCATCCAGCTCAACGACACGCATCCGACGCTCGTCATCCCCGAGCTCATGCGTATCCTCATCGACATCGAGGGGCTCGACTGGGACAAGGCGTGGGACCTCACCCGCCGCTCGACGGGGTACACCAACCACACGATCCTCCAGGAGGCCCTCGAGAAGTGGCCGGTCCCGATGATGGAGAGGCTTCTCCCCCGCCACCTCCAGATCATCTACGAGATCAACGGACGCTTCCTGCAGGAGATCAGCTCGCTCTATCCGGGCGACATCAAGAAGCTCCAGCGCATGTCCCTCATCGACGAGGGCGGCGAGCGCTACGTCAGGATGGCCAACCTCTGCATCGTCGGAACGTCCTCCGTCAACGGCGTCGCCGAGCTGCACACCGAGATCCTCAAGTCGACGCTCTTCAAGGACTTCTACGAGCTCTGGCCGGAGAAGTTCCACAACGTCACGAACGGCATCACGCCGCGCCGCTGGCTGCTCAAGGCGAATCCGTCCCTCTCGCAGCTCATCTCCGAGTCGATCGGCGAGAACTGGATCACCCACCTCGACGACCTCAAGAAGCTCGAGAAGTTCTCCAAGAACGACGCGTTCCTCTCCGCCCTCGCGAAGATCAAGGCCTGCAACAAGCGCCAGCTCGCGAACTGGACGCACAAGAACCTCGGCATCGAGCTCAACCCCGACGCGATCTACGACGTCCAGGTGAAGCGCCTCCACGAGTACAAGCGCCAGCTCATGCTCGCGATCTACATCGTGATGTTCTACAACCGCCTCCTGAACGACTCGAAGTACGACCCCGTGCCGCGTCAGTTCATCTTCGCGGCGAAGGCGGCGCCCGGATACTACATGGCGAAGCTCATCATCCGCTTCATCCACGGCATCGCGGGAGTCGTCAACTCCAATCCGAAGACGCGCGGAAAGCTCTCCGTCGCGTTCCTTCCCGACTACCGCGTCTCGCTCGCGGAGAAGATCATGCCCGCCTCTGAAGTGTCGGAGCAGATCTCGCTCGCCGGCATGGAGGCCTCTGGCACTGGCAACATGAAGTTCATGATGAACGGCGCGCTTACGCTCGGAACCTACGACGGCGCGAACGTCGAGATCCACCGCGAGGTGGGCGATGAAAACATGTTCCTGTTCGGACTCCGCACCGAGGACGTCGCGAAGCTCAGGCCGACGTACGTCTCGAAGGACTGGTACAAGAAGGATCCGGAGATCAAGGCCGCGCTCGACATGATCAAGGCGAACGTCTTCTCGCTTCTCGAGCCCGGGCTCTTCGAGCCGATCCTCCGCTCGCTCCTCGAGTACAACGACTACTACATGCTCCTCGCAGACCTCCGCTCCTACAGCGAGGCGCAGGACCGTGTCGACGCCGCGTACCGCAACGCGAAGAAGTGGAACCAGATGTCCCTCGTGAACATCGCGCGCTCCGGCTTCTTCTCGTCCGACCGCGCCGTCATGGAGTACGCACGCGACATCTGGCACGTCAAGCCCGTCCAGCTCTGATGCATCCATGAAGCGCGGCTTGCTGATCGTCGCGGCGCTCGCCTCTACCCTATTCCTCGGCGTTCGCGCCGAGGAAGGGGAAGACTATGCAGGCGAATGGTACGCCGGAGGCGCCGCGCAGCTGGTCCTCCCGCAGGGCGGCTCGCGCATGCGCCGCCTCGGCGGAGGCGCCGCGCGCGTCGGGCGCTACTTCACCGAGTCCCTCGCGCTCGAGTGCGAGGCCGCGTGGATGGAGAACTCGGCCTCCCTCGCCGCGCGCGCCGTGTGGCACCTGCACGGATGGGACGAGTTCAACATGCTGTTCGGATACGAGCGGTTCGATCCGTTCCTCTCCGCCGGCGCGAAGGGCTGGTTCCACGACGGACAAGTGGGGCCCTCCGCAGGGTTCGGCGCTTTCTACTACCTTACCGACGAGTGGGCTCTCAGGTTCGACGCCGAAGCCACGCTCGGACTCGACACGCACGTGGAGACGGTCTATTCGCTTTCGGCCGGATTGCAGTATTTCTTCTAGGACGCCATGAAAAACCAGCGCGAAGAGTGGTACGACAAGGACTTGAAGGTCGCCGTCACGATAGTTGACGTCACCGAGGCGGCGCAGTCGCTCGTGCGCGGACACCTGTGCGGTCCGACGAGCGCGTACGTCCTGTCGAGGGCGCTCGCCTCCGCCGCGCTGCTCGGCGCCGAAATGTCCGAAAAGGACGAGACGCTCATCCTGCAGATGAAGTGCGAGGGGCCGCTCGGCGGATTCAACGTCGAGTGCACTGCGGAGGGAACGCTGAGGGGCTACACGGAGAAGAAGATACTCGACGACTTCGACGGACTCGGCACGCCCGACCTGAGGAAGGTCGTCGGCAAGCGCCAGGTCCAGGTTACGCGTTCCGTTCCCGGCCGCATAATTTCGCAGGGAATCTCCAATTCGCTCGACGGCTACCTCGCGGGCTCGCTCCAGCGCAAGGCCGTCATCTACACGGAGGCGTCCGTGAGCGACGACGTCGAGATACTCGAGGCTCGCGGCGTGATGGTCGAGGAGATGCCCGACGCGAGCGGCACCGGGGTGCTGTCCGTCGATCTCCTTGGCAAATCGCGCTCCGGAGCGCTGGCCGTCTCTTCGCGCAACATCCTCTCGAAGCTCGGACTCAAGGGCGCGGAGCTCAGGAAGACGACTCCGCTTTCGTTCGCCTGCCGCTGCTCGCCCGACCGCGCCGTCGCAATGCTCGCGGCGCTTTCGCCCGAGGAGCGCGCGACGCTTCCGCCGAAGATCGACATCACCTGCCACATGTGCGGCAGGACGTTCTCGGTGCCAACGAAAAGCTGATCGCCACCACGCGAGGCATCCCGTTTGCGGGCCTTTTTGCATCTGGACAAGGCTTCGGCTTTAGTCTGGAAGTGGCCGTCGATTCCGGTAGAGCCATCTCGTGGGAGTCTGTGAGTTCAACCGGATGGCTTAGTTGACCTGAAAATAGTTGCAAAAATTTTGCGTAACTTGTGTATTTTCAGGCAATTAAAAATTAATTTAAAAAATCTTCACATACCCCCTTGCGTCCTGAGCGGCATTTGTGCTATAATATCCACTCGTTCGCCCCAAACGGGACTGAACATCGATCTTTGAAAACCGAGAGCTGGAAATTAAAGAGAATTACAACTCATATA
>JAEEOY010000284.1 GCA_016284515.1 Kiritimatiellia bacterium | reverse complement strand
TCGAGCGCAAACTCGATCAACACCGGACGCCTCGTCCCGCAGATCGCGTACTATGTGCTCGCGGGCGCGAAGCTGGCCGGAAAGGACGGCAAGGCCTTTGACGTTGTCGTCCCCAGCGGCAACTTCGGCAACATCCTCGCCGCGTACTACGCGAAGCTGCTGGGCTCGCCGATAAGGAATCTCGTCGTGGCGTCGAACGTCAACGACGTCCTCGCGCGCTTCGTCAAGACGGGCGTGTACGACCCGGGCCCGAACTTCACGGTGACGAACTCGCCGTCGATGGACATCAGGAAGTCGTCGAACGTTGAGAGGCTGCTGTGGATGATCTCCGGCGGACTCGACGGAGACTTCAAGCGCGCCTGCGCGGAGACAACGCGCATGATGCGCGACCTCTCCGAGAAGGGGCGGTACGAGCTTTCGGAATCCGCAAAGGAGCGGCTCTTCGCCGACTTCGAGGGAGGCGTTGCGACGCCGGAGGAGACCGAGGCCGAGATGCGCCGCATGCGCGACGCAGCCGGATATCTCGTCGACCCGCACACCGCTGTCGCAACGGCGGTCGCGAAGAAGCTCGGCTACCCGAAGGACGGCGTGCCGTGCGTCGTCGCAGCGACGGCGACTCCGTACAAGTTCCCGGAGACCTGCATGAGGGCTTACGGAGAGGACGTGCTGACCGATCCGCCTCCGTCGTTCCGCGAACTGGAGCGGCTCCCCGTCGCACAGACGCGCGTCTGCGACGTCGACAAGATCGACGGCGAGGTGACTCGCCTGTTCTGACATTCAACTTCCAACCTTTCAACTTTTCAACCTTTCAACTTTTCTATGAGGACAGCAGTAGTAAACGGATATGAAATCTCGGCCGAGGCCGTTCACTTCGAACTCGACAGGCTTGCCAGGTTCTACATGAGCCACGGCATGACCCCGGATGAAATCAGGAAGAACCTTCCGCAGCTCGAAGCGCGTGCGCTCGAGCAGGCGATCGGAGCTCGGCTCCTTCTTGAGCGCGCTTCGCAGGTGGAGCTTCCGGTGACGGCGAAGGACGTGGACGCGGAGGTCGCGCGCGTCGTTGCGCAGGTCGGCGGAGAGGAGAACTACAAGAAGGCGCTCGCCGCGCAGGGAATGAGCGAGGAGTCGTTCCGCAAAGAGCTCGAGAAGGGCGCGCGCGTGAACATGCTCGTCAACCAGGCGTGCGCGCACGTGTCCGATCCGACGGAGGAGGAGGTCACGGCCTTCTACGAGGCGCATAAGTCCGAATACGTCGAGGAGCCGCAGGTCCTCTGCCAGCACATCCTCGTCAAGGGGGCGGACGATGCGGCGCTGGACAAGATCAAGGCGATCCGCGAGCGCATCGTGAGCGACAAGGCCGACTTCGCCGAGGAGGCGAAGAAGCACTCCGACTGCCCCTCTGGCGCGCAGGGCGGCTCGCTCGGATGGTTCGGTCGCGGCATGATGGTCCCCGAGTTCGACAAGGCCGCGTTCGGAATGAAGAAGGGCGAGGTCTCGGACATCGTAACGACCGAGTTCGGCTACCACATAATCTACAAGGCCGACGAGCGCGGCGGCGGACAGCAGACGATCGTCGACGTCCATGACCAGATCAAGGACCTCCTCCGCCACGAGGCGCGCGGCAAGGCTATGGACGCATACGTCGCCGAGCTCCGCGAGAAGGCCACGATCGAGTACAAGGAAGCGAAGCACGAGTGCACCTGTGGACACGACCACGGCCATGACCACGAGTGCACTTGCGGGCACCACCACTGAAGTTTTAAGTTTGAGGTTTGAAGTTTAAAGTTGGGAGCTGTGAGCTAAAATGGAAATCACGTCTCCAAGTAATCCGAAGCTCAAGTACGTCGTGAAGCTCCGCAGCTGCGGGACCCGCGAGGAGTCGGGCGAGATGATCGTCGAGGGCTACCGCGAGTGCCGCCGCGCGCTTGACAACGGATACCGTCCGCGCGCGATTTTCCACTGCCCCGACTTCTACCTCAAGAACGAGAACGAGCCCGCGCTCGTCGCGGACTGCGAGAGGCTCGGCGCGGAGGTCTACACGTGCTCGAAGGTGTGCTTCGAGAAGATCGCCTACAAGGAGCGTCCGGATGGACTCCTCATGGTCGGCCCTCACGTCTCCATCAAGCTCGCGGACCTCAAGCTCCCCGAAAACGCGCTTGTCATCGTCACGGAGTCCATCGAGAAGCCCGGCAACCTCGGGACGATTCTCCGCTCGGCGGACGCCGCTAAGGTAGCGGCGGTGATCGTTTGCGACAGGACGACGGACATACACAATCCGAACGTCGTGCGCGCCTCGACGGGCACGATGTTCTCCGTCCCGATAGTCGAGGCGACGAGCGAGGAGGCGCTTGCGTTCCTCAAGGAGCGCGGGTTCAAGATCCTTGCGGCGACGCCGCACGCGGAGAAGCTGCACTTCGAGGTCGACCTCACGGGCAACGTCGCCATCGCGCTCGGCGCGGAGCAGTACGGCCTCACGGCGAAGTGGATGGACGGCGCGGAGCTCAGGGTGAGGATTCCGATGCTCGGGCTAGCCGACTCGCTCAACGTCTCCGCCGCGGCGACGATTCTCGTCTACGAGGCGGTCCGCCAGCGCATCGCCGCCGGAATCGACAAAGTCCCCGCCTTCATCCCCTGGCACGGAGAGGGAAAGCACGATAAATGATGAATGTTGAATTATGAATGATGAATTGTGGATGGTGAATGGAGAACTATGGTGAGGCGGAATGCTATAGTTGACAAGAGCAAGGGTTTTGCGTTGATAATTGTGACAGCGAAGAGTCGTGCCGATGCCTTCCCATAATTCATCATTCATAATTCATCATTCATAATTCATCATTCATAATTCATAATTCTTCCCTCCCATGCGATTTTCAAATCCACTATTTCTAATCATCGCTCTTCTTGTTCCAGTTGCGGGGCTGTGGTGGACGTTCCTGAGGGCGCGGCGCGAGAAGGCGCTCGGCGCGCTCACGCTCAAGGTGCCTAAGTCGTCCGTCTCCGGACTTCAGACGGCGTGCATCGTCGTCGGACTCTTCCTCTCGCTCTTCGCCGCGTCGCGTCCACAGTGGGGCACGT
>JAEEOY010000283.1 GCA_016284515.1 Kiritimatiellia bacterium | reverse complement strand
TCGGAATGGAAACGCTCGTCGACCCCGAGGCGGAGCTTAAGTTCGTCGACATCCGCATCGAAGACGGCAGCGTGCGCCTCGGCGGAGACCTGGAGGTCCTTGGCGAATACTGGCGCAACCGCGTGAAGGGCTCGCTCAGGCTGTACCGCTACGAGTCGCTCGGCGCGGAGCCCAGCGTAATCGACCTGCCGCTCACGGACGGAAAGTTCCCGCTCATCGACGCAACGGGCGACTCCACCGGAACCTTCCGATTCTTCCGCCTCTCGCTGGAATGACGGAGAACTGCCGGCGGCGTAGATGTTGGATGTTTCCGCTATAGACTATTTTTTCCGATTTCTTTTGCGCGTAATTTCCGTTGCGTACAAAACTCCTTTGTTATAATTTCCGCCGTAGCACGGGTTACCGTGAAACGCAAAAGGAGTACTGTATGAAAAAATCGGTAGTGGTTCTGGCTGCGGCTCTCCTGTTCGGGGGCTCGCTCTTTGCTGGAAACGTTCTCCGCGTTGGTGCGGACAAGGAGTACAAGAAGCCTTCCGAGGCGATCAACGCGGCTCAGGCCGGCGACACGATCGTCATAGACGAGGGCGTCTGGATGGACGACACGCTCTACTGTCCGAAGACGCCCGACATCACGATCCGCGGCGCGGGCATCGACAAGACCGTCCTCGACGCGATCAACTTCAACGCGCAGTACTACGGCGACAATGCGCATCCGCACATCGCCGGATGGAAGGGCATCTGGGTCATCACCGGTACTGGCTGGACCGTCGAGGGCATCACGTTCCGCAACGCGCGCATTCCGGATGACGCCGGACGCAACGGTGCGGGAATCCGTTACGAGGCGGACGGCGACGTGACGATCCGCAACTGCTCGTTTACCGGCAACCAGAACGGAATTCTCTGCGGCGCGCTCCCGAACGCGACGATGATCGTCGAGGGGTGCCTCTTCCGCGACAACGGCAACCATCCCGAATGGAACCTCGGCGAGTGCGGCTACACGCACAACATCTACATCGGCGCGATCAAGGAACTCATCTTCCGCAACTGCATCTCCGACCACGCCTGCATCGGACACAACCTCAAGAGCCGCGCGTACAAGACGACGGTCGAGAACTGCGTCTTCGACGACGGACACGACGGACGCTCCAGCTATCTCCTGAACTGCCCGAACGGCGGCATCGTGACGATCACGGGCTGCACGTTCGTCCAGGCGGAGACGGCGGCGAACGGAGTGATGATCGCGATCGGCGAGGAGGGCGCGTACGCGATGACGAAGCTAATCCAGCACGACAACACGTTCACGGACTACCGCGGCGGCACGATCTGGCGCCTCGAGTTCACCGAGGGGCTCAACGACACGCCGATGTGGGAGTACGGCAGCTACGAGCCGTCGGAATGGAAGCCGTCGGTGGAGAATGCGCTCTTCGGCGTGCAGACGTCGACCGACAGCCTTTCGTACTTCGCGGGCGACAGGCTCGCCAACGACGTCGCCGCGCTCACTGACGGAAACATCCCGACGACGATGACTTCCGCGGACGTCGTCGGACTCGGCGACTACTCGCACCTCAAGTTCCCCCTCAACGGCGAGAAGCTGAAGTCTTTGACGATCCGCTCCTTCTGGGAGGACGGCACGCACGACGGAATGTACGTGCGCAACGTCCGTATCCAGATCGGCGGGAAGTGGGTCGCCATCGCAGGAGAGGACGCGCCCGGCGTTCCGACAGGCGACTGCGGACGCAACGGATACGACGACGCGAGCGGATGGACCTCGGCCGTGAAGCTGGGCGGATCCAACTCCTCTGGACATCTCTTCCTGCACCTGAAGCCGAAGACGGAGGAGTACATTGCGTCGAACGTCACCGGCATTGAAGTGGAATTCCGCATCATGGACGGATACGAGTCGCGCGGAACGGGATTTGCCGAAATCGAGGCGGACTGCGTGACGGGACGCAAGACTTCCGGCGCCGCCACCTTCACCGACCGCGGCGTTACCGTGGTGGAGTCTGGGCGCTCGTTCCTCGTCGCTCATCCCGCAGAGTTCACGCTCGACTCGGATCAGGAAGTTCTTGTCGAGAGGATCGGCGCCGACGGCGCGACGATCTCGTCCGCGACGGAGAACTGGACCGCCGGCGAGGCAAAGACGGTCTACGTCCGCGCCGGGGAGCGTGCACGCGTAACGCTCGTCAACGTCGAGCAGCACGTCGCGCGAGTGCTGTACGTCGGCGCGAACCAGAAGTACAAGAAGCCGTCCGAGGCGATCAACGCCGCGCAGGACGGAGACACGATCATCATCGACGAGGGCGTCTGGACGGACGACACGATCTACTGCCCCGACACGCCGAACATCACGATCCGCGGCGCCGGCATAGACAAGACAATCCTCGACGCGAGCGCTTTCGACGCGCAGTACTACGGCGACAACGCCCATCCGCACATCGCAGGATGGAAGGGCATATGGGTCGTCACTGCTCCGGGCTGGACAATTGAGGGCATAACTTTCCGCAACGCGCGCATTCCGGCGGACGCTGGCGGGAACGGCGCGGGGCTTCGCTATGAGGCGGACGGAGACGTGACGATCAGGAACTGCTCGTTCACCGGCTGCCAGAACGGCATCCTCTGCGGAAAGCTTCCCAACGCGACGATGACCATAGAGGACTGCGTCCTACGCGCAAACGGAAACCGCGCGGAATGGGGCGGAGAAGAGGGCAGGACGCACAATGCGTACATCGGCGAGATCAAGGAGCTTGTCTTCCGCAACTGCGTTTCCGACCATGCGTGGATCGGGCACAACCTGAAGAGCCGCGCGTACAAGACGACGGTAGTGGACTGCGTCTTCGACGACGGACACGACGGGCGCTCCAGCTATCTCCTGAACTGCCCGAACGGCGGCATCGTCACGATCACGGGCTGCAGGTTTGTCCAGTCCGAGACTGCCGCCAACCGCGTCATGATCTCAATCGGCGAGGAGGGCGCGTATGCGCGCACGTCGCTCACGGAGCGCGACAACACCTTCATCGACTACCGCAACAATCCTGCCGTCGTGTGGAATCTGGACTTCCCCGTCGGAATCTGCGATCTCGGCGATCTCGCCTGGGAGTACGGCAGCTACAATCCCGCGACCTGGGTCCCGTCCGCGGAAAACGGACTCTTCGGCGCGCGCACTTCGACGGACAACCTCTCGTACTTCGCCGGCGACTCGCTCGCGAACGACGTCGCCTCGCTGACCGACGGATACATTCCGCCCGCGAAGACTGCGACGGACGTAGTCGGACTCGGGGACTACTCGCACCTCTGGTTCCCCCTCGGCGGCGAGAAGCTCAAGTCGCTGACGATCCGCTCGCTCTGGGATGACGGAAAGCACGACGGTATGTATGTTCGCGCCGTGCAGGTCCAGGTCGAAGGCAAGTGGCGCGACATCGCGGGAGGGGACTCGGGCGTTCCTACGGGCGACTGCGGACGCGACGGATACGACGACGCGAGCGGATGGACCTCCGCCGTGAAGATGGGCGGCTCGAACTCGTCGGGACACCTCTTCCTTCGCCTCGCGCCGAAGACCGCGGAGTTCATTGCCGAGAAGGTCACGGGAGTCCACATCGAGTTCCGCATGATGGACGGGTCCAATCCGAGGGGAACGGGATTCGTCGAAGTCGAGGCCGACTGCGTGACGGAGCGCAAGACGTCCGGCTCCGTCGCCTACACCGACCGCGGCGTGAGCGTCGTCGAGGAAGGTCGCGTCTTCGAGTGCACTCACACCGCTGACTTTACGCTTGATTCAGACATGCAGGTCACTGTCGAGCGTTTCGCGGCGAGCGGCGCGCAGATCGCGTCCGAGACGAAGACGTTCGGCGCGGGAACCACGGTGACGGCTGCGGTCCGCGCCGGAGAGCGTGCGCGCGTCACGTTCGCGAAGGCGTCCGTCCTCGCGGTCGAATGCGACACGGAGGAGCTTTCCGCCGAGGTGAAGGACCGCATCCGCGAGCTTGTCGCCGGCCGTCTAGGGGCGGGGGACAGCCTTCAGATCGTGGGACCGAAGGGCGCCATTGCGCTTTCCGCCTGGATGGGCATCGCGCCGCGCATTTCCGGCGGGCTGAAGGGCGCCGCGGTCGGAACGTACGCGATGCCGACCGTCAGCATCGTCGGATTCGACCCCGCCTCTGGGCGCATGCGCATCCGCATAGACCCAGGCAAGGGCAACGAGCTCGCGATGCCGGTGGACACGAAGTTCATCCACGTCTTCGGTTCGGAGAACCTTACCTCGAAGATGGGGTATGTGTCGTCCGTCGACTTCGATGCGTCGCAGTACCTTGCGAGCGGGACGAAGGGCGAGCTTGACGCGACGGTCGCGCTTGCGCGCCGCCGCTTCCTCAAGGTCGTTGTGGAGTCCGAGGCGCGCTCGGAAGGCGAGACTGAGTGAGGAACAGCGCCGCGCTGGCGAGGGCTGACGACGCGAGCATCGTGAGCCAGTAGGCTGGGATGCCCGGGGAGAAGGCCCTCACTGCAAGGAACAGCGGAATCCAGAAGAGAAGCGACGTCGCGCACTGGATGCGGAAGACCATGGCGGTTTCGCCGCGTCCGCGAAGGTGCGCCTGCAGCACCTGGACTGCGGACTCGAAAACGGCCTTTGCGCACAGGATCAGGACCAGCGTCTTCGCCGCGGCTGAGAATCCGTCCGCGAATGCGGCGTCTCCCTTCGTTGCGAAGGCGTTGAGGAGTTCGCGTCCGAAAAGGGAGAGTACCGCGATGAACGCGAGCGCGTGGATCGCAACGAGCCTGAGAGCCGGGGCGAGAAGCGCGCTCCTGTTCTCCCGAGCCGCGCGCGCGGTCATGATCTCAAGCGCCTGGGAAAGTCCCTGCGGAAGCGCCTGGTAGATTCCGTTCACCGCGAAGGCAGCGGTGCTCGCCGCGACTGCTGCGCCCTCGCATTCCGCGAGGACGGCCGCGAAGACGAAGAATCCGCCGATGTCTATAACGGCGCGGACGCCGTTCGGGATGCCGAGCGAGAGAAGCGTGCGGAAGTCGGCGCGGCACATCTGCCGCGCCCTGCATTCGAGTGGACGCAGGCGGATCGCTACGGCGAGAATGACACACGGGACGATGTGCGAAATCGTCGCGGACCATCCGGCGCCTCTTATTCCGCTCGTCGGCACTCCGAAGAGTCCATTGATGAATATCGGCACGATGGCCATGTTGACGAGGAAGCCGAACACTGTCACCGCTCCGACGAAGCGCGTCTTTCCCTGTCCAGTGAAGTATCCGCCGAGCACGGCCGCGAGCATTGTGAAGTATCCGTTCGCGAGAAGGACGTCGTAGTACGCCGATTCCGCGGCGAGGACTTCCGGCGCGGTGTTGAAGACGCCCAGGAGCGCGTGTCCGAGGGGCGCGGCGAGGATGAAGTAAGGAATCGACAGCGCGGCGAGGACGAGGGCGGAGCGGAACGCGGCGAGCGCGCCGGGCGTGTCTCCGGATCCGTGTCTGTCGGCGAACACAGTCCCCGAGTAGCCGAGTGACGAAATCGCGAGCGACGAGACTGCGACGGCGAGCATCGAGCCCGGCAGGGAAGCGTGCAGTGCGGTCGTCGAAGAGCGGGAGAGGAACAGGCTGGTGACGAACGTGTTCGCGGCGAAGGCGAGCTGCGCGAAGGTGAGCGGAAGCGCGAGGCGCTGGAGTGAGAGCATCGTGTTCATTGTGCAGTCTCCATGTTTGCCTCGCGCCATTCGCGCATGGTCATTCCGAACCGCTTCTTGAAGAGCCGCTTGAGATAGGCTTCGGAATCCCATCCGCACATGTTGGCAATCGGCGCTATTCCCTGCCTTGGGTCCCTGAGGAGCTCAAGCGCGTGTTCGAGGCGGACGTTCGCGATCTCCTCCGTGATGCGGTGCCCGACGGCGCTCTTGAAGCGCGTCTCGGCGAGTCGTTCCGTGACGCCCATCACCTTGACGACGTCCGCCGCCTTGAGTCCCGAGCACGCCTCGCGCCGGATGAGGTCGAGCGCGTCGGCAATCCGCTTGCCGAAGACGGCGAGCCGGCGCGTGGAGAGGCGCGCGGTCGTGCAGACGGGTTCGTATTCGAGGTGTTCGGGCGGGGCGGACTTTCCGCCGGAGATGCGCCGCGCGAGGAGTCTGACGGCCAGTCCTCCCGCTCTGCGGAAGTCTGGCCGGATGCTTGTCAGCGAGGGATGCATGTTGTCGCACACGGCGGGATCGTCGTCAACGCCCACAAGCGAGATGTCGCCCGGAATGGAGATGTTCATCTCTCGGCAGACGTCGATCACCACGGACGCGATGTCGTCGTTCGCGGCGAATATTCCGCAGGGCTTGGGGAGTGACTTTATCCAGGGCTTGAGGCGGACCACGAAGTCGTTCTTGTTGCCGAGAGTCCACGGGTCCTCGAGCAGATGGCATTTTCCGCCGGTGGCGGAGACTATTTCGGAGAACTTGTCCGCGCGCCGGCGGCTCCACCTCACGCGGCGGCTCCATCCGACGAAAGCGAATGACGCGCAGTCCGTGCGAGACAGCTCGCGGTGCGCGCGCTCGGCAATCGCAGCGTCGTTGTTCTCCACGGAGAATATCCGCTTGTCCTCCATGTCCCTGTCGCTCGGGTCAATGTGCACCGTGGGGATTTTCCCGAATGCGCTCTTCGGCGGCAGCAGGTTGGACGAGCCTTCGAGGATGCATCCGACCGGGCGCCAGTAGCGAAGGATTTCCTCGATCGGCTGCGCGAGGCGCTGAACTTCGATCTCTTCGACATGCCAGTCAAGCGCCGCGGAGGCTTCGCGAGCACCTGCGAGCTCCGGAATGCGCGAGCCCGAGTGGAGGTCGGTAATGAAGAGAATCGTGTCCATTTGCCGCTATTGTATCATTATGTGCTGTTTTACCGCAAGCGGAAAGTGCGGTTTTGGTTTGGTTTTTGATGCGGTTTTGGATGTAGACATCCATTGGATTATGCTATACTATTGGTGTCATAAGGAGAAAACCATGATAGCCACGAAAAAGTTACTGTCCGTTCTCTTCACAGGCGCGCTCGCCGCTAGCGCCAGCGCCGCCGACTACTACGTCGCCACAACAGGCGACGATAACAATGACGGTTCGTCCGAAGAGCCGTTCGCCACGGTCGACAAGGCAATCATCACGGCCACCTCTTCGGACGACGTTATCCACGTCGCGCCCGGTACGTACGAAACCGGCGGTTACGCGAGCCAGACCGACAATGCCAAATGGGGGCCGAATCTCACAGTCAAGCTTATCGGCACCGGCGCAAGTCGCGACGATGTCGTCATCCAGTCGGATGGTGCATACCGTACGCTCCGCATGGCGGCAGGCTCGTGGCTTGAGAATGTCACCGTCGTCGGCGAGGGCACATGGAAGGCTGACCGAGGTGGTGCGATAGAAATGTTCGGCGGTACTGTAACGAACTGCGTAATTCGCGACGGAAAGGCTACCGCGAAAGACAGACAGGCTGGCGGAAACCTTTATGTGAATGCCGACACTGCGCTCGTCGTTGACTGTGAGATTTCCGGCGGCGAAGGCAAGAACCACGGTGGCAGTGTCTGCCTTCTCAACGGAACCATCCGCGCCTGCACCATCACAGGCGGTGTCTCTTATAATGATGGCGAGAAATATGGTGCCAACATCTATATGCAGAACGGTCTTGTTGACTCGTGCACGGTTTCCGGCGGCAACGGCTACGAGGGCGGCGAAATCTACATGACCGGTGGAACGGTCACGAACTGCACCATCCTCGCCAACGGCGTCACGCTCGGCAGCGGCGGCGGCATTTACATGACGGGTGGCACCGTCACGGACTGCGAAATCGACGGCACGGACGGCACGATGTCATGGCACGGTGGTTGCATCTACCTGAAGAACGGCACCGTCCGGAACACGACCTGTCGGAACGGTACCTGCACATTCGCGAACGACCGCTGCGGAGGAAACATCTACATGGAGAACGGAACGCTCGAGAACGTGAAGCTCCTCGACGGTACCGCCGCCGGCAAGGGAGGTAACCTCTATGTGAAAGTCGGTACGATTCACGGTCTCACATGCGAGGACGGAACAGCCACAGGCAATGGCGGAAACATCTACATGGAAGGTGCGGCGACAATTGTGGAAGGCGCGATCCGCAGAGGAACTGCGACCTCGAAGGGCGGAAACGTCTACATGGGCAACGGAACGCTGCAGGACCTTGAAATCTCCGATGGCGTCCTTACGGGCAATGTCGGCGACGGCGACGGTGGTGGAAACATCTTCTGGAACAACGGGCGCATTTCCCGGTGTAGCATCACAGGCGGCAAGCTGACCGGAACAGACGCGCTTCGCGGCGGCGGCATCAACTGCGTCTACACGACGAACGACAATGTTACGCGCGTACTGGAGGACTGCCTTCTGTCCGAAAACGAGAACGCCGCGATCTTCTGCAACCGCGACTTCGCGGCGTACAATTGCTCGTTCGTCAACAACGCTGGGGCGTCTGTGAACAGTTGGCGGGCGATCACGCTCGACTTTGACAACTGCGTCATTTTCGGCAATACAAATTCTACCGGCGTGACGCATGCCTGGACCGGCAATCGGCCCGTCATCAAGAATGTTGCCACGGACGACACGTCACTCTCCAGCACCGACGGCTACGTCGCCATCACGGCAAGCGCCTTCGCCGACTATGCCAACGGCGACTACCGTCCCGCGGCTGACGGCGCTCTGGTGGATGCCGGCGTTGCCGACGTGCGTGCGGATGCGTCGGACAAGGACCTCGACGGCAAGCCGCGTCTGAGCGAAGGCGTCGACATCGGCTGCTACGAATACCAGCATTCGAACATGACAGTCTCGTTTGCCGCCCCGGCGTTCGACGTCGGCTACGCGCCCGCGACCGCGACCTTCACGGCGTCCGCCGAGAACGCACCGGGCGAGGTGTCGTATGACGTCAATTTTGGCGATGGCACGCTTGCCACCTACACAACCTCGGAGATTTCGCATGTGTATACTAGCAGCGGCTCGTACACTATCTCCGTGACGGCCGTTTCCGGTGTGGAGCGCTCGAAGCCCATGACGCGCACGGTGAAGATCGTCGACAAGGTGCAGCGTGTCGGCGAAGGCGGGCATGCGACGATCCAGGAGGCGCTTGACGAGGCTGTCGCCGGATGCGAAGTCATTCTCGCCGCTGGCACATACGAGGTGACGTCGCCTGTCGTCGTCAACAAGGCCGTGACGGTTCGGGCCGAAGGGACGGCTGTCGTTCGCAACACTGTCGGTGCTACGTCTGGTTCCACGAACCACCGTGTCATGGAGATTTCCGGCGGAGCGCTGGTGACGGGACTCGTCATCGAAAACGGCTCGGTGATCAACGGATATGGTGGCTGCATTGACGTCTCGGCGGCGACGGTGTCCAACTGTGTCATCCGCGGTGGCGCCGTCACGCGCGGCGACACGGGCAATGTCGGAGGCGCGGGTGTGTCGCTCCGTTCCAATGCAGTCCTCACGCACTGCTACGTGACGAACAACGTCGTTACAGGAACTTCCACGGGGAACGGCGACAATGCCGGAGGCGCCATCTTCATTCACAACAACAACAAGCCCGTCAGCATCCTCAACACGCTTGTCGCAGGAAACCGCTATGTCTGCACGGAAGGGGCGGCCGCAAAGTCCGGAGCCGCCGGCATCCTCTTCGGCGGCGCCAACGAGAACTCCCTCGTCGAAAACTGCACGATCGTCGCGAACACGGTCGAGGGTGCGCTATCGAACGACTCGGCCGGCCTTTACTGCACGAGCTGGAGCGTCAGATTTCGCAACAACGTCATCGCCGGGAACTTTGAGACGGCGAAGGGCGAAAGCGGAAAGTACACCTCGGCGAAGATTGATACGACGAACTGCACGGTCGTCAACTGCGTGACCGACGACGCCGAGCCGCTCAAGGCGAACTCGAACTGCTCGGTATCTACCGTTGACGAGATGTTCAAGAACTTCGCGAAGGGCGACTACAGCCCGAAGCCGAAAGGCGCGCTCTTTGACGTCGGGACGACTCCGACCGTCTCCGCCGCTGTCGATCTCACCGGCAAGCCGCGCGTGATGTTCGCGGGCATCGACGTCGGCTGCTTCGAGTGCCAGCGCAAGCTCGGATTCTCGGTGGTCATCAGGTAGGAGACACGCCAATGACAAGGACGATCCTTGCCTCCGTCGCCGCCGTGCTCGCGTTAGCGGGCCCGGCGGCGCCTGTTCTCCAGGACTTCAAGGGCGTGTACAAGGCCCAGGTCGAGCGGGAGGGCACGAACCAGGTGCGCGTCGTGTTCCCGAGCGCGGAATGGGGAACCGGCATCAAGTGGGAGTCCGCGAAGGGCGAGGACTTTTCGTCCGCGCGCTTTCTCGCGGTCGACGTCGAGAACCTCTCGAAGAAGCGCCAGTCGCGCATCACGATGCACGTCTCGGCGGGAGGGGCGGACGGCGATTCGGGCGACCACGCTGTCGCGATCCTCAAGAAGAACCGGTCCGTCAACACCGGCATCGGACTCAACCCGGGCGAGAAGCGCACGATGCGGCTCCTTCTCACGCATCCGTCCATATACGGTGCGCCAGAGGGCGCGCGCGGTCCGTACGTCATCGACACCTCGCACGTAACGTCCATCCACTTCCAGATGCAGTGGCCGTACGAGGAGGAGCTTGACGATCTTGCGGACCTGAGGTTCTCGAACCTGAGGCTCGAGGGGACGCCCGACCTCACGCGCAAGGTGGATCCCGCGAAGTACGTTCCGTTCGTCGACAAGTACGGACAGTTCGCCCGCGCCGACTGGCGCTTCAAGGTGAAGCTGGACGAGACGTTCGCGAAGGACCTCGCCGCGGAGCGCAAGCACCTCAAGGGCGCGCCAGAGGAATGGGACCGCTTCGGCGGATGGAAGAACGGACCGAAGCTCAGGGCCACGGGGCACTTCCGCACCGAGAAGGTCGACGGCAAGTGGTGGCTCGTGACGCCGGAGGGACATCTCTTCTTCTCCGTCGGGCTCGACGTCACGCGCGTCATGACCGACATCTCCAACGGCAAGCTGCATCCGGACTGGTACGAGTCGCCCGTGCCGGAGGACGGGAAGATGGCGTTTACGATATGGAACTTGGAGAAGAAGTTCGGCAGGAAGGACTTCGAGGACGAATACTACGACTTCGTCCTGAAGCGCTTCGACTCGTGGGGCCTCAACACCATCGGCAACTGGAGCTCGGGCGACCTGACGATCAAGTCGAAGAAACCGTACGTGCTGAGCGTCCTCGAGCGCGCGAAGGGAGTGAAGCGGATGCAGAAGTTCCAGCTCTACGACTTTTCCGCGCCTGACTTCGAGCAGAAGTTCCGCGCTGCGATACGCGAGAAGTTCGCCGCCGACCGCGCGCTTGCGCACGCGGCGAAGGATCCGATGTGCATCGGCTTCTTCATCGACAACGAGCTCCAGTTCCACCGCTGGATCCCCGACGTCGGCGAGGGACGCGCCGCCGCGGGAGTGGACCTCTATTTCCGAATCTGCCGCGAGGAGCTCAACCGCCTCGCGCCCGGCAAGCTCTACCTCGGGAGCCGCTTCGTCGGCTTCCGCCAGCCGGGCCTTCTCTGGCGCACGGCCGCGAAGTACTGCGACGTCATCACTGTCAACGCATACGCGAATTCCGTCTACAACATATCCGACAGGATGTTCAAGAAGGGCGAGGAGAAGCCGATTCTCGTCGGCGAGTTCCACTTCGGATGCCTCGACCGCGGAATGTTCAAGCCGGGCCTCGCGCCGGTGTGGAGCCAGGCGGAGCGCGGACGCAGCTATATGCGCTTCGTGGAGGGCTGCCTGCAGCATCCGCTCTTCGTCGGCTGCCACTGGTTCCAGTATCGCGACCAGCCGCTTCTCGGACGCGGCGATGGCGAGGCGTATCAGATAGGATTCGTCGACGTCTGCGACAGGCCGTATCCAGAGCTGTGCCGCAGCGCGCGGATGGTCGGGGAGACTATGTACCAAAAGCGCCGCAAAGGCGTCTGGTAGGAGGCCTAAAATGAACAGAATCGCCATCTTTGCCCTCGCTTCGGCGATGGGCCTGGCGGCTGGTGCCGCCGAAATCGGAGGAATGCAGGTCACCTTCGTGCAGGACGGCGAGGTGTGCGGCTCCTTCGTGAACAGGAGTACGTACTACAAGCCGTGGGACGTCGACGGCGCGAGGCGCTTCCCTGAGTCCGCAAAGAACGGACTCCTGCGGATGGACGACTTCCAGGTGAGGGGCAACGGAATCCTGCGCATGCCGACTTCGGGACGCTACCGCGTGAAGATAATCGCGGACGATGCGCTCTCCGTGATGCTCGCCGGCAGGGTCGCCGTGTCGCAGACGGCGTATTCGTCGGGGCGCGAGTTCCAGAGCGATGTTTTCGACCTCGAGGGCGGAAGGGGATATCCCATCTCGTTTTCGTTCAGGGAGGGAACGGGAAGCGAGCTTTGCCAGATAAGGCTGCTTGACGAGGACAAGGGCGAGACCATATGGATCTCCGGCACCCACCTCGAGCCAGTTCCAGAGCCCTGGACCTTCTTCGAGCACGGCGCGCCGTCGGTGCACGGCGGAGTCGAGTACAATCCGACGAACAAGTCGTTCTCCGTCACAGGCGCAGGGCGTGGCTTCATGTACTCGGGCGACGAGATCGACACGCTTACAGCGCCGAGCGGAAACGGCGACTTCGTCTTCATGGCCACGGTGAGCGTTCCAGCGAAGGGCGCGGCCGCGCTTGTCGCGAGGACTGATCTCGCGGACGCGTCGTGTCCGGGCGTGTCGGTTGCGGTGCGTCCGAACGGACTCGTCTTCGCGGTGCGGGAGGCTTCCGGCGGAGCCGTGCGCGCGACGTCCTTCCCGATGACGTTCAAGGCTGGATCGTACGTGATGCTCAGGCTCGTCAGGCGAGGGTCCGTCATCTCCGCGCACTACGTCACGACGCGCGGCACTTGGGACGAGTGCGGGTCGTTCTCCGGCTCCGATGCGTGGGCGGGCGACATTCGCGTGGGATTCGGCGTGTTCTCCCGCGCCCTTGGCGAGACCGACGTCGCGCGCTTCTCGTCGCTGTCGCTGATCCCCGTCGACGTCTCCGCGCATCTCGAGGCGGAGACTCGCGCGGACGGCACGATCGCGTGCCGCGTGCGGACGGATACTGCCGCCGAGGAGCGCATCCGCGCGGCGGAGCGCATGGGAGCGGGCTCATGGTGGTGGTCGGACTCCTACGCCTCGCCCGTGACGTACTGGAAGGTCTCCGCCGTCGAATCGGTGCCTGGCGGCGTGGAGGCGCGAACGGATTCCGCGAACACGCGACGGGACGGCTCGTGCGTCCTCCGCGCCTGGTCAGGCGACGCCGGCGCGCAGGTCACGGTTACCGCCGCCCCCGCGCCCAGGATATTCTCCGGCGGCGAGCTTGCGCTCGGAGACATGGAGGTTTCCGTCGGCAGTGCGCCGCTCGAGCTTTCCGGCAACGGACTCTTCCAGGCGATATACCAGTCGTGGCAGTCTGGTCCGTCCGCGGCGACTCCGAACGCGACGCTGCTCGGGTCCATACCCGACGCATGGAGCGTGGCCGACGGCGCGTATGTCGCGGACAACGGATTCGCCGCAGGCAGCCAGAACTTCTTCAGCATCTGGGAGGGGGCGCTCACCGTTCCGGAAAGCGGATACTACCGTTTCCGGCAGGAATACCTCAACGGGTGCGCGAAGATGTCGTTTGCCGGGACGGACGTATTCACCGACTTCGACCGCGTCACGGAGACGCGCGTCGACGAGAGCGGATGGATTCGCCTCGTCGCCGGACGGGCGTATCCAATTTCCGTGATGTGGCGCAAGGCCAACGGCTCCGGCAGCGGCTCGTTTTCGTTCAAGATCCAGCGGCACGACGGCGGCGGATGGCGCGCCGTGCCGAAGGCGTGGCTCTCGACGTCGCGCCGCGCCGACTCGCCTGTTAGGCTTGACTCCGCCGGGGTGTTCGGGGAGTGGAGGGACTACGACATAGGCTCGACCATCGCGGGCAATTCGATTCTCGAGGGGACGCTCTCGCACGGCGGCTACTCGCCCGACTGCTTCAACCTCGTGTTCCTCGCCTCATCCGGGGAGGGTTCGTTCGACAATGGGCTAACCTCCGATGCGGTCCATTTCCTCGCGCGGCCGATCGAGGGCGACTTCCTCTTGGAGGCGAACGTGTCGATTCCGACGGGCTACAACGACGGACGCGGCGTGTGGCGCCGAATCGGACTTTGCGTGCGAGAGGATCCGACCGACGCCTCGTCGCGCGCCATAACCGCGGTGCGCTCTTTTGCGGACGGACGCCTCATGGCGCAGATGCGCGCGACGAAGGGCGCGAAGCTGACGACCTACAAGTCGGTGAACCTCGGCACGCGCACGGCGCGCATAGGGCTGGAGCGGCTCGAGGGGAAGCTGTCGCTCTACCTCGACGGACTCAGGATCGACAGGCGTTCGCTCTCCGGCTGGCCGGACCGGCTATACGTCGGCTTCGCCGGCTCGTCGTGGGCGAAGGAGCACCAGGCCGTGACCTTCTTCCAGAACTGCGTCGTCAAGCGCCAGCACCGGAGGGGGTTCTTCATCAAGATCGGCGAGCCGCAGCCGGATCCGCTCGACTTCTCGATGGCGGACTTCTCCCCGGTCTACAAGGCGCAGGTGACGAAGTACGACGACGGCTCGGTGCGGCTTAGGCTGCCGAGCGCGGAGTGGAACTCCGGTCTCTCGTTCACGTCCGAAGAGGGCGTGGACCTCTCGCGCGGACGCTACCTCGCGCTTGACGTGGAGAACCTGTCCACGACGCGCCAGATGCGCCTCACCATGCATGTCGCGGCGGGCGGGGTTGTCACTGATTCCGACGACCATGCCGCCGCGGTGCTTGCGCAGAACAGGTCGGTGAACACCGGCATCGCCCTCAACCCGGGCGAGAAGGGGACGATGATGCTTCTGCTCCCGCATGCCGAGATATACCACTATCCCGACGGTGCGCGCGGCGTGTATTCGATAGACACGCACCACGTCACCGAGATCGCGGTCAAGATGCAGTGGCCGTACGAGCAGGAGTTCAACTACGTCGCTGACTGCAGGCTCTCGAACCTGCGGCTCGTGCAGATGCCGCGCCGCGAAAGGGCGGTCGATCCGGACAAGTACCTTCCCTTCGTCGACAAGTACGGGCAGTTTGTGCACGACACCTGGCCAGAGAAGGTGACGAGCGACGACGAGTTCGCAAAGGACCTCGCCAGCGAGCGCGCAGAGCTTAAGCAGGCACCTGATTCGTGGGATTCATACGGCGGATGGAAGAACGGACCGAAGCTTACGGCGACGGGGCACTTCCGCACGCAGAAGGTGGACGGCAAGTGGTGGCTCGTCACCCCCGAGGGACACCTCTTCTTCTCCGTCGGCGTAAACGTCGCGCGCACGATGACGGATGCGACGTACGGTCCGACCCACCGCGACTGGTACACGAGCGACGTCAACCGAAACGGCACGATGTCGTACACGCTGTGGAACCTCCAGAAGAAGTTCGGCACATCAAGCTACGAGTCGCCGTACTACGATTTCCTCATCGACCGGATGAACTCGTGGGGGCTCAACACGATAGGCAACTGGAGCGCCGGCGCGCTGTACTCGAAGGGGCGCAAGCCGTATGTGTGCACGATATACTCGCGCAACTCAAGCGTGCCCGCGCTTTCGAACTACGGATGGTACGACTGCATGGCGTCGAACTTCAAGTCGTCCCTCGCGGCGGCCGTGAAGGCGTCCGCCGAGGCGGATTCCGCGCTCAAGAAGGCCCTGACTGACCCGATGTGCATCGGCTTCTTCATCGACAACGAGCCGCCACTCTCGGGCGCGCTGTCGGCATCGGGCGCAAACGAAAGGGACTTCTACCGCGCGTACTTCGGCGCGTGCCGCGACGCAGTGAAGGCGATTGCCCCGAACAAGCTCTACCTCGGATGCCGCTTCGTCGGCTACAGGCAGTCGTCCGCGCTCCTCTCGGCCGCGGGCGAGTTCTGCGACGTCGTGTCGGTCAACGGATACTGCAACTCGCTGTACAACGTGCCGCAGGGAATGCTGAGCGGGAACGGATACGACAAGCCGATCCTGCACACGGAGTTCCACTTCGGCTGCATCGACCGCGGAATGTTCAGCGCGGGGCTGTGTCCGGCGGGGACGCAGGCGGAGCGCGCAAGGTTGTACCGCCGCTTCGTCGAGGGCGCGCTGATGCATCCGAACATCGTGGGATGCCACTGGTTCCAGTACCGCGACCAGCCGCTGCAGGGACGCGGCGACGGCGAGGCGTACCAGGTGGGATTCGTCGACGTCTGCGACAGACCGTACCGCGAGCTCGTCCGCGCGGCTCGGCAGATCGGCGAGACGATGTATGAAGGGCGGAAGAACGGAGTGTGGTAGGAGGAATGCGACTATGAAAATGAAGACAATGATGGCGGCGGCATGCGCGTTGGCCGCGCTTTCCGCCGCGGCGGATGCGCCGCGCAGCGTGGTGTCGCTGTCGGGGAAGGGGTGGCTCTGCGACGGAGACGAGGTGTGCATACCGCACACGTGGAACGACGTGGACGGAGCTGACGGCTCTCCGGAAGGCGCCGCGCCGCCGGCGCGCGGTATGTCTATCGCCGCGGAATCGTATGTCCGCAAGGCGGCGCGCTATTCGCGTCCGATTCCCGATCCGACCGCAGGACGGCGCCAGTTCATCCGCTTCGAGGGCGTCTCGCGCGTGGCCGAGGTCTACGTGAACGGGAAGTTCGCGGGGCGCCACGCGGGCGCGTTCACAGCGTTTGCGTTCGAGGTGACGCGGCTCCTGCAGCCGTCGGACAACGTGATGGAAGTCATCGTGGACAACAGGTGGAGTCCAGACGTCGCGCCGCTTTCTGCGGACTACACTCTCTTCGGCGGAATCTACCGCGACGTGGAATGGATCGAGACGCCGCAGGTGTGCATCGACCCGGTGACGGACGGCGCATGCGGCGTGGAGGTGGACGCGAAGGCGGACGGAACGGTGCACGCGAGGATACGCGTTCTCGGCGGACCAGACGAGGAACGCGACTTCAAGATCGAGAATCCGGAGTTGTGGTCGCCTGAGAATCCGAAACTCTACGAGGAGACGTTCAGGATCGCGAGCGGAGACGAGGTGAAGGTGCGCTTCGGCTTCCGCACCGTCGAGTTCCGTGAGGACGGTTTCTACCTCAACGGCGTCAGGCGCAGGCTGAGGGGCGTGAACCGGCATCAGGACGCGGGGCTGTGCGGCTGGGCGGCGAAGCGCGAGGACGAGGAGCGCGACTTCGCGCTGATCGCCGAAGTCGGCGCGGATGCGGTTCGCCTCGCGCACTATCCGCAGAGCCAACACGTCTACGACATCTGCGACGAGAAGGGAATACTGGTGTGGAGCGAGGTTCCGGCGACGAACTGGCTCACGGACTCGCCCGAGTTTAGGTCAAACCTCGTGGCGCAGGCGCGCGAGATGGTCGCGCAGCGGAGGAACCATCCGTGCGTGTTCGCGTGGAGTGTCTTCAACGAGATATACAACGACGTTCCGCCGGAGAGGGCGGAGGAGGGGTGGATGGAGCGTATGCTCGCCGAGGTGCGGGACGCCATGAAAGCGGCCGATCCGACGCGTCCTGTCGTCGCCGCGTCTGACCGGCCGGCGAAGCGTGCCCTCAACGACATTCCCGAGGAGCTCGCGTTCAACGCGTATCCCGGCTGGTACGGCGACACGACGATGGAGGAGGACTTCTCCAACTGGTTCGCGGCCTCGGGGCGGAAGATCCTCGGCATAGCGGAGTATGGCGCGGGCGGGAATCCGTTCGAGCACCTCGACCCGCTGCCCGCTGGGCGGCTCGATCCGGGAGGGCCGATCCATCCCGAGGAGATCCAGGTGAAGCTGCACGCGGCGGACCTGCGCGCGATCGCGTCCGACGACAGGATATGGGGCGCGTTCATCTGGGCGATGTTCGACTTCGCGGCGGACGCGCGCCGCGAGGGCGGCAAGAACGGCATCAACGACAAGGGGCTCGTCACGCGCGACCGCGCGGTGAAGAAGGACGTGTTCTACTTCTACAAGGCCAACTGGTCGAAGGAGCCTGTGCTGCACGTCTGCTCGCAGCGTGCGGAGGAGACGGCGAACGCCGTCTGCACGGTGGTCGGGTTCAGCAATGCCGGTCCCGTGACGCTTGTCGTAAACGGAGAGGCCGTCGGCACGAAGGAGCCGGATGAGGTCAAGGTCGTCACATGGTCCGGCGTGCCGCTGCGCGAAGGGGAGAACGAGGTTGTGCTTAAGGCGGACGACGGCCGTTGCGCGCGCCGCCGCATTTTCCGCACGCGCCCCTGATGTTTTGGTATAATTGTCGCACAGACTAAAGAAACAAAGGGAGGTTCGTTCATGCGGAAGATTGTTATGGTCGCAGCGCTTGCGTCTTGCGGCGCGGCGATGGCGATTACTGATGCGGAAATCGACGCGCTCATCGGCAAGATGACCGTCGAGGAGAAAGTCGGCCAGCTTGTGCAGCTGGCATCGGCCGGCAAGGCGGACGGTCCGCTCAGCGAGGATGCGACCGGCGTGGCGCTTCCGGCAGACGTCGCGGAGGCGGTGCGCAAGGGCAGGGTCGGCTCGCTCATCGGTGCCTGCGGCGTCACGAACTTCAACGCGTTCCAGCGCATCGCCATGAACGAGGCGCGGGTGAAGATTCCGCTCATGGTCGGACACGACATGATCCACGGCGTGATGACCCAGGCGCCGATTCCGCTGGCGCTTTCCTGCGCGTGGGACGAGAAGCTCTGGTACGACTGCGGGAGGCTCATCGCGGTCGAGACGCCGGCGAAGGGCTGCAACTGGACGTTTGCGCCGATGGTGGACATGTGCCGCGATCCGCGCTGGGGGCGCATCGCCGAGGGGCCGGGACAGGACCCCTATCTTGGCGGCAAGATGGGCGCGGCGCTCGTAAAGGGCATACAGTCGCGCGCGGGCGCGCTGCCCGTCGCCGCGTGCCTCAAGCACTTTGCCGCCTACGGCGGTGCGGAGGCGGGCCGTGACTACAACACCGTCGAGATGAGCGAGTCGACGTTCCGCAACGTCTACCTTCCGCCGTTCGAGGACGGCGTACGGGCGGGCGCGCTCACGGTGATGCCGGCGTTCAACACGCTCAACGGCGTGCCCTGCAGCGTGAACAAGTGGCTGCTGACGGACATCCTCCGCGGCCATCTCGGCTTCGAGGGCTTCACGATCTCCGACTGGGAGGGGGTCAAGGAGTGCGAGTTCGACCGCCACGGCATGGCCGAGACGCACGCGGGCCTCGCCGCGCTTGCGCTCGCGGCCGGCATGGACCAGGACATGATGTCGGGACTCTACCGGCGGGAGCTCGTGCGGCTTGTCCAGGAGGGGAAGGTGCCGATGTCCGAGATCGACCGCAGCGTGCGCAACATCCTGAAGGTCAAGAACGCCCTCGGGCTCTGGGAGAACCCCTACATCGACGAGGCGAAGCTAGCCGCCGAGATCGACCTCGCGGCGCATGCGCGCCTCGCGCGCGCCATCGCGGCGAAGTGCTGCGTGCTGCTGAAGAACGACAATAGCGTGCTGCCGCTCGAGAAGGGCGCGCGCGTCGCGCTTGTCGGACCTGGCGCCGAGGATTGCGACAGTATCTCCGGCACATGGTCGGCATACATAGAGAACCGCTTCGAGATGACGCTGCCCGAGGGACTCCGCGGCGCGGGCGTCGATTTCGCATACACGCCGTGCTACGACTGGAAGAAGGGCTCCGTCGATTCGGACGCGCTTGCGGCGGCCGCGGCGAAGGCGGACGTTATCGTCGCCATCTTCGGACAGCGCGGCACGGAGTCCGGCGAGGGCTGGAGCGTCCTCGACGTGACGCTGCCGCGTGTCCAGGTCGAGGCGCTCGACGCGCTCAAGGCGACCGGCAAGCCCGTCGTCGCGCTTCTGATCAACGGCAGGCCGCTCGCGATTCCGGAACTCGCGGAGAAGGCCGATGCGATTCTCGAAGCGTGGTGTCCGGGCACGAGCGGAGGCGGAGCGATAGCCGACGTGCTGACCGGGAAGGTGAATCCCGAGGGACGCCTCACGACGGAGTTCCCCGTCGCGACGGGGCAGCTTCCGCTCTACTACAACCGCCTGCGCACGGGGCGTCCGACCGAGGTGAGCGCGCAGTACCTATCCTGCTACCGCGACGGACCGTTCCGGGCGCTCTATCCGTTCGGCTACGGCCTGAGCTACACGACGTTCGCCTATGCGAACGAGAAGGCGACTGTCGCGGACGGCACGCTGACGCTTGAGGCGGACGTCACGAACACGGGCAGAGTCGCGGGCGTGGAGACGGTGCAGGCCTACACGCGCCAGATGGTCGGCGTCGAGTCGCGTCCGGTCCGCGAACTCCGCGCCTGGCGAAAGGTTCTGCTCGCGCCCGGCGAGACGCAGCACGTCGTTTTGAAGATCCCCGTCGCGCAGCTCTCCTACTGGGCGAAGGACAGGCTCGTTCCGGCCTCGGGTCCGATGCGCGCCTGGATCACGAGAGATTCCGTTTCCGGCAAGACCCTCGAATTCCGCCTCTGATGAAAGTGCTCCCGGCGGCACTTGCGCAGCGGACGCAGGTTTGGTACAATTCGCTGAACTGAAAGGAAATTCGGAATGCAAGTTGTCACCTGTCTCCGCGGCGCATTTGCCGCGTCCGTCATGTTCGCCTGCGCCGCTGTGCAGGCGGCGAATCCCATCCTGCCGCTGTGGGAGTGCATCCCCGACGGCGAACCGTATGTCTTCGACGATCCGGACGTGCCCGGGAAGAAGAGGGTCTATCTGTACGGTTCGCACGACAACACGCGCGGGACGTACTGCGGACGCGACCAGGTCGTGTGGTCTGCAAGCGTCGACGACCTGAACAAGTGGCGCTTCGACGGCGTCATATTCCGCTCGCTCCTCGACAGGGACGGAAAGCTTCTCGACAAGAGCGCGCTCGGAGACATACTGTACGCGCCGGATGTCGCGGAGGTCGTTGGGCCCGACGGGAAGAAGACGTACTACCTCTACCCCAACACGCAGGCCGCGGGGCGCAACAACATGGTCGCGAAGTCCGACCGTCCCGACGGACCCTTCGTGGTCTGCAACTGGGACGAAAACGATCCGAAGAAGACGGTTGGTCCGTTCGGATTCGATCCGGCGGCGTTTGTCGATGACGACGGACGCGTCTACGGATACTGGGGCTTCATGCAGTCGTTTGCCGCGGAGCTTGATCCGAAGACGATGGCGACCGTCAAGCCGGGGACTGAAATCGTCAGCGACATGGTCAGCGGCGTCAAGCAGCCGGGTGTGTTCCGCTTTTTCGAGGCCTCGTCGATCCGCAAGATAAAGGGCAAGTACGTGTTCATCTACAGCCGCATAACCGAAGATGGCGAGTTCGGCCTCCCCAATACGAACTACACGCTGGCCTATGCGTACTCCGACAGGCCGCTCGGTCCGTGGACGTACGGCGGCACCATAATCGACGGCCGAGCCCGCGAAAAGACGTCCGACGGCAAGACCGTCCCCACGGCGTGCCCGGGCGGAAACACGCACGGCAGCATATGCGAGATCAACGGGAAGTGGTGGGTCTTCTACCACCGCCAGAGCGGAACGGACGAGTTCTCCCGCCAGGCGATGGTTGCGCCGATCACCGTCGAAGTCGAGGACGGTCCCGGCGGGAAGGTGACGATTTCAGAGGGCGAGTACACCTCGGAGGGCTTCGAGACCGCCGGGCTTGATCCGTTCGAGCTCCACGCCGGCGGAATCGCCTGCCACTACACTGGACCCGAGCCGGGGATCGTGTCGTATCCCAACTTCAGGTTCTCCGGTCCGTACATTCAGACGTTCTACGCCGACTGCTACGGCGAGAAGGATCCGTACGCCGCGAAAGTCAACCGCTCCTTCGCCGTCCATGTGACGCCTGGTTCGGTTCTTGGCTACAAGTACTTCAACTTCGACAAGACCGCCGGGGAGAAGGGCCTCAAGCTCGTCTTGGGCATTGTCCCGCGCGGAACGGGCGGGAAGGTCGAGGTCTGGGTTGGGCGCAACTCCATTTCTGGGAAGAAGGTCGGCGCGGCGGATGTGCCGCGGGACCTCGGCAATGTCAGGACGGAGCTTGAGGTCGATGTCTCGGCGCTTGGCGAAATCGGCGGGAAGCAGGGGCTGTACCTTCGCTTTTCCGGCGACGGAAAGGCGTCCATCTGCGACATCGAGGACCTGAAGTTCGCGAAATTCTGAAAATCACCTCGCACGGCCAGGTGCGCCCATAGCGTGCGGCGCGGATTTTTGCTATAATAACCATTTCAAAGCCAGATAAGGGAAAGTTATGGGCATTCGCATACTTGGAACCGGCAGCTACCTGCCGCCTAAGGTCGTCACGAACGACGACATTGCCGCCGCTCTCGACACGAGCGACGAGTGGATTTATTCGCACACGGGCATCCACGCCCGGCACGTTGCCGAAGACGGCGAGACCACGTCCACGATGGGCGCGAAGGCCGCCAAGGCCGCGCTCGAGATGGCAAAGGTCGCGCCCGAGGAGATAGGGCTCATCGTACTCGCCACCTCCACGCCCGACTACGCGACGTTCCCGTCCACGGCCTGCGTCGTGCAGGACATGCTCGGATGCGTCAACGCGGGAGCCTTCGACCTGCAGGCGGCGTGCGCAGGGTTCATCTACGCGCTCGAGCAGGCGCGCGGATTCGTCAACTTCTACCCCGACAAGAAGGCGCTCGTCATCGGTGCGGAGTGCCTGACGCGCATCCTCGACTGGACGGACCGCTCGTCGTGCATCCTCTTCGGAGACGGCGCGGGCGCGGTTGTCCTGGGCAACGACGAGGCGCCGGGCGTCGCTTCCACGAAGACCGCCGCGCATACGATACTCGGGGCGGACGGAAAGGGGCAGAACTTCATCATGCGCACTGGCGGAACGCGCGTGGCGCTTCCGCTCGACCCCGTCACCGGAATTCCGCTCAAGCCGGAGCCGCAGCTTTCGCAGCTCACGCTCCAGGGGCACGACGTCTTCGCGTTCGCGGTCCGCAAGCTCTCCAAGGTCGTCGGAGACCTCTGCGAGAAGCTCGGCACCACGCCGGGCGCGCTTGACCGCGTTTTTGCGCACCAGGCGAACGGACGCATCATCGAGGCCACTGCGAGGCGCATGAAGCTTCCGCTCGAGAAGTTCTGGCTCAACCTCGAGACGACCGCGAACACCTCCGCCGCGTCCGTGCCGATTTCCCTCGACCAGGCCGTCCGCGCGGGCGAACTGAAGGACGGCATGAAGATCGTCATGGTCGGCTTCGGCGCGGGACTCACCTACGGCGGCACTTACTGCGTCTGGCCGGAGCTGTGAGATAACAAGAGTTCAAAAGTTCAAGGGTCTTAGAACTGAGATTTAAAACAGGAGAAGAACGATGAAGAAAGTGATGATTACGGGAATCGGAATGTTGACGGCCGTGGGCAATGGACGTGACGCTTCCTGGGAGAACATCAAGGCCGGCAAGCCCGGAGTCGGCAGGATCACGAAGTTCGACGCGTCCCGCTGCACCAGCCAGGTGGCCGCGGAGGTGAAGGGATTCGACGAATGGGCGATCGGCGGCGGGCTTCTTGTCAAGCGCGAGGCGCGCCACATGGCACTCTTCTCGCAGTACGCCGTCGCAACGGCCAAGGAGGCGTGGCAGGACGCGGGATTCACCGCGGAGAAGAAGCCCGACATGGACAGGGTGGCCACGATCCTCGGCGTCGGCATCGGCGGACTCGAGGTGTCCGGCGAGTCGTTCAAGACGCTCTTCGAGAAGGGACCCGACCGTCTTTCTCCCCTCGCGATCCCCGAGCTCATCGCCAATGAAGGCGCCGGAAACATCGCCATCGCGCTCGGCGCGAAGGGTCCGTGCCAGGTCATCACGACCGCCTGCGCGTCCTCGACCGACGCTCTCGGCTTCGCAATGGACCTCATACGCGCCGGACGCGCGGACGTTGTCGTCGCTGGCGGAAGCGAGGCCGTCATCATGGAGTTCACCGTCGGCGGCTTCATGAAGGAGAAGGCGCTCTCCACCCACTTCAACGACACTCCCGAGAAGGCGTGCCGTCCGTTCAACCAGGACCGCGACGGATTCGTCATGGGCGAAGGCGCGGCCATTCTGGTCCTTGAGTCCGAGGAGCACGCGAAGGCGCGCGGCGCGAAGGTGTACGCAGAGCTCGCCGGATACGGCGCGACGTGCGACGCCTACCACATCACCGCGCCTGATCCCTCCGCGGACGGAGCTGTCAAGGCCATCGAGATCGCGCTGAAGGACGCAGGCGTCACGGACAAGTCGACCGTCGGCTACATCAACGCGCATGGAACGTCCACGCACCTCAACGACCAGATGGAGACGAACGCATTCAAGCGCGTCTTCGGCGAGGAGGGCGCGAAGAAGATCAACATTTCCTCCACGAAGCCGTGCCACGGACACTGCCTCGGCGCGACAGGCGCAATCGAGGCGGCGATCACGGCGCTCGCGATCAAGGAGGGGTTTGTTCCGCCGACGATCAACTACGAGAAGCCCGACCTTGAGGTCGACGTATCGAAGGGCGAGACGCCCCTCGACCTCAACTACACTCCGAACGTCGGCGTGAAGCGCGACATCGAAGTCGCCATGTCGAGCTCCCTCGGCTTCGGCGGCCACAACGGCATCCTCGTGCTGAAGAAGGTCGAAGGTTGAAAGGTTGACTCCAATGGCAAGTTTTCCTGAATTCAAAACTGTTTTCAACAAGCCCGGCATCGAGCTTCTTCCGCACAGGTCGCCGTTCCTCTTCGTCGATACGCTTATCGCGGCCGACGAGACGGGCGCACTCGGAGAGTACACGTTTACGACGGAGAAGAACGACTTCTTCAAGGGGCACTTCCCGGACTATCCGGTCGTGCCGGGAGTCGTTCTCGTCGAGGCGATGAGCCAGGTCGCCGGCGCGGCGGTCGTTGCGCGCGGCGTTCTCGGCGAGCAGGCGGCGTTTGCTTTCGCCGCGATCGAGGAGGCACGCTTCAAGAGGCCCGTGAGGCCCGGCGACAAGCTCGTGACGGTCGTGAAGATCGTCAAGGAGCGCGTTCCGCTCGGCGTCTACGAGGTGACGGGCTATGTCGGCGACGAACTCGCCGCGAGCGCCAAGGTCAAGTGCATGCTGATGAACGGAAGAAAATGATCCGAATCGTAAAGACAGGCGACCGCCGCATCGCGAAGTTCAACGCGCGCCCGGCGTTTCCGGAGGAGGCCGAGAAGGCCGCCGCATCCGCGCTTGCGGAGATCAAGTCGCGCGGCGACGCGGCGGTCATGGAGCTCGTCGCGAAGTTCGAGGGATTCACCGCGAAGAGCGCGAAGGCGCTCAGGGTCGACCTCGCGAAGGTGTCCGAGAAGGGCATCGACAGAAAGCTCGTGAAGGCAGTGAAGGACGCGCACGCGCGCGTTCTCCGCTTCTCGAAGGCGTCGCTCCGCGAGGCGTGGTCGATGAAGTCCCCGCGTGGAGGCTCCCTCGGCGAGTTCTACTCCCCGATGGACCGCGTCGGAGTCTACATTCCGGGCGGAACAGCGCCTCTCGCCTCGACATCCGTGATGACGGTCACGCTCGCGAAGGCCGCGGGGGTGAAGGAGATCGTAGCCTGCACGCCCGCCGGGAAGACGGGCGAGGTGAACCCTGTCCTTCTCTATGCGCTCAAGCTCGCCGGTGCGACGGAAGTCTACCGCGTGGGCGGGATCCAGGCCATCGGGATGATGGCGTTCGGAACGAAGACATGCCGCAAGGTGCAGAAGATCGCCGGACCCGGCAACGCGTTCGTGACGGCGGCGAAGCGACAGGTCTACGGATACGTCGCGATAGACCAGGTGGCGGGTCCGAGCGAGATCGCGGTGCTTACCGACGGTTCGGTGGACGTCCGCTGGATCGCGGCGGACCTCCTTTCGCAGGCGGAGCACGGCAGCGGATGGGAGAAGTCGCTTTGCGTGTGCACATCCGAGAAGCTTGCGGAGGAGATCCGCGCCGAGGTGCTGCGCCAGACGGAGACCCTTTCGAGGAAGGCGCTCGTCCAGCGGGTGATAGACCGCGACGGAATCCTCATCGTCGTCGCCAAAAGCGTCGCGGAGGGGCTCGAGGTCGTCAACGAATTTGCGCCCGAGCACTTCGAGATCATGACGAAGGACGCGCTCAAGGTGATGAAGGGCGTCAGGAGCGCGGGCGCGGTGTTCGCCGGACCGTGGACCCCCGAGTCCGCGGGCGACTTCGTCGCCGGTCCGAGCCACGTCCTCCCGACGGGCGGCGCGGCGAACATGTTCAACGGGCTCACGCCGGACGATTTCCGCCGCCGCCACAGCTTCGTCGCGTTCACGCGCGCTGACCTAGCCGAGACGAAGGCGACGA
>JAEEOY010000282.1 GCA_016284515.1 Kiritimatiellia bacterium | reverse complement strand
GGTTCCAGCCGCGCAGGGAAGTAAGACGCGTACGCCCGCCGAGAAGCTCGAATTCGGCCATCGTAGCGGAGTCGCACATATTGACATTCGCGCTGATGTTCGCCTGACCGCCAGTCTGGCGGAACACGGAGCGCCACTGCCTGCTGCTGTCGGCATTGTTATGTCCGACGCGCATCATGTTGCCGACATTGAGCGTACCGCCCTCGAGAAGGTACATGCAGTTGCGCCCGTTTCCTCCGCGGATGTCGAGACCGTCTCCCGAGCCGTGCTGGCGGATGTTGATCGTGCCCGCTGTCTGATGGGCGACATGCCAGGCGTCGGACGCTTCAGCGTCCGCCTTGCCTTCGATTGCGAAGTTCTGAGTGTCAAGCGTCACGCCGGCGAAGTTGTACTCGCTCTCCGCCCCGCCCTTGAGCTGGAAATGAACGAGTTCACCGCCGCCGAACTTCTCGATCGTGCCACCGGCAAGATTGAGAGTAAACTTCGAGGTGTTGTTGTCACCGAACCGAATCCAGTTGTTTCCGTCGTTCTGGCTCGCACGGAGCTTTGCATTGTCCGACATGTTGATGGTGAGGTCTCCACTCGCGCCGTTGACCCAGTTTCCGTACCGCACCATGATATCGAGGATCGCGTTGTCTTTTAGCGTGATGACGCCCGTGCGCTGCTGGTCGGCTGCTATGTCCCGCATCATCGAAACGGCCGGCAAAACGGCGTATGCGTCGTCCTGCATAGTAAGCGAGACGGAACATCCGTTTCCGGCGCCGAAGTTCAACGGCCCGGAATGGTTGAAGACGCCGTTCCCCTCGACAAGAATGTCGGCGGTGCCGCCGTTATGGCCGACATTCATGTCCTTCACCGAATTCCACTCGCCGTTCCCTCCGATGGAAAGAAGGCCTGTCTGCGCAGAACCATCGGGAAAATAAGTGGCTGTAGTCCCGCTGTTTATCTTGAACTTGCCGTTCCCGTCGATTCGCAGCACGCCGCGCCCGTCGTTGTTGCGGCCAATCCACAGCGAGCCGGAATCAACGGACACCTGGCCGTCGTCCGTCACGTGCATGTACGCGTCTGTATCGACGCCTGTCGAGTCTTCGTTGATTGCGAGTCCGCTCAGGACATGGAGGGTTCCTCCGTCGACGCGGAACTCGTTGCCCTTCGTCTTGCCGCGCATCTGGACATACCGCAGCGTGGACTCGCCGCCGTGGAAGATGACCTTGGAGTTGGCGCTGTTTGCATTCGTGTCGTGGAAGAGAACCGTCCTGTGCTGATTCTCCGTCCCATCTGGAGCGACCGCCATGTTGAAGTCGCCGTTGAAGGTCAGCACGGAGCCATTCGTCAAGTCGCGCTTGAACGAGATCGTCCCGTCCGTAAGCGAGAAGCCGAAGTTGTTCGCCGCGGAGGATGTATTGTGCGCGTTGTCGATGTCGAAGATGTGGTCCCAGGAGCGGACGCGGAACGGAACATTTTCCTGCCACGCCTGGCCCGCATCGCCCATCTGCAGCCACGACGTGCCCGTCGCGTCCAGCGTCACGGTCTGGCCGTCGGTGACGGCGTCAAATACAAGTCCGGCATAGTCGCGATACGGGTTCTCCGCCGTGGCCGCCGGAATAGTTACCGTATAGTCGCTGGCGTATCCACCGTCCGCGAATTTTTTCCTGTCTCCGTTGTCGGGAAGCGTTCCGCCCCAGTTGTGCGGTTCGCTGATGTCGGTGGAGCCGCCCTGCGGCTGCCAAGTTCTCTCGGTTGCGTTGGCGGAAAACGCCGCAACGCCGGTTACTGCTGCCGCCGCAAGGCATCTCATGGACGAGATGGATTTAATATATGATTTGCTAGATGCAAGTTTCATTCGATCCTCCTTGGTCAATGATCGGCTATATTGTAACAAAACAGCCGCAGGCAAAGAACGAATTTCGCGCAAAAACAATCGTGAAATTTGCGCAACCGAATCTTTTCCGGAAAATGCCTATCACCAACCGGAAAATTCAGAACTGAATGCAGAAAAAAAGCGCCCGCGCGGCAGATGTGCCGCGCGGACGCATTATGCACCCGGAATGAGTCTCGCCGATGTTACTCGGGGATGATCTCGTATCCGTTGATGCGCGGATCGCGCGACTCGTTGCCGACCTTCTTGCCCTTGACGAACGAGAGGTTGACATAGCCCTTCGCGTCGGACTTTACGTGCTTGATCTCCTTGACGCCGGCCTTGTAGAGTCCGGCGAAGCCCGGGTCGAAGTTGGTGGCGATCGGCTCGCCGTTCGCAAGGACGTCCATCATGTTCTTTCCGTCGCACTTGGACTTCTCGCTCTCCGCGAAGTGGAGACGGACCGTGTACGGCGCGTTCGCCTTCGCGAGGAGGTTGGAGTAGACCGACTCGCCCCAGCGGACCGTGCGGTACATGTCTTCGGGACCGGCATTCGGGCACTCGGAGAGGTCCATAGGCTCGGTGCGGAACCCGACAGGCGCCTCGAGGAAGCCCGGGTCCTTCTCGAAGTTGCCGCGGTTGTATCCGCCGCAGTTGATGCGGACGACCTTCTTCGCGACAAGCGGCTTGGGAAGGAACCCGAAGCCCTTCTGGTGCGCCCACTCCTTCGCGTCAGGCGAGGCGATCTCGTTCGGACCGACCATCGCGCCCTTCGCGACGGTGACGTTCCATCCATCGACCGTCACGAACGGCTGCTCGCCGTTGAGCTGCGCGGTGTCGCACTGCGCGACGATTCTCTTCGTCTCGCCGGGGAGGAGGGACACGTAGTTGTCGGAGTACGTCGTCGGAAGGACGCGCTTTCCGCTCTTCATGCCGCGGAGCTGGAGATGCGCCATGAGCGCGACGGACTTGGACGGATTCCTGAGCTCGACGGCGACAAGAGTCTTGCCCTCGCGGACCGCGCTCTTGGCCTTCGCCTCGAGCGTAACCTTCGGAAGCGTATCGAGGTCCTTGAGGTCGTCGTAGCGGACGATCTTGTTGTCGTCACGCAGCTCGTCCGCCTTCGCGGGATTGCACGCGCGGTTGTGCCAGTAGAAGTTGTCCGTGACGAGCTTACCCGCGGCGTCGAATAGCTCCGCCTTCATGAAGTGGACCTTCGAGAGGTTCTCCGGCCACTTGACGTCGCCGAGCTTCATCTTCTGCGCAGGGCCAAGCTTCACGGCGAACTCCTGCGTTCCGACAAGCGTTGCGTCGAGGTTGTAGACCGAGAACTTGGCCTTGCCCTCGAACGGCGCGCGGCAATGGTTGACCGCCTGGACGATTCCACCCTCGGCGGACTCGTTGAAGAACACATGTCGCGGCTCGCAGCCCTTCTTGATGCCGAAGTACGTGGCGTGCGTGTCGAGGTCGTAGGTGAACGACTGCCAGATGAGGCTCGGCTGCGCCGGTATGCTCATCCACAGGAGCGCACCCTCCATCGGCTCGAACATGCGTCCGATGCGTCCCTCGTAGATCGCGCGGTGCGTCTCGTAGTTCATGAGCTGCGCCTTGCGGGCGAAGTCGGCGAAGTTCCTGATCTCGCCATAGCGCGTGGCCATGAAGCGCGGATACTTCCTGCCGCCGCCGGCGCACATGTTGTGCTCGCCCCAGGCATCGGTGATGCCGTCCCAGTCGGCCTTCGGGAACATGGACATGAGCGACTCGATCGTCGGGATGGACACGCCGCCGATCTCGGTCTTGAACGTCTCCTGCTTCTTCCAGGACGGATCGTCCATGAAGCGCGAGAAGCGCGCGGGCGGAGCCCAGTCGTACGGACCACCGGAGTTGAAGCCGTAGCCGCCGCCCGAGTTGGCCTGGTAGTGGCGCGTCGGGTCGAGGTCCTTGAGGAGGAAGCGCATCTCGTCGTCGAGGTACTTCGGAGGCGTCGCCTCGTTGCGCGAGCACCAGAGGACGAGCGAGGCGTGGTTGCGGAACCTGAGGATCGTGTCCTTGACGTGCGTGAAGTAGAAGTCCGTGTTGACGGGATCGATTGAGTTGAACTGCCAGAAGTCCTCCCAGAGCATGATGCCATACTTGTCGCACGCGTCGGCGAGCTCTTCGCTCTGGCTCATCCCGCCCCAGTCGCGAATCATGTTGAAGTTCTCCTCGCGGTGGAGGCGAACCTGCGCGTCGATCCTGTCGCGGCGGATGCGCTTGAGCATCTCGTCAAGACCCCAGTTGCCGCCCTTCATGAACACCCGCACGCCGTTGACCGCGAGCGCGAACTCGGGCTTGTTTCCGGCGAAGTAGTCGAACTTGCGGATGCCGAACTTGAGGGACTTCTCGTCGCTGTCCTTGCCCGCGGCGGAGAGCGATATCTTCATGTCGTGGAGCACGGGCTCGCCGAGTCCGTTCGGCCACCACAGCTTCGGGTTCTTCACCCTGAGCGCCGCGAACTCGGCAGGTGCGAAAGCGACCGTCTTCGTCTCGGAGGGCCCAAGCGCGACCTTCTTGGAAACCTTCACGTCGTCGAACGCAACGGTGACCGTTCCCTCGAGAGGCTTCTCGGAGAGGTTCCTTACCGGAACGTTCACGCACACCGTCGCCGTGTCGAGCTTCGGAAGCGCGGGGAGGTCCGTCACGACCTGCGGATCGAGAAGCTTCGCGTCGCCGGTGGCGGAAAGCGTCACCTTGCGCCAGAGCCCCGCCTCGCGGTCGCGGATTCCGCTGAGCCAGTCCCATCCCACCGAGCAGCCGAAGACCGGACCGTCAAGGCGCGCGACGCCGCCGCACGGTCCGCCCGTCGTGCCCATCGTGTGCTCGCTCGGCACGCCGACCGTGGGCTGCGGCGAGATCCTGACGGCGATGGAGATGTCCTTCCCCGCCTTCGCGTCGCCGCTCTTCGCGAGGTCGAACGACGCGCGCTTGAACGCGCCCGTCATGCGGCCGGTGATGCGTCCGTTCACCCATATCTCGGCGTGGTAGTTGATGCCGTCGAAATTGAGCCAGACCGTCTTGTCCTTGAAACTGTCCGGAACGCGAATCTTCGTGCGGTACCACCAGTCCTTCCTGCAGAGGTCGTCGGGGATGATCTCGGGGCGATTGTTCTCGCCGTACGTGGGCTCGGGATAGACTCCGTTGTCGACGAGCGTGGTGAGGACCGTTCCGGGAACGGTGGCCTTGTACCAGCCCTTCGCGTCGTATCCGTTTAGCGACAGCTTCTCGCCCTCGGTCGTCTGGCAGGCGGAGTTGTACTTGAACCAACCCTCCTTCTTCGCCTGCGCCTCGACGACCGTTGCGTCTTGAAGCGTCCAGTCCTTGAGCTCGATTTCGTCGAGCGCCGCAAAAGCAGATATCGCCATGAGCGACATACCGACAGCTGCCATCGTTCGTTTCATTGTTGACCTTTCGTTTTTATGTTTAAAACGCAATGCAAATCCTACACCTCGGATTTACGCTAACATTATACAATTTTCCCACCACCCTCGCCGTGAACAAAACGCACAAATAACCGTGAATTTTGCGCAGACATGGGGCGCCGGCGCAAATTAAGCACGCGGCGCCTCCAGACATGACGGCAACTCCTGACGCATCAGCGGATGTACACCAGCAGTCCACTCTGCACGACGGTCACGACAATGTCGCCTTCATTGCACTCCACCTTCGCCTTGGCGCGGACAATGCCGGTGTTGGCCGGAACGACCTTCGCGATGACCGGCGCCTCACCGGTGTAGTGCGCGACGGTGATGCCCGCCCTGCCGGCATCCCTGTCGAGAGGATTCTCCGCAGTGCAGCCGAAGTCGACCGTGAGCGCGCCGTTGAACACAACATCCTCGAAGGTGAGCGCCGCATCGGCGTCGTAGGCGATCGTCGCCGCCGAGAGCGTTCCGTTCGTGACCACGCCCGCGCCGGAGACCGTCGCGCCGGCAAGCGTCGTCTCGTTCAGGTCGAGCGTCGCGCCCTCTGCGACCTCGAACGACTTCGCGCCGTCCACGAGCGATCCGTCCACGACGAGCGTTCCGTTCGAGACGACCGTTCCGCCCGTGTACTGGAGGAGCTTCTCGCCCTCGGCGCGCGCCGAAACGAGTTCAAATGTGCCCGCGCCCGTCTTGACTACCTTGCCTTCGCCGGCGACCGGGAAGTTGAAGCCGTGTGTGGAGCCTTCGGCGATGAGGATCTCAAGGCCCTTGCCCTGCGTCGTAAATGCCGTTCCCGCCTTTTGCCAGACCGACGTGCAGGCGCGCTGCGATTCGACGTTGTGCGAGGCAATCTCGAAGATGCCGCCGTCGAACACGACGGAGAGGGAACCAAATGCGAAGTCGATTCCACGGGTAGTCTTCATCCTGGCGCCGTCGCGGATCTTCACCACGCCGGTAACGTGGTTCTGGGAGGCGAGGCGTCCGCCAAAGTTCGCCCCCGCCTCCGTCTTCGAATACGATCCGAACACCGCGTTCGTTCCGTAGAAGTCTGCCGTCAGCTTCGCGGCGGCGATGGTGATTCCATACATTCCATCGGTGATGAAGCTCGAGTTGTCCGCATCGATCTCCGGGCTGGCGAAACCGGCGACGCCGAGATAGGTGTTGTAGTCGCCCCAGAAGACGGAGTCCTTCATCGTGATGATCGGACCGCGGCGGTCGGACGCATTGGAGCTGTTTCCGATGTTGCCGCTGTTCGTGTAGAGGTATGCGTTCCTAAGGCGTACCTCCGGGACGGGCGCGCCCTCGGGATACTGCGCCATGATGTGGCTGTGGCGGGAACCCTTGCCGAAGTTGACGCGCGCATCCTCGACTTCAAGGACAGGCGCGGCCTTTGCGGCGTAGCCGGTACCGAGAAGGGACGTGTTTTCGGTGGACACAGTCGTCTTGCCGACTCCCTCGCCCTTGATCTTAAGCGCGCCCTCGGCAATCGTAACTCCGCAAAGACCGGTCTTGGTCTCCGGCGCATCGCCGCTCTCGGGGAAGACGACAGCACCATGCTGCACTCCGTAGTTGCCGTCAACCGCGTCGTTTCCGAGCCTGAACGAACCCGCGGGAAGATCGAGAGTTAGGGCGCCTACGCCCTTCTTGACAAACGTCCCGCTCACGTGCTGGACGTCGGAGAACGTCATGTCGCCGTCGTTCTCGAGGATAACGGACTTCCCTGCCGTCTCGCCCTGGAACTTGAGCGCGGCATTGAACGTGACGGGATCGCCCGTGTACTTGAACGTGCCGTTGCCGAGAACAAGCGGGAAGGACAGCGGATCTTTCCCGAGTGCCTCAACGCCGTCCACTTCAAGTGTTCCGCCGTGGGAAGCGAAGGAACCCACAAAACCGGAGTTGTCCCCGTTGACGACGAGCTTGCCGGATCCGCGCTTCGAAAGCGTTCCCCCTGCGGGGATGCGAAGATCGCCGCCGAGCGTCAGCGTGGCGCCTGCATCGACTGTCGCGGACGCGGCGCTCGTCAGATCGAGCTGGCCGTACTGAGTGCCGGTCTCGTTCGCGACGAGGCTGGCGACACGACCCTCTCCGTTCGTGGTGACGGATCCATTGTCGTAGGTGATGGTCTTGCCGATCGTACCAGCGGCGGCAACGTGGATTGAAAACGTCGTCCAGTCGGTATCCACGTCGTAGGAAGTGGTCCACTCGCAGTCATGCTCTGCGTTCGGAATTATGTTGATGTCGCCCACTGCGGCGATATCCACGGCACCAGTGCAGACAAAGACGGGATAGACGTCGTTAGCCGTGACAGACGAGAAATCAACCATCGCCTCATCCGCGACAAGACCGCATTGGGCATTCACGATTATCCTGTCGCCGGCATCAAGAGCCAGGGCGGCCACACCGTTCCCGTCGCCGAGTGTGAGTGTGTCGACCGTGAGCGTCTGGGCAGTGCCCGCGAGCGAGAGCGTCGCGCCGCCCTTCACGGTGATGTTCTTTCCAAAGGCGGCGTCAGCCGCCTCAGTCAGCTGCAGGGTTCCCTGGTCGATGCGCGTATAGGTGTGCGTGCTCTTGAGCACGCGTCCGGCATATTCGCCAACAGCATTGTTGTCGGTTTCAATCATCTTGGCCTTGAGGGTGCCAG
>JAEEOY010000281.1 GCA_016284515.1 Kiritimatiellia bacterium | reverse complement strand
CGAGTGTTGACGCTGGTGAGCGCAAATCTACAGAGACCGCCCATGGCGGCATCAAGATTGGCCTTGCCGAAGGAAAATATGAGTTCAAGGCTGACTTTGACAAGAAATTCGACGACATGGATGCCGCGGCGGCAGAACTTTTTGAAGGATAAAGCCTATGAAAGACAAATTATCGCTACTGGTACTTTGTGCGGGTATTGCAGCACTTTGCGGATGTGTCACCGGATATGATTCTGATCTCGTCTTCTATGAAAGCTTCGACACGGAGGCTGCGGTTGTGCATCCCGAGGTCGGTCCGGCTGGTGCTGTCAAGGCGATTGAACTTGGCGAGGGAGTTAAGGGCAAGGCGTTGATGGCGCAGTCCAATCGCGCTTCCGTGACCTATGCCATGCCATCCAACTTCATTCAGAATGTCGGGTGCATTGAGTTCTGGGCTAAAATCGACACTAAAAAGTCGGATTTCGCCTGCTCCGATCCTCGGCTCTACTGGTATCGGTTTGAAAATGGTGAGGAGACGCAGATCGAGTACTCGGCCAACAACGGCCTGGGCAATGGCGGTTTGTACGGACGAATGATTCACTTCGAGCGGACTACTCACCGTGGCTGGGGGTGGGCTGAACCATACTCCAATGTTCTTGGCGCTGGCAAGGAAAATGAATGGCACCACTATGCAATTACCTGGAACAAGGATGGACTCGAGACCTACCGAAAGCCCGACGGCGGCATGACATACGCGGTCCTCTTCGTGGATGGCCGTCCCGTGCAGGATGTCAACTACACGACGAATCATACGGATGACCAGGCCGTCCCTGCGTTCATTGACACCGTGAAGCTCCCCGGCATACTCTCTTTCCCAATCCCCGTCGACCACCCCGGCCGCGAAACGCGCTATCGCATTGACGAGTTCAAGATATGGAAGAAGGAGATGGTTGATTTTACGTCTGAACTAAAAGCTTGCTTGGTGGGCAAGTTGGATAACGGCAGGTATGAATTTAGCCCAGACTTCGACAAGAAGTTCGATGGCATGGATGCCGAGGTGGCTAAACTGTTTGGATGTGGCAAATGAGAAACTAGTTATTCCTGATGATAAATACCGTGATTGAAGAACATCCACGTTATAGCGGAGAATCTTGCAAGTGAGATCCAGTGTTGGAGAGGTTCTGTCTAAATTGCGTGTCTGGGGTATTCCAGGCGTAAGGGACTATGTTTTCAAGAATATTTCGTGGAGGTGCATGGCGAGGAGACTTAGGCGGATTTCTGCGCTTGACGGCAATGCTTTGCCCGCTTCTGCGCTCAAGCAGAACGGAAAGAAGATCGGCTATGTCGATTTCGTTGCGCAGAACCGCGATGGTGTTCTATCTTCGGCACTTAATCGCATCGTGCCGCGCATCGACCTGGCGGCAATCAACGCCTTCATTGACGACATGCCGCTCCTGACCGATCTACAGCGGCAGTTCTACAAGGCCTATATCGCGGCGCGGTACGAGGCGTTGTTTAAATCGTTTTCAAATTATTAGAGCTTAAACTTTAAGATTCAGATGAATGCTGACTGCACAGTTCTGGTATGTTCCTGCGACAAATACGACGACTTGCTCGCGCCGTTTGCAACGTTGTGGCGAAAGTATTGGCCAGATTGTCCGTTTGAAACGGTCCTTGTGACTGAGACTGCACCAGATGACAAACTATGCTTTAACCGCGTTGTTGCATGCGGGAAAGGCGGCAACTGGTGCGGTAGGCTCGTGGAGGCGCTTGAGGCGATTGCCACGCCTTATGTAATAATGCTCTGTGACGACTATTATCTTTCTTCCACAGTTGATACTGAGGGAATTCTGCTCCGACTAGGGCAGGCCAAAAACTATGACGCGGCGAACCTGCGGCTCATCCCCAATCCCGTGCCCGGTGTGCGCAATTCATCGCCGGCGGAAGGTGGTCTTTTCGAGTACCGCAAAAACACGGCCTACTGCATAGCGACGCAGGCCGGGATTTGGAACCGAGAGTTTTTGCAGTCCCTTGCCAAGGGCAAGGCGAGCATCTGGGAGTTCGAGCGCTACGGCAGTTTTGCAGTTGGTGACGAGACGCGTCCGCTGCTTGTCACGCCGACTAAGGAGTTCCCGTTCATCGATGCCGTCCACAAAGGGCACTGGGAGAAGTTCGGAGTTAAGTGCCTTGCCGACAACGGCATTGACTATGATTTCTCGAAGCGCGGGCTTCCGCCGTTCAAGGCTCGCCTCGTTGAGGGCTTAAAGGGTTTTGTCTTCGCGCTCGTTCCCAACAACTGGATTGTGCGAGTTCAGAACGCCCTCGGTGCTGGGGCAAAAGAAGCGAGCAGGGGTTTGGGTAAATGAAAAAGCGGATTAAAATCAAGTTTCTTGGTTTTGCGCCTTACCACAAGCCTCATGAGCAGGCTTATTACCGTTTTCTGTCGGAGCGGTATGACGTGGTGGAGTGTGATGACCCAGACTACATCATCGACGGTGGGCTTGACTTCAAGCATGTCAAGTACGAGTGCGTCAAGATCCTGCTGAACGGCGAAAACACCGTGCCGGACTTCAATCTCTATGATTATGCTGTCGCGAGCTGCGAACTAACGTTTGGCGATCGCTACCTTAGGATGCCATGGTTTGCCTTCTACCCGTATTTTGCCGACATTACGCAGCGCAAGACGGAACATGATAAAGGCCTGCTGAACCGCGGGTTCTGCAGTTTTGTAGTGTCCAACGCGGAGTTCGGCGACCCAATGCGCCAAAAGTTCTTCGAGGCCCTTTCGAAGTACAAGCCTGTTGCCTCGGGAGGGAAATACAGAAACAATGTCGGCGGGCCTGTCACCGACAAGATTGCGTTCTGCCGCGGATACAAGTTCAACATCGCCTTTGAAAACAGCTCGTATCCTGGATATACGACCGAAAAGATCATGGAGGCGTATGTCGCACAGACGGTGCCGATATACTACGGCAACCCTGCCGTAGAGACCGATTTCAGGCCGGATAGCATGGTTCGCGTCGCCGACGAGTCGGACATCGAGCGCGCGATCGAGGAAATCATCCGGCTTGACTGCGATGACGAAGCCTATCTCAAGGTGGCGACGGCTCCCTGTATGGTCGAGGATTCTCCTGGGGTATACGAGGAGCGGCTTGAAAGGTTTCTGGCTTATGTCTTCGACCAGCCCCTTGAGACGGCGGGGCGTCTCTGTCCATACGGCTGCCAGGCGGTGATGCGGCGACACCTGAAGCCGATTCGCATAATGGACCAGCGGTTGCGCGATTCTGCCGCGTTCAGGTGGGCGGCTGGAATATCAGGCAAAATCCGTTCGCGGTAGGAATTGCATGATCTACGACTGCTTTACATTTTTCAACGAATTGGATCTCCTGGAGATTCGTCTCAACGTCCTCAAGGATGTGGTTGACAAGTTCGTTCTTGTCGAGGCGGGGGAGACCCATACGGGGAAGCACAAGGCGTTCGTCTATGACGAGAACAAGGCTCGCTTTGCGGCCTTTGCGGATCGAATAATCTATGTACGCATTGCGAGTTTCCCCCTGGACTTCAATTCGTGGGAGAGGGAATGCTACCAGCGAAATGAGATACTCAGGGGGCTTGTTGCTGCAGAGGACGATGATGTCGTCATGATTTCCGATCTTGACGAGATTCCGCGTCCTGAACTTGTCGCGGAGTATGCAAAGAAGCCTGGAGTGTGGTCGTTCAACATGCGTTCGTTCGGTTTCTACTTGAACTGGGAGGACGTCCGCTGCCGGAACATGTGTGGCACGAAGATGCTTTCTTATCGCGACTTGACGACAGGCTTTGACGGTGAAGAAACATTTTACAACGAATTTCTCCCGCAGTCGGTCAATGAAGGGACTACTGTTTCGAAGATTCGTCGCCGGACATTCCCGTTGTCGAGGGGTGTCGAAAGACGGCTTTGCGATTCTGGCTGGCATTTCACCTGCCTTGGTGGCGCAGCGGCGCTGCTGGCAAAAATGAAGGCTGTGGCGCCTCATCCTGGGTTTGATCCGGAGGATCCGTCGCTGACTGTCGAAAAGATAAATGCGCTTCTGGCGAAGGGCCAGGGCCCGGCTCTCAAGATGAACTGCTTCGCGGTTCCGATTGACTCGACCTACCCCCGGTATCTCCTCGAGAACATGGACCGGTACAGCCACCTGGTTTTTGTCGAAACGCCGGAATACCGCAGGAATGTACGCTGGGCGCGAATCGGCAGGACTGTCCAGGGCAGATTGATCCAGCTCTTCGAACGAATCGTTCCCGCGCGTCTTCACAATCTTCTGCATGTGATACGCGTTAAGCTAACGAAAGGTGTGCCATGTTAAACCCCAGCGATTTTGTGGATTGTCTTGTCGGGTCTGGTATTGATTTCTTCACCGGCGTGCCGGATTCGCTTTTGAAGAGTTTTTGCGCGTATGTGACAGATCATTGCAGTGATCGGCATGTGATAGCGTCAAATGAAGGCGGCGCGGTTGGCCTGGCGTCCGGACATTATCTTGCGACAGGCAAGCCAGCGCTTGTGTATATGCAGAATTCCGGCCAGGGCAATGCAGTCAATCCGCTGCTCTCTTTGGCGGATCCAGAAGTCTATTCAATTCCAATGCTGTTGCTCGTTGGCTGGCGTGGAATGCCTGGAGTGCATGACGAGCCTCAACATGTAAAACAGGGGAAGGTGACCGTTCCGTTGTTTGAGACTCTTGGAATCCCGACGCAGGTGTTGCCGGATGACGCGATTGCGGCGCTTGAGATGACTCGACAGGCTGTTGCGCAGGCACTTGACGGGAAACGGCCTGTTTCGCTGGTTGTCAGAAAGGGCCTTTTTGCCGACTATGCGCTACAGAGCCACCAGCCAGATCTTTGCGACATGCCGCGCGAAGGGGTCATCGAACTTATCCTGAAGGAGTATGGACAGGAGGCGGTTTTCGTTGCTACGACTGGCATGATTTCCCGGGAGGTCTACGAGACGCGCGAGCGGCTTGGCCAGGATCATGCCCGAGATTTTCTGACTGTCGGTTCGATGGGGCATGCCTCGATGCTTGCGCTCGGTGTTGCCAAGGCTCATCCCGACCAGCTGGTGATCTGCCTCGATGGCGACGGGGCTTCTCTTATGCACATGGGCAACATGGCAATTGTCGGGCAGTCTGGATGCGAAAACCTGATGCATATAGTCCTCAACAATGCAGCGCACGATTCTGTCGGCGGGCAGCCGACGGTCGCAGGAAAGGTTAGTCTTTGCGACATTGCGCAGGCTTGCGGCTACGCGGTCTCCTCGTTTATGCCTGGCATCCGCTGTTATGCATACGGACAGCCAACATTCATGGAGATATACGTTTCCAAAGGAGCCCGCAAAGACCTTGGACGGCCGAAGGAATCGCCGTTGGTGAACAAGGCTCTGTTCATGCAGACGCTGGGGGTGAGTTCATGATGGTCTACGGCGAGGATGCTGCGGCAGGATTTCTCCGCCAATGGCTGGTGGACAAGACTAATATTGTTCTGATTACGGGACGCGCTTCGTTCAAGGCTTGCGGCGCTGCCGATTTTCTTGAACCGTATCTCATGGGAAAGCACGTCAGACATCTGACTACAGTCGGAGAAAATGCGCGTGCGGAGGATGTTGACAAGAAACGCACTCAGCTTCCCGATCATGTCGACGCCTATATTGCGGCAGGGGGAGGCACGGTTATAGACACTGCAAAGTTGCTGCGCGGCGTGGAAGGCGTGCTTCCGTCGTTTTTGGCGATTCCGACCACGGCCGGCAC
>JAEEOY010000280.1 GCA_016284515.1 Kiritimatiellia bacterium | reverse complement strand
CGTTGTCAGTAGCATCCGGCACCGCATACGGCGAGATGTTGAAGAGCTGGTCCTTGAGCACATAGATGGAGGACAGGGAGCCGCGGCGGTTTCCCGCGTCGTCGACCGCATCGGTATCCGCGACCTTTGCGGTGATCCTGATCGCCCTCGTCGCAAGCTCTTTCGGACCGTACCAGAACGAGCATCCGCGCTCCGCCGCTACGCGCGTCGGCTTCTTGTCGCCCTGGAGGCACGAGAGTGGCTGCCAGAGCTCCTCGTTGGAGGGATCGCCCGGACAGGACGCGGAATCCTTGAGCACCGAGACGGACACTTTGCCGCTGTTGAGGAAGACCGCCCCCACTGGGACATCCTGGCGGAAGGCGATTCGCAGGTGCCTCGCGCCGGCCTTTGGCCCCACGCCGAAGGACATCCCGTACACTATGCCGGACTGACGCCCCTTCGCAACCACGAGGTCCCTGGCCTTCGGGCACGGCTTCAGCACGCCGTCGTACCATTCGGAGCACGAGTCGACGTCTATCATGTCGTCCGCTACGGACGTCTCGACTGCGCCGCGGTAATCCGCAGTGCGGTCGCGTCTTTCGTTTTCCTGCGCCCCCGCGCAGAGCGCCGCGGCCCCCGCCGCGAGCGCGATTATCATTTTCTTCATTGTCGGTGTTCCCCTGCCGGCTGTTTGTTTTTATTAGTCTTTCTTCCCTCGTCCGTGGTCAAGCGCCTCCATCTTGTCCTCGATCACGCGCACCCTGCGCGCCGCGTCCGCGGGATCTGCCGGGACGAGCGTGGTGGTCATGACGGACTCGATATGCAGCTCGCCCTTCTCGGCGGCCACGGGCGAAATCGCAAACGTGTGCTTCGCGGCGCCGTTCCACCATTCCGGGAAGGCCTTGACGCGGTAGAAGAAAAGACGCCCGGGGCCGGGAGAGGACCCGAACTCGGCGAACGGCTCGCCGTCCGCCTTGACCTCGAACTTGAGACCGTTCTCGTCGCCTTCGCCGAAGATGCCGACGAAGTTGCATTCCGCGGAAACCTCGAGCGGAGCGGCGCAGCCCTTCGCGGACGCGACGTCGCCCATCCAGCGCGAGGAGAGTCCGTCATACCACATCGACGTGCGATACGTGAGCGAGCGGGTCCATCCGCAAGGAAGCTTCCCGTCGACCACAACATGGCGGCGGACGTCCTTCATCGTTCCGAAGACCGGCTTCTCGGGCACGCGACACACCGCGCCTTCGCGCACGCCGCGCTCGAAGCCCTCGCGCACCGCCTCGAAGAAATAACGGTAGCCGAAGTCGCCCGGATGCGCCCCGTCGATCGGCCACACCTCGTCGAGCGTCGTCTTGCCGCTCTCGAGGTCCTGCGCGAGGGAGGAGAGCTGCACGTCGCCGTCGGGCGTTCCGTACACCTTCGCGAGCTCGCGGTAGATGTTGCGGCGCGGAAGCGACTTCACGGGCTCGAAGCCCTTTCCGGCCCAGAAGCGGAACGTGAAGAACATCTGCTCGACCGGGATGCCGCGCCCGATCATCTCGCGCAGGAGATACTCGTACGCGCACGTCGCGTCCGGAAGGTCGTTGTCCGTCCCGTCGTTGCAGAGGAAGTCCAGGAACACGAGGTCAGGCTTGTGCGAAAGGACGTCGCGCTCGAGGCGGAACGCGCCGAGGAGCGAACCCGTGCCGCCGATCGCGGCGTCGTGGAACGAGAAGCGCGCCTCCGGATAGCGCTCGACGAGGTACTTCGCGAGAAGCCCGCGCACTCCCGTCACCGCCGGGTCGCTCGCGTTCGCGCTGAAGGTCAGCGAGCCGCCGAAGAAGACGACCGACAGCTTCTCGCCCCTCTTGGCCCTTGCGTCGAAATCTGCGAAGGATGCCTCTTTTGCATATGCGGCCGCAATCAACATCGCGGCAAGTACCGTCAGCGTCTTTTTCATCGAATTGCCCCTTTGACGCGCTAGGTTGGCGTCTCGCCACCGTGGCCCGACACCACCTCTCGCATTTTCTGATGCAATTCTAGCACAGACGGCACGAAACATCAAGTCCGTGCCGCCTGTTTTGCAAATTTTTTTTAGTCTGTTTTACAAATTGAAAACCCTAACGCCTCCAACAGCGTCACGCTGTAGCGCGAAATGACCTACGGCGCAGGGCCAGGATGCCAAGGCCGAAAAGGACCATAAGCCCGCTTGTCGGCTCGGGGACGGAATGGAAGGAACTGAACGCATATGGGTCAATTCCTGACTGGCTCATGTTCGCATAGATGAATTTATCCTTCAGCGCGGCATAGCTCACCACATCGCTCACACCCACAAGCTTGTCGCCTTCGGACTCCAGGTAGAGTTCCGCAATGAAGCTGTATTCGCCTGTGCCGTAAGATCCGATGTCCGAGTATGACGGATTGGTGAGAAGTCCGGCGCCCTCTGGATATTGGGGATGCGAGACATCCACTACGTCTGTGCCCGCGACAGTGAGATATGTTCCATCCGCGACTCCAGGCCCCTTCACCGCGATTCTAACGAAGGAGAATTCAACGGGATCCGAGACGCCGGACTGATCGACCATCCAGTACAGGTACCCGGCATTGGCCGCGCAGCTACAGACGAAGGCGGCGATTGCAAATAAGTACTTCATCAGTGGACCTCCTTTGTCGACCAATTTATGCTGACTTCGCCAGAATTTTCCCTTATGTACCAGAATGCTGTACCGACGGGCACTACGTTGTCCGTCGTAGTCCATACGGGCTTCACGTATTTGCGTCCGCTTGCAGTCTCGAAGACCGTGTTCTTGTAGTATCCCCAGCTTTCGTTCTGCCACGTCAGGTTCTTCGGCTCGCCCGCCGTAGGTACGACGATCCTGTCGCCTTCCGTAGGCTGGAGTTCGGAGAAGTCGAACTCCGAAGTCGCCGGGCTGCCGACAAGGTTCCATCCCGCCGAAAGCGGCGTCGTCACAGCGTCGGACGTCGCATCGACCTGTCCGACGAGGTAGACGAAACCTTCAGTGTTCTGGCGCTCGAGCCAGAAACCGGCTCCACGCGCAACGGAGGAATCCTTCGCGGCCGCCGCGGCAGTCCAGTCGACGCCACCGCTCTCGCTGATCGAATATACCGCAAGAGCCTCCCACGTGCCGCTGTCACGAAGCTGGAACGCCCTGTAGCTCTTCTGCGAGCCGTCGTAGACGAACAGCCTGTCGCCCGTCGTAAGGTTCATCGTCTTCACGAGGTCCACGGCTTCAACGTGAGCGGAGCCTGACGGCGCAAGCTTCGTCCACGGCACAGAAAGCGCGGCGCGTTCGGCCGCCGTCGCGACGCGGAGGACGCCAGCCGTGTTGACCGTCGTCACAAACTCCTCCGAAGTCGCCTCGCCCGTCGGGACGAACAGCAGGTCAATGACATAGAGCCCCGTGGGATCCGTCGCGACGTTCACGTCGAAGACGCCGGTCGCGTTGACCACGTCGCGCACGAACTCCACTGCAGTGCCAAGCTTCTTGTCGAGACGGTAGCGAACATCGAAGCCGGATCCGCTCACTGGCGCAAGGTCGTTCATCTTGAAGCGGATGATGTTGCCGCCGACGGACCTGTACTGCGGCGAATCAATCCAGAGAGCCGCGTTCTTGGAGCCGGGCGTAATGCCGAGCACATAGTCCTGCCAGAGCTTAAGCCCCGTGTCTGCATCGACGACCTCGAGGAGTCTGGTGAGAATCGACTCCTGCTCTTGAGTCGTCTTTCCCGAAAGCCGATCCTCGATGTCAGGATACCGCTGCAGCATCCACGCCGTCGTCACCGTGATCGGGAAGAGCGGCGCTTCCGCAGCTCCCTGCATCTTCACGTGCACCTTGGGCGAAGGCGTGAACATCTCGGACACCTCGGAGAAGCGCGGCTCTAGCACGAGGTCCTCCACGACGGTGAGATTCCATACGGTGTCCGTCGAGCGCGAAGTCTCCTCGCCGGGCACAAACCAGCCGAGGAACGTGCGCGCAACCCCTGGCGTCGCCGTCAGAGTGACAGCCGTACCCTCTTCATAAGTGTCGCCGTAGAGCGTTATGCCCGTGACGGTGCCGTGGACTACCTCGCCCGCAAGCCTGATCGTGTGGTAGACTTTCTCATCCTCGGACCACCCGGACGCACCCGCCACCCCGAAGGAGCGGGCTCCGGCGAGCTCGTAGTAGTCCGTCACCATGTGCTCTGCGTCGGCGGGCTGGAGATCGCCGAGGGCGACAATCGCACCAGCCTTGTCGCGCTCTCCGATGCGCGCGCCGTCCTGAACAGTCGCGTAGGACATCTTGACGACGCCGTTCTTCCATCCCGACGCGTCGAAGTACGTGTACACTCCGTCGGCTCCCAGCACAGCCTGGCCGTAGGTCTCTTCCGCGCCGTTCACGGTGCGAAGAATCGGCGCGTAGCGTGCGAGGTCGGCGTTGAGCGAACCGTCGTCCTTCGAAACGAGACGAGCTCCGTTAACAGGCATCGTCGTGCCGATGTTGTTCTGATAGATGCGGGTGGTGGCATAGTAGCCGCTAAATACGCTGGTACTATTCGCCTCGACGTAGCGGTTGTGCTCGGAGACATGGCATCCGTCGCCAATGTCGTTGTACGCGCAGTAAACGGTATAGTAAAGCTCGTTCGTCATGCTTCCTGCCTTCAGCGAGTAGTCCAGCGCCTTAATGTCCGATTCACGCAGCACGGGGCCGCCTTCGGCGTTCAGCTGAATCTGGTAGTTGTTGCAGAAGAGGTTGTTCACCGAGAAGAACGAGGCCTGGACGGGAGAACGCAGCCCGACCCCGCCACCGTTGTCCCAGCTGTTCGCCGCGCTGAAGTTGCCGGAAACCGTCGTGTTCATCATGTAGAGGCTGACCACGTTTCCGGTGTGGTAGTTGTTTATCGCCCCTCCGATCTCGGTGGAGGAGTTGTTGCAGATCACGCAGTTGTTTATGTACATCGCGCCGCCGTTCTCCGTCGCGCCGCCGCCGCCGCCCGTGCTGAGCGAACGGTTCTCGGAAAGACTGGAGCGATTGAGAACGGCGAAACCGTAGTTGAAGATACCGCCGGCGCAGAAGCGGCAGTTTCGCACGAGGCGGCAGTTATTGACGAAGAGCCGAGCCCCTCCCTGGTTCATGACAGCCCCGTTCGAGCGGGTTATCGTCACGTTGTCCAAGAGAAGCGTACCGACGTTCTCCACGGCGTAGCTGCCGTTGTTGTTGTCCGATGCCTTGGTGATGCCGCCGCCCATGAGCTGCATGTTGCGCAGCGTGACGTCGCATCCGTTCCACACGTAGAACATCTGACGGAACTCCAGCGTAAAGTCGGTAGCGACGTAGCCGGATTCGGAGACGAACGGATTCCTGACCTTCACAAGGTGCCCGTTGCCGTTAATCGTGAGCGTCTTGCCTTCTGCGACCGCCACGTTCGAGTCAAGCGCGGTAATGTCGGACACAAGGCTCACCGTCTCACCGGACTGCGCGGCCCCAACGGCGTCCGCAAGGGATGTATAGAACTTTTCGCCGTCTCCGGTCGTACGCTTCGCGACACGTGCCCTCACCGCCGACTCCCCGTCCGCATAACGGTAGCGCCAGCCCGCCTCGGTATAGGGCGCGGAGGCCTCGGGCACGACATGATACGGCGTCTCCGTGTCGGTCACGTCATGGAGGATGACATAGCCATTGGCAAGCCACTGGGCCTTGGGCGGAAGCGAGAAGGATCCGCCGGAGATTACCGGCTCGGCATTCTGATATTCGGACGATCCGTCCGAATAGTGTATGTGCCAGCCTCGGATGTAGAACCGTCCTCCCGATATGACAAGGTTCCCAGTATCGTTACCGGTGAAATAGCACGACATAAGCGTCGCAGCGTGCCATGTGCCTCCCGTCACCTCGATGCGCGACTTCTTTCGCAGATAGAACATGCTGAACGGTTCGTGCCCGTTCGCATCGCCCGTGTTCACGTTCGTCACTGTGAGCGTCTTGCCTTCGCCAACCGACACAAGGGAGGCTCTGTCCGTCGTTCCTCCGCCCGGATTGGCGCCGAGCGACGCGTCAACCGCCAGCGTGCCGTTCATAAGCGTTCCGCCGTATGGGAACGAAAGGCACGGATTGAGATAGAGGCGCGTGACAACGTGGCCGTTGAGGTCGAGCGTGAGCTCGGCCGCGGCTGTTGTATCTTTCTCCAGGAGGACATCCTTGAGCAGGACCACGGTCTCGCCATTCTTCGCCGCCGCCATGGCTCCGCCGAGCGTCGCATAATTCACCGAGTCTATGCGAGCGACGGCGAAGGCATCCTTGACCTGTCCACGGATCACCACATTGCCGCCTGTCGTCACTTCAGCCGTAAGATCAAAGGAACCGGCGTTGGCGAACTCGACCATATCAGAAGGCGATGTGCCGTCCGGCAGAACTACCGTTCCGCCATCGGAAACAAGCGTGTATTCGACTTCTCCGTCCACCGCGAACCCGGAGAAGTCTATCACAAGCTTCGTGCCGGCGGACATCGTGAGTCCTGAACCGACGTGAACGCCGGCGGGAATGACGAGGCGGCCTTCGCGCACCTCCGTCGCCCCCGTGTAGCCCTTCTGGGCCGTGAAGACGAGATCCTGCGCGCCTGTCTTTACGAACGTCCCCTTCTGCACGCTTTCGGTATCGGCGTCAACAATGTCCGCAGACATGACGCACTTGCTGTCCGCCTGCAGCGTGCCGCCGTTCGCGGTCAGCTGCAGTGGAACCTCGCGCGAACCGTAGTAATAGTTGCTGTCCGTGTTTCCGTTCTTGACGAGCGTGCCGCCGTCGAGGATAAGTTTGGATCCGTCGAACTTCGAGAACTTGATGTAGCTCGCGCTGACTTTGCCTGATTTATGCACCGTCAGCGATCCGGGCGCCGAACCCGATGCGGAAACGAACAGCCATTTGTTGCCAGCCACTTCGAGGTGAGCCGGGGCTGCGCCCTCTTCATTGGAGCCGACCGTCGCCACGCCGCCCGCGTCGCCCGCGAGGTTGACGTCGCCCAGCGAACTGAACGTGCCTCCGACAAGGTCGAACTTAGCCGAACCGTACTTGCCGACGGCTAGTCCCTTCGGCTCGCCGTTGCCGTTGCCGCCGGCAGTGTAGGATCCGCTCTCGATGCGGAGCCAGCCCGACTTAAGCTGCTGGTCGGACTGATCTGTCCCGTCCGCAATGTATACACCGCCCGAGAGATCGGCGAAACCGTACCCCTCGCCGGTCGCACGCCAGACGACAGGTTCTGTGAATCCCGACTCGGAAGGATCGCCTACTTGGACATTGCAATTGATTTTAGGCCACGCCGTCATAGTCACGGCACTGTCGAAGGCGACAACCTTCCCGGCGCTCCCGCCTTCAAAGCGCCAAACCTTGGTCGGCGTTCCGTCGGGATTCCAGTTAGCCGCAACCGACACCGCGCACATGGCGTCAGTCACGCCTTCTCCCGCAGCAGGACCGTCCCAAATCGCCGTTTCGGGCTTGGCGACAACTCGGATACCCGTACATACGCCGTCAGATTCGTCGAACGCCAGCACGTAATTTCCGGCACATGTGCCCGTAAGCGTGATGAGGGTCGCGGGATCCGTCCCGTATGGAACGGAGAGGGTGCCGCCCGTCTTCACTATTGAGTACGGACTCGCCTCCGTCGAGCAGTCGATCTCAACGCGTCCGTCGGCGGCAATCGCCAACGACGCGAACTGCGCGCCCGCGGGAACCTTCAAGGTGCCGTTCTGCACGTTTAGGCCGATCGTGTCGTCGACCGCACATTTGAGCGCAAGATATTCGGATCCCGTCTTCGTAAGTACGCCCGAGCCGGACAGCTTCGCCACGAAATCAATCGGGTAGTCGCACTGCAGCGTACCGCCGTTCTCCGTGATCTGAACAGTGAAATCCTCCGCGCCGTAGTTGCCGTACCAGTTGCCCACCAGCGTGTTGCGTACATCGGCATTACCCGCAACCCAGCTGTTCAGGCCGTTCTTGACAATCGTTCCGCCGTCGAGAATGACCGCTGACTTGCTGAAGTTGTCCACGCCGATGAAGCTTGCCAATACAACACCGCCCGTCTTTACACGCAGAACGGAGGTCGCATCGTCATAGAGCCCGTTGGCTACATAGAGGCATTTTTCTGGAGAAACATTAAGCTGGCCTTGCCCTTCGACAATGACTTCTCCCGGCTTCTGCTTTGCTACGAACAGGTCTTCAGTACACACCACCGTTCCGCCGGTTATGTCGAGCAGGGACGGCGCACCCCAGCCAAGATGGATGCCGGCGAAGGAATATGTACCGCTTACAATGCGGAGCGAGCCCGACTGGCAATCCCACCCGGGAGCGATTGCAAGCCCCCAGGAAAGACCGTTGGGATGATCAGTAACCGTAGGCACCGAAATTCCGAAATCCGGCTGCGATGCCTGCCAGACGACGATACCTACGTTCGTGGACGCCGTGTCCTTCGAGCCGACTACAACACCAATTGAAGTTTCGGTAAGCTGATGCGCCTGATCAAAGACGATCGTCTTGCCATCCGTGCCGCCGAAGAAATATGCCCGCTTCGACGGGAACTCGCCCACATTCCAGTTCGCGCCTGCAGAGGAGGAAGTCCCTCCTTCGGCCGTCGGGCCAATCCACGTCGCCTCGTCCGCAGACCAGACCATACCCGCGCACATAGCCATCGCCCCCGCAATGACAGCACGCGACAGAAGTATCTTGAACTTCGCCATCTACATTCCCCCTCAAACCTTTTATTAGATATTTATTTAATTATATCATATTTTAGCACCGGAGGGGCAAAAAAGTATAACGAATGCGTATCTGAGATGCAAAAAGCGCACCCGTAGAAGTCGCGTCGTTCGCGGTCGACCTGAAGTAGCGCGGAGCTACGCGTACCGCTCAAGGTGACGTGAAAGAAGTCCGGCAAGCCTCGTCTCGAGCCACGGAGTGACCTTCCAGTAGTCGCGAAGCTCGAGATACTCGCCGATCGGACCGCCCTGCCCGGGCTTGACGCCGTATTCGCACTTGAGCATCACGTTGCGCGCCGTCGCCTCGCTCGAGACAAACTCGATCACCTGCACCTTGAAGCCGAGCATGCGCAGAATCATCGCGCGGAAGGAGTCCGTCAGCAGGTCGCACAGCCTCTCGCGCAGGATTCCCTGCCTCAGGAGCCCCGCGAACTCGCGCGAGGAGTTAGGGCCGATTGTCTTCTGGAGCTCGTGCTGGCAGCACGGAGCGGAGAGGATGTAGCGGGCCTTCCACTCGACGCCCTTCGCGAGGGCCTCGTCCGTAGCCGTGTCGCACGCATGGAGGGATACGACCATGTCGACATGCTTCGACTCGGACGGAAGCTCCGCAAGCGACGAAAGGTCCGCCTCGATGAACTCGACCTTGCCGGAGAGGTCGAGCTGCGCGGACATCTTGCGCGCGGCCGCGACGACATCTGCACGGCGGTCGATTCCGACGACCCTGACCTCAGGAATCTTCATCACCTCCGTGAGATAGTACCAGAGCGCGATCGTGAGGTACGCCTTGCCGCATCCGCAGTCCACGACGGTGAACGGGAAGTCGAGTTTCGCGGGAACTGACACAGTTTCGCCGACGACCTTGAGGAACTCGTTCACCTGGTCGTACTTGCCGCGCATCGATGCACGCACCTTCCCCTCGCCGTCCGCAAGGCCTATCACCTTGAGCAGCAACGCGGAGTCGAACTGCGCAAGCGGCACGTTCTTCACGCGGTCGTGCGGCTTCACGACGGCGACGCGGTCCATCTCGGCGGAACGCGAGACGAGCACATGTCCCTTCTTCGTGACGCGCACGTGGAGATCGCCCTTCGCGGTCATGAGATGCAGGTCACGCGCGCCTCTCTGCGCGATGATCTCCTCAAGCCCCTCCGCAGCGCCGTTCGCGTCGAAGTTCTTCACCTGCACGTCGCGTCCCTCGGCCATCTCGGCCTGGTACTTCCGGACGCCGCCGATCTCGACGGGGCGCATAGAAATCCTGAAGTTCCCGCCGCCGCGACGAACGGTCTGGACGAGCTTCATGAATCCGTCGCCAAGAACCCTGGCGCGGATCTCCTCCTTCAGCGAATCCTCAAGTTCGTATTTTTCCATGGCCTCACCCGTGGCGGCGCATCTGCCGCGTCACCGGAGGATCGATCACCTCGGGCATGACGGCGGCGTCCTTCGACTTCGCGGCCGTCTGACGGCGGATGACCCACATCTGCACGATCGAGAAGAGGTTGGAGAGGAACCAGTAGAGCGACAGGGCGGACGGGAACGAGTAGAACATGAAGAGCATCATGATCGGCATGAAGACCATCATCATGCGCTGCTGGTTCTTGTCGCCCGAGGAAGGCGTGAACGCGCTCTGGAGTCCGGTGGAGACCGCCATCAGGATAGGCAGTATGTTGAGTCCGCCGAACGGGAACCAGCTCGCGAAGAGCCCTTCCGGCTCGGAGAGGTCGCCGATCCAGAGGAACGGCGCGTACCTGAGCTCGACAGCCGACCTGAGCACGTTGAAGAGCGCGATGAACACCGGGATCTGGATGAGCATCGGCAGGCACGAGCTCATCGGGTTCACCTTCGCCTCGCGGTAGAGCGCCCAAGTCTCCTGCTGGAGCCGCTGCGGATTGTCCTTGAACTTAGCCTGGATCTCCTTCATCTTCGGCTGAAGCTCCTGCATCTTCTTCATGCCGACCGTCGACTTGTGCGTGAGCGGCCAGAAGAGAAGCCTGACGAGGATCGTGAGCAGGATGATCGCGACGCCGTAGTTCGGGACGAGGTTGTGGAAGAAGTTGAGCACCCAGACGAGCGGATAGCAGAGCCACCTCCACATGCCGAACTCCATCACGTCCTTCATGCCGAGGTCCCAGAGGAACGCCTGCTTCTTGGGGCCCACGTAGAAGACGCTCGTGCGCTTCGCCGCGTCGTCGGCGAGCGAGACGCGCGCGGAGACGGACGCCGGACGGTAGTTCGCCGCGCCCATGTCCCGCACAACGGTCGTCTCGAAGCCGGTGTTCGTAGCGCTGGACGAGCAGAGAGCGGTCACGAAGAAACGGTTCTTGACGGCAACCCACTTCTGCGCGCCAGGGAACGGAACCGCCGCGCGCTCGGGCATGCCGGCAGCGCTCTTGGATCCGCTGCACCCGCCGGAAAGTCCGCCGACGAGATATCCCTTGAGCGGAGAGTCGCCCTCGCAGTGGTGTAGCACGCCTTCCTTGCCCTTCCCGGCGTCCATCGCCCAGCTGTCGACGGAGAGTAGGTCGTTCTTCGAGTCGCCCATGCGCATGAGGCCGAGAGAGATGGGCCCGCCGATTCCGTCGTCCTCAAGCTCGATGCGGTAGTTCTCCCCGAGCGTGATGACGCGGCTCTTCGCGCCGCAGGTGAACTTCACGGAACCAGCATTCTCCTCGGCAACTTCGTACGCCTCGACGGACGAGCCCGAGCCGAGCGGGGAGTCGGCGAAGTCGAACACAACGGGCGGATTCTCCTCCGAGACCGGCCCGCGGTTCTTCGCGTACTTCTTCAATGTCACCTTCTTGACGACCGCGCCCCAGGTCGAGAGCTCGAGCTTGACGTCGTCGTTCTCGAGCGCGACAATGCGCTCCGGGGTGCTGGGCAGCTTGGGGGCAGGCGCGGTCTGCTCCGCCGGGGCGTTGGCGCCTTCAGCGGCGGCCGGCTGAGCGGCCGGGTCGGCCGCGGATGGCGACTCGGCTTCGGCAACCTGGTTTGTGGCGGCGATTGCAGCCTGCTCGGCCAAGTATTTCTGACGCTCCTTGGCGCGTCCCATTTCGGTCCACACATACCATGCGAGAACCGCGCCGAGGAGAAGGCAAATAATCTTTTCTGTCTTGTTCATAGAAGGTATATTTTATCATATTTGCGCCGCGCCGTGCAAAAGCACGGCGGGAAAACGGCGCAATCGAGCGCGCCAGGCAATTTATCCAGCGAATCAGGCGTTCGTGGTCGCGCGTGGCGCAGCGCCTTTTACGAAAGCGAGCATGGCCCGTTCTGGCATCCGCCGGGGCAGGCCATAACCTCGAGGAAGTTCACGGGAATCTTCCCTGAGGCATGGAGCTTCACCATGGTGCAGGTCTTCCTGTCGATGCCGTTGATCTGCTTCGCGTTCAGCTTGAAGCCCGGGATCTTCGATGTCGCCTCGTCGAGAACCGCGTCCGTCACGCCGCAGCTCCGCGCGTAGTTGCGCGCGGTCGGGTTCGCGGGACGCTCCACCGGCCACGGCTCGCACGCTATGACGTCGATCTTGCGTCCGGCGAGTATCGCGCCGAGCTCCTCGAAGGACAGCACGTAGTCGACGTCCTTTCGGCGCGCCTCGCTGCGCTTCGCGACGCAGGGTCCGATGAAGACCGTCTTCGCGTCCGGATCCTTCGCCTTCACGAGCTCGCGCGCGTAGATCATCGGACTCGGCGTGAGCGAAACGTGGTCGATGAGGTCGGGCATGTGCTTGCCGACGAGGTTCACCCACGCGGGGCAGCACGACGTCGTCATGAACGTCTTCTGGTCCTTCTCCATGCGCTCTATGAACTCAGCCGTCTCATGCTCGGTCGTCTTCTCCGCGCCGAGCGCGACCTCCATGACGTCCTTGAAGCCGGCCTTCGCGCAGGCGGCGAGAAGCTGCTCGATCTTGCCGGGGAACTGCTTCTCCGCGGCGGGCGCTATCATCGCGACGAGCTTCTCGCCGCGCTTCATCGCCGCGAGCACGTCAACGAGCTGGGAGCGCTCCATGACGGCCGCAAACGGACACGCCGCAAAGCACTTCCCGCAGAAGATGCACCGCGCGAAGTCGATCTCCGCGACGCCGTGCTCGTTCTTGCGGATCGCCCCCACGGGGCACGCCTCCTCGCACGGGACGGACGTCTTCACGATCGCGTGGTACGGGCATGCGGTGATGCACTTGCCGCACTTGATGCAGAGCGACTGGTCGATCACCGACTGACCGCCGACGATGGAGATCGCCTTCTTAGGGCAGTTATAGACGCACGGGCGCGCAAAGCATCCGCGGCAGTTCGGCGTGGAGACTACCTTCGCGTCCGGGCAGCCGCTGCACGCGGGACCGCAGACGCTAAGCGGCGTCTTGGGCTTCGTCTCGTTCGTGCCGCCGCCCCACGCCTTCTCGGCGTAGTAGGCCGAAAGAGCCTTCGTCTCGTCGGTCTCGTCCTCCACCGAAACGCCAAGTAGCGCCATCAGGCGGTACTTGAGTATCGCGCGGTCGTGGTAGACGCAGCAACGCGAGGAGATGGAGTTCTTGGGCCTGAGCTTGACCGGAATCTTGTCGAGCTCCGTCTCCAGCGTGCCGTCGTCGAAGGCGCGCACGATGCGAATCATCAGTTCGCGGCGGATGAAGGTCGAGCCGTTGAGCATGTCAGGCAACCCCTTCCACTAGTTCCGAGATGCGCGCGAGCACCTTCTCGGGAGTCGCCTGCGCCATGATCTCGGTGTCGTTGAACCTCACGTACGGCGCGCCGCCGAGGTTCTCCTTCTCGCAGAGCTCGAGACACGTCTTCGCCTCGACCTCGACCCTGCCACGGCAGTTCTCGGGCAGCATGTCCTCAAGCGACATGAGATTGGCGGCGCCAAGCAGATAGCACGCCGTCCCGCAGCAAACCTCGACTTTGATCTTGTCCATGATGTCTCCTAATCTGTGACTTATCCTGATATTATACCATATCCCGCCGCAACGGGGAAATCAGTAGTAATCTACGGTGACTTTCTTGCGGTAGTTCTTCTCGAGCGCGGCGCACATGCGCTTGACGACGGAGCGGCGGAGCTCCAGGTCCTGCGGAATGTTCGGGTCCTGGTGCGACTCGTTCACCTTCGTGCCGATTACGAACTCGATGCGGTCGTGCCGCATCATTCGCTCGAGAATCGCGCGCGCGGCCGCGGGCTCGCGCTCCGGGGGGCGCATCTGCTCGAGCGCCGAGAGGACGCGTCCAAGCGTGAGGATGCCCTCCGTCGCTATTCCGACGCCCTCCATCGTCCCGACGGGCGGGAGCCCGCCGGACGACTTCATGTCCGAGAGCTTCACCTTCACCTTGACGCCGAGCTCACGCTCCATGATGTTCGCGGTCGTTCCGCCGCAGATCACGACGTGGTCGAATCCGAGCGTCGCCTTGCGCGCGTAGTCCGCGTCGTGGTCCTTGTAGAACGGCGGACCCGTCAGGACGCGCATGACGCGCGGACGCCGCAGGTAGCAGACGACGCAGCTGATGTCGTCCTTGCATCCGCCCGGCGTTAGGAAGAGCGCCTCGCGCGCGATCGCCGCGCTCAGGTCGCGCGCCGAGATGTCGGGGTCGGCGGCGATCTTCTCCTGCGCGAACTTGAGGACGCCCGAGCGACGCCAGCCGAACTTCATGTCCTTGCGGACGCCAAGTCCCGACTGCGTGACGCCGTCGGAGCACATGATGATGCGGTCTCCCGCGCGGAAGTCGGCCTCGCACTCCCTCACCTCACGGTCGGGCCAGTGAGAGGAGGCGATCTGCTCGTCCTTGAGCGGCGCGATCTCCTCCGTGCCCCGGAGGTGGATGTAGCCGGGGTTGCCCATCTCGCTGATGCGCGCCTTTCCGCCGAGGCGGAAGTCGAAGAGCGAGAACGTCGCGTAGCCGATCTTCCTGACCTCGCATATCGGAAGCGAGTCCATGATGATCTCGACCGCCTCGAGCATCGGGACGTTCGACTCGAGGAACTTGATCGCCATCGAGGTCGTCATCGTCGCGAGCACGTTCGCCTTGACGCCGCTGCCGAGTCCGTCGGAGAGTGCCACGAGGTGCCGGTTCTCCTTCTCGACGGTCATGAACCTGACGTCGTCTCCGCACGCGCCCTGCCCGGTCTTGGTGTACTGGGCGGCCTCCATCTCGATGAAGAGGTCGTCAGCCATTCAGGTACTCCTCGCTTCCGCCTTGGCGCAGACGCTTGCCGACGGTCTGCGACTCGTACGCGCCCGCGATCTCGTTGAGCATGATCTCCGTCTCCGCGATGTGCTCGCCGAAAAGGCGCGCCACCTGCTGGACTGTGTAGACGTTCTTGCGGATGACGTCACGCGCCTTCGCGGCGATCTCCTCGCGGCGTCCCTCGTTCTTCGTGACGTCCTGAACGACCGCGCCCGCGAACTTTCCGACGCTGATCGGGAACACGCTTATCGTCACGATGCGTCCGTTCCACTGCTGCCGGTACTTGACGATTTCGCTGCCGTGCTCCACCGCGCCCGCGAAGAGCTCCGTGAAGTCGGGCATGAAGGCGTCAACGCCGAGTCCGTCGAGGTTGCCGAGCGCGTCGTACTCCCCGAGCGCGCCCGCCATCTCCGCGAAGAGGCGGTTGCACTCGACGATGAGCCCCTTCGCGTCGACCATCACTACGCCCGCGGGGATGTACTTGATGAGCGCGTTCGACGTGCGCTGGAAGTTCTTCTTGAGGTAGATGTGGCACATCGCCTCCTCCGCCTTCCCGGCGAGGAGCGCCTTCGCGAACTCGCGGCACGAGTTGTATCCGCACGCGCCGCAGTTGATCTCGTCCGCCTTCGTCGTCTTCCCGACGCGCGCGAGCGCGCCGGCGATCGCCGCCTCGTCCGGCTCGTCGTCCACAACCGCCGCGGCGGGATATGCGGACGTCCCGCAGTGCGAGTAGCAGCGCGAAGAGGACGCGCGAATTGGCGCGGTGGCGTCCGTCGCGAACAAGGTCGCAAGTCCCGACGCGCCGCGCGGCATGGCGGGTCCGTTGACGCATCCGCCCGGACACGCCAGCACCTCGACGAACAGCTTGCGCGTGAACTTCTCCGGATGCAGCTTGAACTCCGCGGGGTCGAAGTCCTCGAGCATCCTGCGGAAATCCTCAAGCCCCGAGACGGAGACATATCTGACGTCGTTCTTTCCGTCGCGCAGCGTGTCGTTCATTCCGCCTTCGACGGAGTAGAAGCGCCCTTCCTCGGCGGGACCGAGCGCGAGCTCCGCCTCCTCGCCGAACGCGATGCCCTTCTCCGCGAGGAACTGCTCAAGCGCGGGGAAGATGACGGCGAGCGCAAGCTCGTCGGGATGCGCGTCGGACTCGTTCTTCTTCGCGGCGCACGGTCCGAAGAAGACGACCTTCGCGTTGTGTCCGTACTTCTCCTTGATGAGCCTACAGTGCGCGCGCACGGGCGAGGGCAGCGGCGAGATGAACTCGGCGTAGCCGGGCAGGTACTTGCGAACCATGTCCACCGCCGCCGGACAGGCGGACGAGATGACGAGCGGTGAGTCCGTCTCGTCGAGGAGCTTCGAGACGTGCGCGCTCACGGATTCCGCGCCGTGCGCCGTCTCGCTAACGCCCGCGAATCCCGCGGCCTTGAGCGCCGCGGCGAGCTGCCCGATCGTCACGCCCTTGAAGTAGCCGGCGAAGCTCGGCGCGACGGACGCGTACAGCGTCGCGCCGGACGCAACGAGCTCCTGCAATCGCGCGAGGTCGCTCCTAATCTTCTTCGCGTGCGCGGGGCAGACCTTGACGCACTCTCCGCAGGCGACGCACGATTCGGGGATCACGCTCGCCTTGCCGTCGACGATGCGGATCGCCTTCACGGGACAATGCCGGACGCACTTATAGCAGTCCTGGCACTCGTTTTCCGTAGTGTAAACTGGACTCGAGAGCATATTCTATCCCTTCTTCGGAAAGAGGTTTTCGAGGATGTCGCGCATGACGAGCGGATCGACGCGGGTGTAGACCTTCCCGTCCACCACCACGACCGGACCCTCCGCGCAGTGCCCGGTGCACAGGCTCGCGCCGAGATCGACGTCGACCTCGTCCTTCAGCCCGCGCTCCGCGAGAAAGCTTTCGCACGCCTCGACGGTCTTCTCGTTCCCGCGCGCGAAGCAGGAACTGCCCATGCAGATTACAATGTTGGGTTTTGCCATATCGCTATTATTATCTCAAATCCATGCAACTTAGGCAAGTATAAGTATGCGTCATAACATGCGTGACGGGGCCGGTGCCGTCATCCAGCGCCAACCCCGTCACGTCGCGTGCCTTCACTAGGCCGGAAGGACTACTCGATGTCGACGACGCTCGCCCAGTGGAGGAGGAGCTCGTGGTTCTTCGGCGTCTGGTCGCGCGACGATTCCGCCGCGGCGACGATCGGAAGCCACTTCTGCACGTCGGGAAGCTTCACCTTGAGCGCCTCGCACGCGAGGGCCATGTACTTCTCCGCCGCCGCGACGTGTCCGGAAAGCCAGAACAGCAGGTACGTGCGCGCGACGTCCGCGAGCGGATCGCCAAGGCGCACGTGGCTCCAGTCGATGACGCGCCAGTCGCCCTTCGGCGTGATGATCACGTTCGTGGGGTTGAAGTCCCCGTGGCACAGCGACTTCCCGCGCGGAAAGCTCTGCAGCTTCATGTGCAGGTCGTAGCGCGTCTCCTTGGGGAGCGGCGACGCCGATATCTGCTTGTCGAGCTTGTCGGCGAGGTTGCCCATGCGCTCGGACGTCTTCGCGAACACCTGGCACTGGATCGCCACGAACTGCTTCAGGTACTTGACGAGGTTCTTCTTGTCCTTCGCCATCACGTCGGCGAGCGTCTCGCCCTCGACCCACTCGCGGCGGATGCACCAGTGGTCGCGGATCTTGAGGACCTCGAGCACCTTGGCGACGGGAAGACCCGTCTCCGCGGCGCGCGCCTCGTTCATCGCCTCGTTCAGGATCGCGCTCACCTTGTAGCTCGGCCCGAAGATCTTGAGCACAGTGCCCTTGTCCTTCGTCACGACCTTGTCGGTGCGCTCGAGCAGAACACTGTCCTGCCTGCTCGGACGTCCGCGCTTCGCCGGAACCTTCTTCGCTGTAGTTTTCTTCATTTTCAAACTCCTAAACTTTCAACTTCAAACTTTGAACTTTCAACTCAGACCACCTCGTGCTTGCCGTAGTAGGCGTTGAGGTACATCTGCTTGATCTCCGACATCAGCGGATAGCGCGGGTTCGCGCCGGTGCACTGGTCGTCGAAGGCCTGCTCCACCATCGCGTCGAGGCGAGCGAGGAAGTCCTTCTCGTCCGGAACGTAGTCGCGGATCGTCGGCTTGATGCCGATCCTCGCCTGCAGCTCGCGGATCGCCTTGCAGAGGTTGTTGAACTGCTCGCCCTTCGACTTGCCCTTGATGCCGAGCGCGTCGGCGATCTCGAGGTAGCGCTCGAGGGTGTGCGGATGGTCGTACTGCGGGAACGTGCCCATCTTGCGCGGAACGGGGTCGGCGTTGAAGCGGAGGACCTCCTCCATCATCAGCGCGTTGGCGATTCCGTGCGGGATGTGGTGGAACGCGCCGAGCTTGTGCGCCATCGAGTGCATCACGCCGAGGAACGCGTTCGCGAAGGCCATGCCGGCCATCGTGGCGGCGTTCGCCATCTTCTCGCGAGCGGCGGGGTTCGCCTTCTTCGCGACCGCCGCGTCGTAGCACGCCGGCAGCCACTTGAAGATCGTCTGGAGCGCGCGGATGGCGAGTCCGTCGGTGTAGTCCGTCGCCATCATCGAGGCATACGCCTCGAGCGCGTGCGACACCGCGTCGATTCCCGACGCGCTGGTGAGTCCGGGCGGTGCCATCATCTGCATGTCAGCGTCGACGATCGCCATGTTCGGCATGAGCGCGTAGTCGGCGAGCGGATACTTCACGCCCGTCTGCTCGTCGGTGATGACGGCGAACGGAGTGACCTCCGAGCCCGTTCCGGCCGAGGTCGGGACGCACACGAAGTACGCCTTCTCGCCCATCTTCGGGAACTTGTAGACGCGCTTGCGGATGTCCATGAAGCGCATCGCCATGTCCTGGAAGTCGACCTCGGGGTGCTCGTAGAGGACCCACATGATCTTGGCGGCGTCCATAGCGGAGCCACCGCCGACGGCGATGATGACGTCCGGCTTGAACCCGGCCATCAACTTCGCGCCCTCCTTGGCGCAGGCGAGGGTCGGATCAGGCGCGACGTTCGAGAACGTCGTGAACATGATGCCCTGCTTCTCGAGCGAGCGCTCGATCGCCTTGGTGTATCCGTTCGCGTAGAGGAACGAGTCGGTGACGATGAACGCCTTCTTCTTCCCGAGCTCCTCGCCGAGTTCGCGGAGCGCCACCGCGAGGCACCCCTTCTTCTGGTACACCTTCTCGGGCGCGCGGAACCACAGCATGTTTTCCCTTCTCATTGCCACGGTCTTGATGTTCAAAAGATGTTTGACGCCGACGTTCTCGGACACGGAATTGCCGCCCCAGCTGCCGCAGCCGAGCGTCAGCGACGGCGGGAAGCTGAAGTTGTAGATGTCGCCTATTCCGCCGAGGCTCGACGGAGTGTTGACCAGCAGGCGGCACGCGTTCATGCGGTCCGCGAACTTGGCGAGCTTCTCGCGCTCGCCGAGCTCGTCGATCCAGAGCGACGACGTGTGGCCGAGCCCGCCGTTGTTGACGAGCAGCGCCTCGGCGATGTCGAGGGCGTTGTCGAAGTCGCGGCTCTTGTACATGCCGAGTATCGTCGTGAGCTTCTCGTGCCCGAACGCCTCGGAGCTGTCGGTGGAGGTCGCCTCGCCGATGAGCACCTTCGTGGACTCCGGAACCTCGAAGCCCGCCATCTTCGCGATCGTCACCGGACGCTGTCCGACGATCTTCGCGTTGAGCGCGCCGTTGATGAGCATCGTCGCGCGGATCTTGTCCGCCTCCTCCTTGTTCAGGAAGTAGCATCCGCGGCGCTTGAACTCGTCCTTGACCTCGTCGTAGATGAGCTCGTCCGCAATGACCGTCTGCTCCGTAGCGCAGATCATGCCGTTGTCGAACGTCTTCGAGTGGATGATCGAGTTGACGGCGTTGACGAGGTCGCAGCTCGGGTCGAGGATCGCCGCCGCGTTGCCGGCACCGACGCCGAGCGCCGGGGTGCCGCTCGAGTACGCAGCCTTCACCATGCCGGGACCGCCGGTCGCGAGGATGATGTCCGACTCCTTCATGAGGAGGTTCGTCTTCGGCAGGCTCGGCGCCTCGATCCAGGAGATGATGTCAGCCGGAGCTCCCGCCGCGACCGCAGCGTCGAGAACAGCCTTCGCCGCCGCCATCGTGCAGTTCTTCGCGCGCGGATGGGGGCTGATGACGATTCCGTTCCTCGTCTTGAGCGCGAGGAGCGTCTTGAAGATCGCCGTGGAGGTCGGGTTCGTCGTCGGGATGACCGCGCCGATCACGCCGATCGGCTCCGCGACCTTCATGATGCCGGCCGCCTCGTCTTCCTCGACGACGCCGCAGGTCTTCGTGTCCTTGTACGTGTTGTAGATGTACTCGGCCGCGTAGTGGTTCTTGATGATCTTGTCCTCGACGATGCCCATGCCCGTCTCCTCGACCGCCATCTTGGCGAGCGGGATGCGCAGCCGGTTCGCGGCAAGCGCGGCGGCCCTGAATATAGAGTCCACCTTCTCCTGGGAGAACGTGGCATAGGCCTTCTGCGCCGCCCTCACGCGCGCGATCGTCGCCTCGAGTTCCGCGATGCCGGGGTCTACCGCCGGCGCCGCCAATGTTTCTGCGCTTTCCATACTTTCCTTTTCCTGTGTTTTTCGTTGCGTCGGACACTTCTCCGACGTTCGGGGAGATAGTATAACAATTTTCTTATTGATAATCAAGTATCTATTTGTGGAAATGTTGCATCTGCCTCCGACCCTTCCACATCTGCCTCAAAATATACTATAATATGCGCCCTGACGGCAAAAAGTGAAAGGCGGCAATCGATGAAAGACAGTAAAGGCGGCGGCACGGACACGCCAAATGGCATCCTCGGCGCGATATTCGACCAGGACGGACTTCTCTTCGACACGGAGAGGATATACCAGGAATGCTGGCTTGAGTCCGCGCGCCTTCAGGGCGTCGACATGGATCCGTCCTTCCCTCGCAGATTCTGCGGCGTCGGACGCGGGCTAATCGCCAAAATGGCGGCCGCGGAGCATCCGGAGCTCGACATCGAGCGCTTCTGCAACAAGGCCGTCGAGCTCGCGTGGGGCAGGCAGCTCGCAGGTGTGCCTGAAAAGAAGCCCGGACTGGACAACATGCTCGAGTTCTGCCGCGCGCACGGAATCAGAACCGCCGTCGCGAGCAGCTCGCCGCGCAACGTCGTGGAGCACAACCTCCGCGCCGCAGGCGTGCGCGAGTACTTCGACGCCGTCGCGACAGGCGACGAGGTGGAGAACTCCAAGCCCGCGCCGGACATCTTCCTGCTCGCCGCGCGGCGCATAGGAGTCGCGCCCGCGCGCTGCTGCGTGTTCGAGGACGCCTTCAGCGGAATCAGAGGCGCGAACGCAGCCGGAATGAAGGCGGTGATGATTCCGGACCTCCGCCAGCCGACGGACGAGATACGCGCGATGTGCACCGTCTGCCGCGACCTCGGCGAGGCAATCGCCGCGTTGGCCTGACCTGGACTAGTCGACGAGCCCCGGCGAGAGCAGGAAGGAGAGGTCGCTCCAGCACGGGCCGGGAAAGACCTCGCCAACGCCCTTGAGCCCTTCCCATCCGCTCATGTTCACGCGCTCGTTTATCCAGCCCGGCTCGAGATTGCGCGGCTCATCGGTCCAGAGTGTCGCGCGGATCGGACGCTCGGGCGTCGCAATGACCTGCGGAAAGAACGCTATCACGTCCTTGAACATCTCAAGATACGCCATGTCCCCTGAAAGCGCCGCGAGTCGCGAAAGCGCGTCGCCCGAGGCAGTGCAGAAGCCGGGCGCGGCATGGCGGTTCTGGAGGTTAGCGATTACAGACCCAACGGTGTTCACACCGCGCCTGCCGTACTCCGAATCCGCGGGGAACTCGTAGGCGTACGGGACGACCCAGGTCGAGAGGAGATTTGCCGCGTCCTTTGCGCGGGCAATCCACTTCGCGCGGTCGGGATGACGCTCCGCAAGCGACACGCAGCTCTCGAGAAGCGCGTAGATGCTCTCCGAGTCGCACGCGTCCGCCGCGTCCCCAGGTCCGCCGAAGGAAAGTCCGCGCGAGAGATAGTCCCTGCACATCTGGTCCGCGATCTTCGCGGCATAGTCGAGATGCCTCCTGTCACCGAAACGCACATACATGCGAACGAGCGCGGCAGGCGCCATGGCTGCGGAAGTCGATCCCGCGATGCGGCTCTCGCCCGTCACGCGGTCGATGTACTGCGGCAGCTCGCCGCATCTGTCGAAGAGTTCGCAGAAAGCGTCCGCGCAGCGCTTCAGCGCCTTTTCGCGGCGCATCTGCCGCGCTTCGTCGCTGCCTGGCGCCTTCGCCGCCGCATCGAGAATCTGCTCCGCCCAGAAAAGTCCGTCCGCCGCGCGCCTCGTAAGAAGAAGCCCTTCGCTCGACTCAAGGGCGAAGCGTTCGCGCATCGGCTTTCCGTCGCGGCTCAGCCCACGGAAGAATCCGCACGGCTCGATCGTGTCCGCCATGAAGTCCAGTGTCGAAGCTGCGATTTTCCCGGCGTCCGGCCAGCCGACGGCCACGAGCGCGGCGACATTCATGGGGCCACCGCACCATCCGCTGGACCACGTCCTCCCCTGGTCGGGGACTTCGCGTATCGACCCCTTCACCATGCTTCCGGCGACGAGGTTCGCGAGACGGCGGCGCTCATCCGCCGGAGGCGTCGCAGCGCGCTCGCCGGAAACGAACGACCTGCGGCGGCGGTAGTACTCGGCGTACAGTCCCGCGACGTCCTCGCACGCGAACTCGTCCACGCGGCAGCGCGCGCGGAGCGTTTCGCCCGGCGCGCACGCGATCGGCGGATCGACCTCGTCGGAAGCCTTGAAGAGGAGCTCCTTGCGCCGCGCGGGATACTCGACGCGGAAAACCCCGTTCTCAAGTCTGTAGCCCGCGTCGCGTCCCTTCACCTGCGGCTGGAACCAAATGATCGCGCCCTTCTTCGCCTTCGGGAAAAAGAACGCCGCGCAAGGCGCGGCGAGATCACCGGACGAGCCCTCGAGCACGCCTGAGTTGTCAGGCGCGAGCGCGGGGATCTTCTCGTGCATCGTATAGGGGCACTTGCCGCTTCCGAAGTCAGACGGACGATACCACGCGCCGTAGTCGCCTTCCGGGGGCGCAATGTGCACGAAGGCGCGGTTTCCGTCATAGGCCGCGGCGGGAAGCATGACGTACGTGTCGGAATCCCATCCCTCGAGCTTGCGCTCCCAGGTGAATCGGCATTTTCCGTCCGCATCGGCTTTGCCGACGACGGATATCTCTCCCGTCGTCGCGTCGATGACATACGTCGGCTTGGTGACAGGGCCGAGGTCAAAGGCGACGGTCGGATCGTATATGACGACGATGCGCTCCGAATCGGACTCCGACTCGATGACCGGGTAGTTGAGCTCGGGGCGGTGCGCGGTGAGGCGTCCCTTAAGCAGCGCCTCGCGGTGCTCGGCTGCGAAGCGGATCCAGCGCGCGAGCATCTCCCGCTCTTCTTCGGATGCCTTCGAGAGGACGACGGAATACTGGACGACGCCGAAGATGGAGTTGAGGACGAGCCACTGCGCGTTCTCCAGCGTGTCGGCGTCGTTCCAGCGAAGCATGTCGGCGTGCACAGCCGTTCCCTCGCAGAGGAGTCGGAGGTTCGCGATGTGGACGCGGTTGCGGATGGGAGAGCCGGGGCAGTCGCCGACGCGCACCATGTTCCCGTAGCGGCGTATCTCGGGTCCGACATACGCCTGGCGGAATTCCAGCAGTACATCCGGCTTCTCGGCGCGAAGAGCGTCCGTCACTTCCTTCAGCAGCTTCTCCACTCCGTCGGGAATCGAGCGGCAGTCGCGTCCGGCGTAGTTCTGCTCCACGGCCGGATCCTTCCCGCCCTCGAGCCCGAACGAGTCGACGAAGTCGAGCTTGAAGCCGTCGATGTCCCATTCGCGCAGGCAGCGGAGGTAGACGTCGCGCAGGTACGCGCGCACCTCGGGGAAGCGCGGATCGAGCACCCACGCGCCCAGGTCGTCCGCGCGGCGGAGCATCATGTCCTTGAACTTCGGGTAGGCTTCGGTCTCCTCGCCGACGAACGGCATCGAGAACCAGACGACGTACTTCATTCCGAGCGAGTGCACGCGCGCGACGTGTCCGCGCATGTCGGGGAAGCGCTTCGTCGAAATCCTCCAGTCGCCGCAGGATGCGTAGCCTCCGTCCGTGTCGTCGCACTGCCAGCCGTCGTCTAGGATTATCGTCTTCATGCCGAGCGCGGCCGCACGGCGGCATTCATCCTCGATGACGTCCGCGCGGAGGTCCTTGTGGAATCCGTACCACGTCGAGTAAAGCGCCTCGTACGCGGCTTCCGGCGGACGGGCGGCCTTGCCTGCGCGCGCGGACTGCCAGCGGGCGGCTGCGCGGACTGCGTCGCAGAACGGAACGCCGCGCATGTCGAGCCTGATCTCCGTCTCGTACGAGTCAAGGGGCTCGGAAGGCTCGGTGAAGAAATTGACGGCCGTCGAGCAGGCGAACGGACCCTCGTCGAACCATGTGTCGAACGTGACCGTGCGCCTGAGCTCGCCGACGGCGAGCGCCATGCAGTTGGTGCCGGCCCTGTCGAACAGAACGCGCAGCGGCTGGGTGCGCGCGATGTTGAAGACCTTGCCCCACCAGGGAAGGAGCGTGATGTTCTCGCCGCAGCCGAAGTTGGGATTCCACGCGTTGTCGCATCCGACCGCCGGAACATGCACCGCCACGCGGAAACGCGGAACAGGCGCCGCCTTCGGGGCGCGTGCCGACACCTTCACGATGCGGACGCCCGGCTCAGCCTCCCTCTCCTCTACGGATAGTTTCCACTCTCCGCGGTCCCTGCACTCCAGCTCCACCGTTGGATTCAGCAGAGCCGCCGCTATCAACAGCATTCCCGTCATTTCATCTCCCCTTCATTTTTAAGGTTGTTCAGTTCCCGAACACGGCGAAGTCGGCGAGCGCGGGCGTTATGCCCTCCGGAGCGCCGACGACAGTGATGCGCACGGCGTCCGCCTTCGCCTCCGGAGCCTCGCGGTAGTCGACCGTGAGGTCCGTGGAGTTGTCCGTCGCGTCAAGCCATGTCTTCCATTCCCCGCCCTCGCGGCGGTCGATCCTGTACTGGTATGCGCCCGGCTTCACGCCGCGCTCGATGTCGAGTCCGAGGTCGCGCCAGATGACGCGGAACGCGCGGACCGTCGCCTCGCGTCCGAAGAAGAACGCCGCCTCGCGCTTCTCGCGCGGCATCGCCCACCAGCTGCGGATCGCGTCGTCGCACGCCGCCCAGGCGTCAGTGCGGACGACCTCGATGCGCTTCCAGCCGGTGTCGCCCTTCTTTCCGGAAGACGGCAGCCACTGCGGGGTGGAGGTCGCGGAACCGACGGAGATGTCTCCGTCCTCGTCGAAGAAGAGCCTGTCCTGTCCGATCATGCGCTCGAAGCCGTGGTAGGCGCTCACGGCGATGCAGTAGTTGATCCACCAGTCGCCGTCCTTGTCGCTCCAGATGGAGCCGTGGGAAGTTCCCGTGACGAGACCCTTCGTCGTCGCGAAGAACGGATTCCTCTTCTGCGGCGTGAACGGACCCATAGGCGAGGAGCTCTTCGAGCAGCACCAGACGTAGTCGGGGTTGATCGTGTTTCCGGTGGCGTAGCAGAGGTAGTATGTGTCGCCGCGGCGGAAGGCCCACACGCCCTCGATGAGCTCGTTGAGCCACGGATACTTCGCCTCGTCGTACTCCATGAGGCACTTCGCGTTGCCCTTGCCCTTCACGGGGTTCTCGGGATCGAGCTCGACGACCCACAGCGCCTTCGGCGCGGCGCAGCAGCCCCAGTAGAGGTAGAGCCTCCCTTCGTCCGCCAGCAGCGCGGGATCGCCCGTGCCTGGCATCTGCTCGGGGCCGAAGCTCGACATGTCGAACGGACCGAGGTCGGTGAACGGGCCAGTCGGAGAGTCGCCGACGCGGATGTTGCCGAACGAAGTGCAGAGGTAGTAGCGCGAGCCGAGCTTCGCGACGGCAGGCGCGTAGTCGTTCCTGTCGCTCACGTCGACGCGCTCCCATGTTCCGCCGCAGTTCTCGCTCTTCCAGAGAAGGCCGAGGCTCGGATAGAGGTACCATGTGTTCCCCTCGACGTACGTGACGGGGTCGGCGATCTCGCGGTGCTGCTTCATCGTCCCGCCGTTGCAGATGCCGGCGTTCCAGAAGCGCTGGCTCCACGCGTCCTTCGGGAATTCGGTGCCGTTCTCGTGTCCGCGGCAGTATGCGCCTATCGGCATGCCGGGAATCGAGAGCGGATTGCAGAAAGTGGACGGACCGGCGAAGACCGGCAGCGCCAGTGCCGCAGACATAAGAGCGATTTGTACTTGCATGACTTTTGACATGTTCTGGTTGTTGCTAAATCTTATGCCAACATTGTATCATGCATGAGCGGGGAGCGCCACCCCCACCCCCGTGGGGGGCTATGCGCCAGCAAGCCTCTTCCTGCGAGCGCGCCGCTCGCGCAGGGCGCGGGCGCGAATCACAATGCGCTTAACGGAGAAATAGGCAAGCGGAGTGAGCACGATCGCAAGGAGGAATCCTCCGAGGAAGAACGACGCCATCACCTCCGCGCCGAGCCGTCTGACTGCGACCCAGGTCCATTCCGTCCCGGCGAGCTTCGCGTACGTGAGCGAGCCTCTGAAGAGAAGCCTGTTTACAACGAAGGTCTGGGCCGGATAGATGAAGAATATCGACACCGGGTTCGTGATGAACGTCCCCAAGGTCGCGCCGACCTTGGAGACGCGCATCATCATCGCCAGCGGTATCGATATTATGAGCTGAAGCCCAAACGGCACTGCGCAGCCGACGAACACGCCGAGGGCCCATCCCGCCGCGATGTCCTCGGGCGGAAGCTGCTCCTTGACCATCCTGGTCTTGAGCCTGCGCCAGTACTCGCCGAACCCCGCCACTAGACCGTGTGCACGAAGAGTCCGGACCTGAGCTTGGGCTCGAACCACGTGGACTTCGGCGGCATGATCGCCCCGGCGTCCGCTATGGCCATCATCTCCTCGACCGTGACCGGCTCCATCGCGAACGCGACGGCGTTCTCGCCGGAGTCGACCTTGGCGGCAAGCGCGGCGTCTCCGCGGATTCCGCCCATGAACGAGATGCGCTTGTCGGTGCGCGGATCGCCTATGCCGAGCACGGGCGCGAGAAGCTTGTCCTGCAGATAGCTCACGTCGAGCGACGAGACGACGTCCGATCCCGCGGGGATGTCCCACGAGAGGTCGATCCACTTCCCGCGGAAGTACATGCGGCAGTTGCGCGCGCCCTTCTGCCCGATCGTGAAGTTCTCGCTCACGCGGGACATGAACTCGTAGTCGGAGAGGCCGTTGAGGTCCGCGACGAGGCGGTTGTACGCGAGGATCTTCAGCTGGCTCGCGGGGAACGCGACGGCGAGGAACCAGCGGCTCTCGCCTTCGAAGCCGCGCTCCTTCGCGTAGCGCGACGCCGCCGCGCTGCGGTGGTGTCCGTCCGCGATGTAGGCGACGGGGATGCGCGCGAAGAGCTCCTGGAGCTCGTCGCCCATGCAGGACGAGGCGGACGCGATCTCCCACACCGTGTGGCCGATGCCGTCGTCCGCGACGAAGTCGTAGAGCGGCTCGCGCCTGCACGCGTCGGCGACGATCTCGTCGATCGCCTTGTCGTCGCGGTAGGTGAGGAACGCGGGGCCCGTGTGCGCCTGCAGCGTCTCGATGTGGCGCGTGCGGTCGTCTTCCTTGTCCTTGCGCGTCTTCTCGTGCTGCTTGAGGACGCCCGCGAGGTAGTCCTGCGTGTCGAAGGTCGCGACGATGCCGGTCTGGCTGTGCGAGCCCATAGTCTGGCGGTACGCGTAGAACTTCGGCTCGGAGTCCCTGACGAGCGTGCCGTCCGCGACAAGCGCGTCGAGCGCCTTCTTCGCCTGGGCGTACGCCTCGGGCGAGGAGCAGTCAGTGCCGTCCGCGAGGTCTATCTCCGGACGCGACACGTGCAGGAAGCTCTTGGGGTTGCCGGCGGCGAGGGCCTTCGCCTCCGCCGTGTCGACGACGTCATAAGGAACGGACGCGACCAGAGCCGCGTCCTTCTTGTTCGGCCTCACGGCCGCGAATGGATGGATGTTCATCTTGTTGTGTCAGAAGCCGACGTTGAGCACCGGCATGAACTGGAACTCCGCGTCGCGGATGATGTTGATGAGACCGAGCTGGAAGCCGTACATCGTCTCGCTGCGGTTGATGAGGCCGACCTGGAAGCCCTGCGAGTCGCCGGACACGTTGATGAATCCGAACTGGATGCCGCGGTGGCTGAGCGACTCGTTCCAGAAGCCGACCTGGATGCCGAACAGGTCGCCGCGCGCGACGGAGTTGTACACGCCGCACTGAACGCCCGCGCAGGAATCCTTGACGTCGTTCCTGAGGATGTTGAACTGGAAGCCCTCGAAGTACTCGGACCTACCCCAGAAGCCGACGTCGACACCGGTGACGTTCTCCTGCTTCGTGGACCACGGAATCGTGAGCCTGACGCCGACGAGATCGGGCGTCTCGGGGAACTCCCACACTCCGATGAACGCAGGCCACGTCGCCGCGTTCTTGCGGGGCGCGTCGACCTTGACCGCAAGCTCGTTGTCTTCTTCTATGTCCAGTTCGTCGGTTTCGGCATCCGAAGCGGCAGTGGCCGCGCAGAGCGGGACGGCAAACGCGGCGACGAGCGCCAGGGGGAACAGTTTCTTCATGGATTTAGACTCCTGAGTTGTTTATGTGATGACTATTATATGCTTTTCTCGGCGATTTGGCAACCGTCAGGCGACGGATATTTTTCGGATGAGCACCGCCTCGGACGGGACGTTTTCGTACGGACCGACCGAGCCGGTGCGGACCTTCGCGATCGCGTCGACCACTTCCATGCCGTCAGTAACGTGCCCGAACACGGCATAGCCGTATCCGCGGACGGTGGGCGAGGTGAAGTCGAGGAAGTTGTTGTCTACGAGGTTGATGAAGAACTGGCTCGTCGCCGAGTTGGGATCCATCGTGCGGGCCATCGCGATGGTGCCGCGCGCGTTGCTGAGCCCGTTCATGGACTCGATCGCTATGGCGTCGCGCGTCTCCTTCTGGTTCATGTCACGGGTGAAGCCCCCGCCCTGGATCATGAATCCGTCGATGACACGGTGGAAGATGGTGCCGTCGTAGAAGCCGCCCCGCGCGTATTCCGCGAAGTTGGCCACCGTCTTCGGCGCCCTCTTTTCGTCAAGCTCGAGGGTTATGGTCCCCTTCGAAGTCTCAATTGTCGCTTTCATGCAGCGTATTATACCAAAAATCCGACAAGCGGACCACCGTCCCCGGACCCTTTACCCGAGACGGCGCCACACCCAGTCGTTCGCCTCCCAGACCGCGTCGAGCGAGTCGCAAGGGATCTCCGGCGCGGCATCAAGGCACTCCTCGACCGTTTTCGCGATGTCGGTGTATCCGATGCGTCCCTTGAGGAACGCGCCCACCGCCCACTCGTCCGCCGCCGCGAGAACGGCCGCGGCACATCCGCCGCGCGCGCACGCCTCCTTCACGAGGCGCAGGCACGGAAACCTCACCGGGTCCGGCCTGCGAAACGTGAGCGCGCCGAGCGCGGCAAGATCCAGCGCCGCGCGCTCCGAGGCGAGCCGCCCAGGCCACGTCAGCGCGTACTGTATCGCCACGCGCATGTCCGGCGGCGAGAGCTGCGCGAGCGTCGCGCCGTCCGAGAACGTGACGAGCGAATGGACTATCGACTCGGGATGCACAACGACGTCTATCTTCTCCACGGGCACGTCGAAGAGCCAGCGCGCCTCCAGGATCTCAAAGCCCTTGTTCATCATCGTCGACGAGTCGACCGTCACCTTGGGGCCCATGCTCCAGCGCGGATGGTTGAGAGCCTGCTCGACAGTGACGGACGAGAGGTCCGCGGGGCCGTCGAGGAACGGACCTCCTGACGCCGTTAGGACGAGACGCTCGACCGACTCGCGCGGCGAGCCCTGGAGGCACTGGAATATAGCCGAGTGCTCGCTGTCGACCGGGAGCATGCGCACACCCTTCTCTCTCGCGCGCCGCGTCACGAACTCGCCCGCCATCACCATGACCTCCTTGGTCGCGAGAGCGACGTCCATGCCCTTCTCGATCGCCGCAAGCGTCGGCTTGAGCCCGGACATCCCGACGGTCGCCACGAGGCAGATGTCCGCGTCGCTCTCCTCGACCGCGCGCAGCGCCGCGTCCTCGCCCACATACGAACGGCAGCCGAGCTCGCGGGCCAGCGCCTCGCACTTCTCCCTCGACCGGTGCGCGGCAACCGCCGCGACGCTGAATTCGTCCGAATGCGAACGCACGACGTCGATCGCGTTCATCCCGATCGACCCCGTAGCGCCCAGAATCACAATCCGCCTGCTCATCAATTGCCTTCGCGTTTCAAATTTTCTTCCCGTATGCGGCACAGCGCCGCTTTCTTGAAAATTATACCATATTCGCACGGCCACCGCCGCTGTGCATGCAAAGCAATGACCTCGGCATGCAAAAGCCGGGGAAGCCGGAAGACCTGGCAAGACGCAGCGTCAGTGCGCCTCAAGCCAGTTGTCGCCCACGCCAATGCCGACCTCGAGCGGAACGCCGAAGTCGAGAGCCGTCGTCATCTCGCGCGTCACGATTTCCTTCACCCTCTCCACCTCCTCGCGCGGCACGTCGAAGACGAGTTCGTCGTGGATCTGGAGCACCATCTTCGTGCGCAGCCCCTCGGTCCTCAGCGCGCGGTCGACTTTCACCATCGCGACCTTGATGAGGTCCGCGGCGGAGCCCTGTATCGGCGTGTTCATCGCGTCGCGCTCCGCCGCCTGGCGGGCGGTCGCGTTGCGGGAGTTGATGTCCCGCAGCGTGCGCCGCCTGCCGAGCACAGTCTCCGCATAGCCCTTCTCGCGAGCCTTCGCGACGGACGACTCCATGTAGTCCCGCACCTTCGGATACAGCTTGAAGTACGCCTCGATCAAGTCCGCCGCCTCCTTGCGCGGCACCTTCAGCCGCTGGGAGAGTCCGAACGCCGAGATGCCGTAAATGATGCCGAAGTTGACCATCTTGCACTTCGCGCGCTGCTCGGGCGTCACGAACGCGGGCATCACGTCGTACACGCGGCTCGCCGTGTCGCGGTGGATGTCCTCCCCGCGGCGGAACGCCTCGAGCATCGCCGCGTCGCCGGACATCGCCGCCATGAGCCTCAGCTCGATCTGCGAGTAGTCGGCAGAGATGAGGACGTGCTTCGCGTCGCGCGCCACGAACGCCTTGCGGATGAGCTTGCCGCGCTCGGTGCGGATCGGGATGTTCTGCAGGTTCGGATCGGACGAGCTGAGGCGCCCCGTCTCGGTGAACGCCTGCGCGTAGGTCGTGTGGACGCGTCCGTTCTCGTCAATGAGCGTCGGCAACTTGTCGACGTACGTGGACTTCAGCTTCGTGCAGGCACGGTACTCGAGGATCAGCGGTATTATCGGATGCTCCCCCGCGAGCTTCGAAAGCGTCTTCTCGTCCGTCGAGAACTGTCCGCTCGCCGTCTTCTTCCCGCCGGCGAGCCCGAGCTTTCCGAAGAGGAGTTCGCCGAGCTGCTTGGGGCTGTCCGGGTTGAAGTCGGGGCCGGAATGGGAAAGTATCTGCTGCGTGATGCCGAGTATCTCGCGGTCGAGCTCGCGTCCATACGCCTTCAGCGCCTCGACGTCGATCCGCACGCCCTCGCGCTCCATGTCGATGAGGATCTTCACAAGCGGCTCCTCGACGTCCGCAAGCGCATTGGGAAGCGGCGGCGCGGCGACGGGCACCTTCGGACGGAGCGCATCCTCCAGTCGCAGCGTGACGTCGGCGTCTTCCGCGGCGTAGTCGGTGACGAGCTTCTCGTCCTTCCCCTCGAGCGTGGGCTCGGGCTTGCCGCGCTCCTGCTCGCCCGCGACGTCCTCGAAGCGGATCATCCTGTAGCCGAGGATCTGCTCTGAGAGCTCCTTGAGTCCGTGCCGCGCAGCGGCGTCCATGCAGTAGTGCGCGAGCATCGTGTCGTGCGGGACGGACGCGAAGCCGATTCCGTAGCGGTGGAGGACGGTGCGGTCGAACTTGACGTTGTGTCCGACGAGCGTCTTCGAAGGGTCGGCGAAGAGCGAACGGAAGATGTCGACGAGTCCGGCGTCTATGTACCACGCCTTCCCCGGCTCGGCGCATAGCGAGAAGCCGAGAAGCCGGCACGTCTTCGCGTCCGTCGCGCTCATCCCCGGCTCGCGCGCGGCGGTCTCGGTGTCGAACGCGATGCGCTCGCGCTTCATCAGCTCCGCGAAAAGCTCCTGCGCCTCCGCCTCGGTCGTGACGTGGCGGTATTCGTGGGGAACGTCCGCTATGGACGAGAGACTCGAGACGGGAGACGCGGCGGCGCCTTCCTGCGCGCTCTTCGCCGCAGAACCGGCGTCATCGCCGAGCAGCTCCTTCGCGAGGCGGTTGAGCTCGAACTTCGCGCACACCGCGGCGAGTTTGCCGCGGTCGATTCCGTCGAGGCGGTAGGCATCCCAGTCGGGCTCGATCGGGACGTCCGTGCGGATCGTCGTGAGGAACTTCGAGATCGTCGCGTCGTCCTTTCCGTTCGCGACCTTCTCCGCGAGCTTGCCCTTGAGGGACGCCGCGTTCGCGATGATCCCCTCGACGTCGCCGAAGCGCGAGAGGAGATCCGCGGCGGTCTTCTCACCGACGCCGCGGATCCCGGGGATGTTGTCGGACGCGTCGCCGGCGAGCGCGAGGTAGTCGATCATCTGGCGGGGCTCGCGCAGGTGCCAGTGCTCGCACACCTTCGCCTCGTCGTATATCTCCGCGGCGTCGCCCGCGTGCGCGGGGCGGTAGAGCTTCACGCCGGGGCGCACGAGCTGCGCGGCGTCCTTGTCGGGCGTCGCCATGTAGACGTCGAAACCCGCGGCCGCTCCCTTCACTGCGAGCGTGCCCATCACGTCGTCCGCCTCGAAGTCTTCGACGCGCACGACGGGGATCCTCAGCGCCTCGGCGAGCTCGAAGGCGTACGGGATGGACGCCGCAAGGTCCTCGGGCATCTTCTGGCGTTGCGCCTTGTAGGGCGCGTACGCCCTGTGGCGGAACGTCGGGCCGCCGGGGTCCATCGCGAGGACGGCGTGAGTCGGCTTCTCGCGCTTGAGGATCGACTGAAGCCCCGAGGCGAGCCCTAACAGCGCGGAGGTGTTGATCCCCGTCGACGTCATGCGCGGGTTTCTCAGAAAAACGAAATGCCCTTTGTAGAGAAAGGGCATCATGTCGATGATGAATAGCTTGCCCATACAGGGCTATAGTATAGCAAAAATCCGCCGGTCGGTCAGAAGAACCACTTGGCGCAGGCGAGGAGGCCCTGCTTCCAGGGGACGCGGTGCGAGACGCCGGACTTGCCCTTGAACTCGTCAAGGTGCGCTACATACCAGTCGTAGTTGCGGATGAGCGCCTGCTTGTTGGAGTGCTGCGGCTTGAAGTCGAGTATCCTCTCCGCCTTCTCGATCGAGACGAACGAGTCGGTCGAGGCCGTCTCGTAGACCCACGGATAGAGGGGCGAGAGATGGAGCTTCTCGAGGATGCGGAGGATGAAGACAATCGGCTTCACCGGCGTGCCGCGAATCTTCTTCCCATGGCCCGCATGGTCGAGGACAGCCTGGTAGTCCTCCTTCATCGTCGTGAACTCCTTCGCGCCGATGTTGAACTCGGTCGCGACCTTGTCCTTCGGATACGTCATCGCGTTCCAGATGGCGTGGTCGAGATCGTCGACGTCCATGAGCTGGTAGCGGTTGTTGCCGCTGCCGATCATCGGGAAGCCGTGCCCCGTGTACGCCCAGTCGTAGAAAAGCGCGAAGACGCCGAGGCGCTCGGGACCTATGAAGCTCTTCGGACGGATGATCGAGACGCAGTACCCTTCCTTGATCGCCTCGCGGCAAATGTCCTCCGCGTCGATCTTAGCCTGGCCATAGGGCCCGACGCCAATGAGGGGATCGGTCTCGTAGATCGGATGCTTCTTAGGGACTCCGTAGACCGCCGTCGAGGAAATCTGCACCATGCGGTCGCAGCCGAACTTGCGGCACGCGGCGAGCACGTTGCGGCATCCGTCGACCTCGGTAGTGAAAATGTCGTGCTCGGAGTACAGCGGAAGCGCCGCCGCGCAGTGCACGACGACGTCGCATCCCTCGACGCACTTCTCGACAGCCGCGACATCGCGGACATCCCCGAGCGTGAACTTGAGCCAGCTCTCGCCCTTCTCGGGATAGTCGAAGTCGGCTATGTCAAGAACACGAATTTCCTCCACGCCCTTGGC
>JAEEOY010000279.1 GCA_016284515.1 Kiritimatiellia bacterium | reverse complement strand
CAAGGGCGCCCCGCCCTTGCAGCAAGGCCGAGGCGGCCTTGCCACATCGCACCATGTCGCCGTTACCTGACGATGATGCTGAAGCCAACAAGGTTCTTCTTCTCCACCTTTACGCCGTAGGTGCCGTCGGGGAGCGCCACGTTGTAGGAAACTTTGTAGCCCTGAATGCCCCTGCCGTTTACACCGGCGTTGGCGAAGTACCCGGTCGTCTCCTTGCCGGTCTTGAGGACAATCCATGGGCCATTGCCGCTCTTGACACGTCCCGCTTCCTCCAGCACGAGGTCGCCCGCGAGCGTGACGTCGAGGAAGGTGCCCGCCGACTGCGTCTGCGACGCGTCGAGCCACGAGCACGTGCCGTCGGGACGAAGCGTGACCTTGAGCTTGGCCCCGTCGCGGAACTCGAGCGCTCTCAGTTTCGGAAGGTCACCGTTCGGGGTCACGTAGGGGATCGAGAAGCAACCGCGACGCCCACCGTCGTAGTCGATGCAGCCCGGCTTCACGAGGCCGCCGTGACCGACAACAACACGGCCCTCCTGCAAGAGGAAATCCGCCTGGTCTTCGGCCGACGCCAAGTCGCCGAGCCAGAGCCCGCACTTCCAATTGTCTTGAAAGTTGATCGAGCCGACGCCGGACAGTCCGCGGAAGAGAACTTTCGCGTAGTGGTCGCCTGCACGGATTGCGCCGCCGCGCATTTCGACGACCGCGTTGGTTCCGCACATGCTCGACGAAACCGAATAGTTCTGGTTCGGCGGAGCCGCGAAGGTTCCGACGAAGGTGGCGTAGGTGGCGTACCTGTTCCACCCCATCTGCTGGGCGTTGTGCGCAAGCATGACCGTCTCCGGGTCGCCGTTTCCGTCCACTGCGAAATCGACCTTGTTGCGGGCATCGGCGTTGTTCGTGCCGTCGCCGAGGGCGTCGGGGCGGCCGAGCTTGACGACGCCGTTCTGGATGAGTTTGTTGAACATGCCGCCGTCGCCTTCGCGGAAGACGCCGGAGCGGACGGTGACCGTGTGCCCGCCGAGGTCGATGTTCCCGCCCTGGAAGAGGAATGCGTTGACTGTGACGTCTTCCGTGAGCGTGAAGTCGTTGGTGATGCAGACGTTGTCGGTCTCCGTCGCGCCGGCGAGCGTCGTCAGCATCGTCGACTGCGGAATCTTCCGGACTTCGCCGTTCACGATCGTGCAGGCGCCCTTGCCATACAGGGTGTCGGTGTCGTTGAGCATGAAGTTCGGGCAGACGGGGATCTTCGACATGGCGTCCGCGAGCGAGGCGGTACCGCCAACGCGCTCGATGCCCGTGGCGTCGTCGAAAGCGACGAGCGGACGATCCCCGGTGTTGGCCGATTCGCGGATGCTGACGACCGGAACTCCGGAGCCGGGGACCGCCTCGAACGAGGCGAACCGGATGCCATACTGCGTGTGCTGGTTGAAGCTGATGCGGTTCGGGCCGCCGACGAGCTTCAGCTTGCCGAAGGTCCGCGCCGGGCCGCTTCCGTAGATCACGCCGCCGTAAAAGGTGCCGCCGTTCACGAGGACGATGTCCGTTGCCGCGCTCGACGCCGCCTCCGCCCAGCCCATGTTTTCAATCACGAGCTGCTTGAGTCCGGCGAGGTCGGAGATCTGATTCTCGAACTTGACCGAATCGAGGACGAGGCTGCCGCCGCCAATCCCTGACATCGCGACCGGGCCCGTGAGCTTGCGGGCGGTCATCGTCTTGTCGGAGCGGAACGCGTGCGTGCCGACGGAGGAGACCGTAAGGCCCGCGACTGTGACGTCGGCCGCAAGCGTGACGTCGCTATCCGCGTCGCCGAAGACGACTGAGGAGGCCGCGCTCGGGACGCCCGCCGCGCCCGTGTCGGAACTCGTCCACATCGTGGGATTGGTCCAGTCGCCGTTGCCACCATTCCATGTATAGGTGGACGCATCGACGAGAGTCTGGGCGGTCGTCGTCGTTTCGCGGACCCACACATTGTCATTGTAGGTCGTCGTCGCACGAATCGCGACAATGTAGGTGCCGACCGGCTCGGTGATGGGGTCGAAGGCGACCTCCATGTTCGCCGGTGCGGCGGAAAGATTCACCGTCTGGACGGGCGAAAGATTGTCCGCCGAAGTGCCGACGAGAAGCTCAACCTTTGTCGTGCCGACACCCCACTCCGTCATTGCGCCAGTCACGGTCATCTGGCAGTTCTGAACTACGATTCCGAGCGCATCGGAGAAGCGCGTGGCGGCCTCTACGACGAAGGAGTTCGTCGCCGACCAGGCCGTTGCCGAAAGATCGTTCGTGGCCTTGTAGGCATAGTAGTAGGTCTCCGCGGGCGTGAGGTTTTCAAGCACATTTAAAAGGTCCGCCTTGTCGTTGTAGGACACAGGGCCGACGGAGGATCCGCCCTCGACGTTCGCCGATGTGTTGTAGTAGAGCGTTACAGCAGCTGACGTGGCGCCGGTGCCGAGGTTGGCGAGGCGGCCCGTGATCGTCGCCGTCGTTCCGGAGAGCGTCGCCCCTGTCGAGCGGATCGCGAGCGGCTGCACCCCGCCCACGCTTGTGACGCCGTCCATCGTGACGAACGAGGCGGACGCCATCGTGTCGTAGCAGGCCTTGACCCAGTCGGCGGACTCGGCGGCGCGGTTGATGCGGATTTCGTCGAGCGAGCCGTTCCAGAAGTTGCCGGTCCCGTTGAGAGAGCCGATCCAAAGCTTTTCCGTCGGCGTAACGACATTGTTGAGCGTTTCGCTATGCGCCAGGGCGCCGTTGACGTAAAGCTGCGTATTTCCGTCCTCGTTATAGACGGCGGTGAGATAGACGTTGCCCGAGCCCGGACCCACGCCGCTCGCCGTGTACTGATACTGGCTCTTCCCAGACGAACCAACCGTGATCTGATCGACGCTGACATTCTGAATGGACAATTCCCAACCAGCCGGCTTCTCCCAGTTCGACATGCAGGAAAGCATGCGGTTATAATTTGCGGAACTGAGCTCGTACTTCGCCCACGTGGAGACGGTGAGCGTGCCGCTCGAACCGAGCGTCGTCCACTTGGAATCCACATTGTATCCGAACGTCGTAGCGCCTGTCGTCTTGAAGCACTTGCCGACGCCGAAAGTCGAGGTCGTGTAGTTGGGAGTCCCGGCTGAACCCGAATCCGTCAGGCCGTTTGCCGACTCCTTGGCATCGCCGGAGAAGTGCCAGACGGCGTTGTAGTTCGCGTTCGTCCACACGTCGGCGGCCGTGACGGCGGGGAGCGACGCGGGATCGGCGCCAAAGTACATCGTAAGCTCTGTCGACGTGCCGGAAAGTCTCGGAATCTGTACCCAGACAAGCGACGTGCCGGTTGGATCCCAGGTGTCGATCTCGTGCGGAATCATAATGCCGTTCGCGTCCGCGAACCGGATGTCCGAGCCGTCCGCCTCACAGTTCTCGTAGTCGAAACCGACGGGCGAATTCGCCGCAAGACGCACGAGGACGGGGAAGTTCGCGAGGGTCGTCGAACCGGCGTAGCCGCCGACGGTCGCCGTGCTCTTGTAGGTGAAGGGGGTGGTGTCCATGCGGGTGTCCGCGCCCGTCGCCACCTCGACGACCTCGGAGAACGCCTCGTTGTTGAAATTGTCGACGGCCTTGACCTTGAGGTAGTACGTGGTGGAGAAGTCAAGACCCGACAGCGTCCGGGTCACGCTTCCCGGCGCCGTTATCGACCCGAGGGAGAACTCCGATGTCAGCGCGTCGGCGGACTTTCCGTAGAGCAAGGTCAGCGACACAGAGGAAGCACCCGCTTCAAACGCCGTGAGACGCGTTTTGACTTCAATCGAATTGAGCGTGGGCTCGGCCGACAGAATCTGCGGCGTGTAGCTCGTGAAAGCGGGTTCGACGGCACCGGCAACGACGAACGAGGCGTCCGTCATCGTCTTGTAGCTCGCCGCAATGAAGTCGGCGGATTCTGCGACCGCATGGATGCGCGATTCGTCGCAATAGCCCTTGTGACGACCGCCATTGCCGTAGCCCCAGGCAAAGGCGCTCATCACGGGCAGCGGCGTCGCGACCATGCCCTCGTAGGCGCCGTTGGCATAGACCTTGGTGACGGTCCCGTCGCACACGAACGTAAAGTAGCACCACTGGCCCTTGGAGTCGCCATGAGCAAGGGAGACTGTATTGACACTACCTCTTCTGCCAATCTGAACCGATGCGCTGGTAGTTGGATAGACGTAATAAGCGCCAGTACCATTATAATCGCCGAAAAGAGTGCGACTGCCACTACTGGTGTCCGTGTTTGCCCAGGTCGAAAATGTGATGGGATTGCCCTTCTCCCATGCCGCATCGCCAAGAGTGAACTGATAGCCGGTGCTACCGTTCGTCTCGCAACTGGATCCGTCGCCGAATATTCCGAAGGCCGTTCCAATGGCGGTGGGCGAAGATGCCGCAATGTCGGTATTGATTCCCGTGGAGTCGTAGCGGCCAAGCGCGTCCATGGTGCCCTGATAGTGCATCACGTTCTTGTAGCAGGCATTCGTCCAAACGGCAGCCGAGTCGTTTGCCGCGAGCGTTGCGGCGGTGTCGAAATAGAGGTAGATCGTCGTGCCCGTGCCCTCGACGTACGGCACGGCCACCCAGGCGTTCTTGCCGCTCGTCGCGTCCCAGGTGTCGATCTCGAACGGGAGGTTGTTGCCCCGGGCGTCGGCGAAGCGGAAGTTGCTGCCGTCGGAGGCAAGCGCGGAGACATCGAAGCCCGACACCGAGATCGATCCTAGGCGGACCAGCACCGGCAGGTTCTCGATTGCGTCGGAGCCGTCGTAGCCGGAAATCGTGAGCGGGATGCGCGAGGTGAACTTGGTCGCGTCGAGCGGCGTACCCGTCGTTCCGTTGGCGAAGGTCGGGGCTGTGCTGGCATTCGCCTCGACCGCCGCGGCAACAACGAAGTTGGCCGTCTTGATCGTGTCGCAGCACGCCTGGATCCAGTCGGGCGTGTCGGCGATGTTGCGGAGTCGAGCCTCGTCGATGGATCCCTTCCAGCGGCTCGAGCCATTGGAGCCCCAGTAGAGGGCCGCGGACGCGGCCGGCAACGAGCCGGACTTGGACTCGGCGAGGGTGCCGTCGATGTAAAGCGAAAGCGTGCCGCCATCAATGACGAGCGTGTAGAGGGTCCAGTCCCCAACCGAGGGAATCGTGCCCGAGGCTGTCGTCTCGTTCACGTCCACCGTGAAGGTCGATGCGTTCGCATAGCCGAAAGCTCCTGTTGTTCCGAAGAGATAACGGTTGGAGGTATCGGACGTGCGCTTGCCCCACGCGGAGAAGGTGACCGTCCCGCCCGCTTCCCACATCCAGCAGCTGTTCGTTGCGACACTGAGGCCAAGCAAGTTGTTACCTGTGTTCGCCAGGGAGCTACCGAGGACGCCAGCCGCATCGACGGTGTTGGCTCCCGACCGTGTCACGGTAAGGTTATTCGCAGAGGATTCAATGTCCATGTATCCGCTCGCGTCGGAGAAGTGGTGGACGTTCTGGTAGCCGGTGAGGCTCCAGACGCCG
>JAEEOY010000278.1 GCA_016284515.1 Kiritimatiellia bacterium | reverse complement strand
CCTCAAGTGGGCGCTCGCCTGGATTCCGGCGAAGAAAGCGTCCAAGTTCCTGGAAAACTACGAGAATCTTCTCTCAGCCGAAGGCAAGAAGACCCTCGCCGCCAAGCGCAATGACCTCGTCAGGGCGCTGCAGGAGGTCTTCGACCGCGCGGACGCCTCCGACATCGGGCGCGTCATGTCGGCGGCCTTCCAGCTCATCCAGGAGATGGGCGTGGAACTGCCGGGTCCGATCTTCAGCATGCTGCAGAGCATGCAGCGTCTGGACGAGACGGTGAGACTCATGAACGAGCAGCTGTCGGAGATCAAGACAGCGCTCAGGTCGATGAGGCTCACCGACACCCTCCAGGATGGCGAGACGATGCCCGACTTCCTCGTGCAGATTAAAGAGATGATCGATCCCCAGACGCGGACGAAAGACATTCACAACGGAATCACCCTCCAGACGGTCTTCACCCAATTCCAGGATCTGATTTCCTCCGGAAACGTCGACGATGAGATGGTTCTCAGCGAGAACATCCGGGCCTTCAATTATTACGTGCAGGGGAACATGGGTGTGCAGCAGGAGGGCGACAACCAGCAGAATCAGACCTACGAAGCCAAGTTGAACACTTTGGTCGATAACTGGGCGAACAATCCCGACTCCGCCGAAGCGAGGTCGGCCGTCTTCGCCCAGCTCGACCAGATTCGCGAGTTCGAGGATTTCGTTGCCAGATTCGGCGCCACAGTCTCCCGTCTGAACGCAACCTCGATTCTGGCGACGCTCGCCGCCACGCCTTCCGAGCCCGTCTCGCAACACCGCGAAGAGTGGCGCCAGTTCGTGCATTCGCTGGTCGAGAAACAGCTCAAGCCGACGATCGCCAGCATCTTCAGCAACCTCAGGGAGACCCTTCTGGACGACCAGGGCCCGGACGAGGAAGTTATCCCGCTGATCAAGCCATACGAAGATGTGTCCGCCGGGTTCGGCAAGGCGATCATGCGCGGCAGCGAGAAGTTTGCGGCGTCCTTCAGGGGCCTCGGTGGGGTGTTCAGCGCCGTCAGCGGCGGCGGACTCAGCCTCAAGAACGCGATGAAGGAAGTCGCGAAGGACGCCGGCCGCCAGGCCCACCGCGAGACCTACGTGACGACGAACTACGGCAACTACGCCGCCGAGCACGGTCTCTACGACGCGGAGGTCGCCCAGATCGAGAAGTCGATGCAGGACTTCCGCTTCGTGCCGGACCTCGTGAAGACGTTCGCGAAGCCGGACTGGTACACCAAGCAGGCGAACCGTCTGGCGGTCGTCCAGTCGCTAAAGTTCAACATCGGCAACATCATGGCCGACCTCACCCGTGCCGGTTTCGCCGAGCGCGTCGCCGATGAGGTGAAGCGCAAGGAGTTCATCGAACTCGCGATGACGCACCTGATCGCGCCCCATCCCGAATGGTACCACGCCCTCGAGCAGGTGAACGCCGCCGCTATCGACCAGATCGCCGGCGACGACGTGGATGTGAAGAACGCGCTCCTGTTCCTGAAGTCAGTCGCGTCGAATCCGCCGGATGACCGGCTTACCGCCGCCGAGGAGCATGAAATCGACGAACAGTTCAGCATCTTTTGATCAACAGCCCGTTTGCAGCGGAAAGGTTTAAATGACATTCGAAGAACTAATATCCGGCCTGGGTTCCAAAATCGGCGTCGAATTGACATCGGATGACGGGTCGTGCGTCATCAACGTGGACGACATGGTCGTGACGCTCATGAGCCTGCCGGACTCCGACAGGCTCGCAGTCCACGGCGAAATCGGCGATCCGCCCCCCGAGGGACTGGAGCAACTGCTCTCGGCCATGCTCGAGGCGAACCACCTCTTCGCCGGGACTGCGGGAGCTACGATCTCGCGCGACCATGAAACGGGCAGGTTCCATCTCTGTCGGCATGAGCCGCTCGCGATCCTGGACGCGGACTCGCTCGCCGCACTCGTGGAATCATTCGTGAACACTCTCGAGATATTGCGCAAGGCGATTGCCTCCTACCGCCCCGTCGCGAAGTCGGCTGCGGAGTGCACCGACGAGGCCCCGCAGTTCGGCGCC
>JAEEOY010000277.1 GCA_016284515.1 Kiritimatiellia bacterium | reverse complement strand
CGTGTGGGGCGCCGAGAGCATATCCACGCTCGGGCGGCCATAGAGCGCCGCGATTGCACGATGGTCGCACTCGACTGGCCAACGCTCGTCCTGTGTATAACCATAGAATACGAGCGTCGGAAGCTTCCCGTCCGACTCTTCCTTGACAATCGAGCACCAGTAGTCCAGCATGTCCACAGTCACAAGGTTGTGGCACTCGAAGTAGTCAAGAACCTTTCGCCCCTCGGCCGGATCGCGCCAGCCTTCCTCGTTTAGGCGCACGCGTTCGGCTTTGGTGGGAACCTTTACGCTCTCAAATGTAACAGACGGATCCTTGAAAGCATCACGCAGCCTATTTTCGTCATTTCCGTATTTCCCGCGAAGATACCGAACAAAGGCGCGGCGCATCGGCTCTGACTGGTCTCCCGCAACCGGGCGGAAGCGCTTGCGGTAATAAGCATCCCAGGAGAAATTCTCGCCCCAAGGTCCGTTGGCAACATGTACACCAAGGAGATTGCCGCCGTAGCGCTCGAACAGATGGCGCACAAGGCGACGATAATAGGGCGACACCTCTTTTCTCGCCCTTTCGGAAGCAAGCGATTCACGCGGAAGGTGCCAAGTGGAAACATCAACCCCAACCGGCACCTCGGCAGCGAACCGCTCGTTTGTGTTTAATTCGCTCCACCAGTCGGGCGCAGTTGCAAAAATGCGGGGGAGCACTTGAGCCGACGGATTCCACCCAAGCACCGCATCAAACTGTCCGTCGTAGTATGCAGTGTCGAACAAGCCGTCAGCTCGCCAATAGGGACGTTCGTAATGCGGGAACGAGCCCATCATCGCGAAAAGTTCGATGCCTGCGTCCGACATCGACTTCACGTCCTGTTCCTGAAGCTGCCACTGCCAGAACATGATTGGCGGAACAGGCTTGCCGTCGTGCCACAATCCAGGAGCGCCGTTTAGCTCGGCCACATACCAGCCCTTTCGATCATGCGTCGCGCCGCCGCATGGTGCCGCAACCGCAGCAACCGCCGCGCACGAAAGCGCAGTAGCGGTGAATACCGACAGAAATAGACACGGAATTTGGCGAACATTCGTCTTCATCGACTGGTATTCTACCAAACGCCCTTCCGGCGGCATAGTAGCCAAGTGGCTAGTAGGGGGTGTCCCTTTCAGATGCCTAGCAACTTGCGGAACGGAACGATTGCCGAGAAATATCCGTCTGCAGCGACTACTGGCGACAAAGAGCCAAAATAGACCAACGCCACAAAGGCGGACATCCCGTCTGGACGCTTCACTGCCGAGATCTTGCTGTTCATCTCGTCAATGATGGCCCTGGTGATTTCCTTCTTCCTCTTGACTTCGACGAAGCAAAGAGACTTTCTGGTCTGGACAAGCAAATCGACCTGGCAGCCCTTTCTCCCCCGCTTTGCATTCGACCCTCGTCGCAAGTACGGCGCAGCCGATGTAATGACGGTTCCCTTTAGGTGCAGATACGGGACAAGTTCGTGGTAGTTGTTGACGACCAGGTTCTCAAAGGCCAGCCCCATGACGGAATCGACATTCTCCAGTGCGTCCAACCCCGCGAATTCGTACTCGTCGCGGTCGATCACCGCCTTTGCCGGTTCGACGAACTTAAGATAGAACCGACAATAGTTGTCGCTCATGCGGTATCGGTTTTCGCGCAGCTCCTCTCCAGTCTCGGGATTCTTCCCCTTGTCGGACATGACAAATCCAGCCTCGACCAGACGTTCAAGGGCATCCGTGATGCGACCTCCCTTGCACAGCTTCAGTTTTCTCGCCACCTCCGCCGCCGTGCGGGGGCCATCTACGAGACAGTGCAGGACCTTGGCCGTAAAGTCCGGCTGTTTGGTTATGACATCGTTGAACATTTCGTCAAAGTCGTTCCGCAGAACGCCGTCATGCGAAAACGCCATGCGCCTAATGTTCTCCTCTGCGGAAAGACTTGGGTTCACCTCTTCCAGATAGCGCGGCACGCCACCAGTCACCGAAAGGACGTCAACAATTTCCTTCAGGTCGACACGCTCGACTTCGCGGCCCCAGAATTTGACGCATTCTTTCAGCGGCAGCTCGCGGACGACCAGATCACAGGATCGCCTTCCAACAAAAGCAGAACTGTCGACGATGTGCTCCTTTATCCAGCTCGAAACGCTGCCGCATAAAACCAGAATCAGGCGATCGTGCTTCTTCCACATGTTGTCCCAGGCAATCTTGATCGAATCCGCAAAGAGGTCGTCATATCGCCCCATCCAGGAAATCTCGTCAAGCAGTACCACTGTCAAAACGTCGTCTTTGATTTCATGGTCAAGCCGTTTGAACGCGGAAAGCCAATTGTCCGGGAGCGAAGACTCGGCATCGGTCTGAAGCGCAAGCTGTTCGGCAAAGCTTCGGAGTTCTGTCTCGTTCGACGTTCGCTCCGTCGGGCGAACTCCTTCTATCTTGATGAACCTCGCATCGTTGTTGTTTGCAAAACGCTCGATAAGCGTCGACTTTCCGATACGCCGACGGCCACGGCATGTCACCAGCGAGGCAACATGTTTCCCAAGCAATGCATCAAGCTTTTGCAGAATATCTTCACGCCCAAAGAACATAGCGGAATTCCTTTCCATTAAATCCAGCCATGAATAGTATACAATAATAGCACCTATTTTGCAATAGGCAGATTAGGGGACACCATTTAAGGGCGAAAAACCTATCCCCTATTACGCAATATGCAAATTAGGTGCTACACCCTGTAAGCTACCTTCCGGCGGCATAGTAGCCAAGTGGCTAGTCCGCGGGAGGGGCGTTTTTTAGTATAATATATATGACATGTCTCTTGCCTTTGCAATTCTGGTCACGATAACAAGTCTCGGTGAACTCGCGGAGACAATGAAGGCGAACACCATTCCGCCCAACCCTGACTTCCGTGTCACGGGGACAGTCGCGTATATGCTGTCCGCAGACGACACCTCATACCAGCTTCTGCTCAACGACGGCGACGCGGCCATGAAGATTACAAGCACCACAAACCCGCCGCCAATCCCGCAATTGGGCGATCGCGTTCAGCTTGAAGGCGAGCTTACGCCTGTAGGCCAAGGATACGTGCGGCCCGTATTCCGCAATCTCGAGATACTCGGACATGAAGAAGCACCAGCACCGCACGAGGGCGCAGCAAAGGAAATTATGAGCGGGCGACATGACTTCCGCCGATCCTACCTCGTAGGCGAAGTGCGCGATGCTGAACCAAGCGGGACAAGTCCGACGCACAGCTATCTGTCAATCATCGCGGATGCCCATCAGTATTACGCGCCGATCCCCACATGCGGAGCAACGCTTGCCGAGCTCGAATCCCTAATAGGCGCAAAAGTGCGCCTGGACGGATACCCAGATTCCAGAAACTACTCGCATCGATTCATCGAGGAACGACGCTTTGTCGTAGCCGGAATTAGAAACATAAAAATCCTTTCCCCGCCTCCAGACGATCCGTTCACTGGCACTCCAGACGTCGAAGAGCTCCGCAGGCTCCCGCCTGAAGCGCTTCGCCGCCTTGGACGGCATAAGGCCGAAGGATGGCTCGTCACCGTCTGGCAGCATCGACATGCGCTACTGCGTATGCGCGACGGACGCATGGCAATGGTTGACTTCGCATCTCCGTCGAAAATGCGCCGCGGCGAGTCCGTCGAAGTCGTCGGATATCCGTCAACGGACGGATTCTTCCTCAATCTCTCACGGGCGATAGGCAAAAAAATATCGTCCGTCACCTTCACGGAAAGCGACGTAACCGACATCTCAAATGAAGACGAAATGGGATTGCTCTCCTCTAACGTCTTCGGCAAGCAACAGCTTCAAGGGAAACGGCTTCGGCTTTGCGGCATCGTCTCGGAGTTCGGCAAGACGCAGCGCGAACAAAAGACATTTTTCATTTCCATTGCTGGTCACCATCTCGAAGTCGACTTCTCGTCTGTGCCCGAGACGGCGACGAAGATAGCCGCCGGATGCCGCATCCAGGTGACTGGCACTTGCGTACTTGCAACGGAAAACTGGGCGGCCATTTCAAGTGAAACGCAGCTGAACGGAATTCGGCTCGTGATTGACCGTCCCGACGATCTTGTCGTGGTCTCGCGCCCGCCATGGTGGACTCCCGCCAAGCTCGGCGCAGTCGTCGCCGCGCTTCTGCTCGCACTTGCGGCAATCCTGTTCTGGAACCGCCAGCTCCGCCAGCTCTCCGAAAAGCGCGGACGCGAGCTCTTCCGAGAACGCTCCGCAAGCGCCATCGCCGAACTGAAGACTTCCGAGCGCACCCGCCTCGCGGCGGAGATACACGACTCGATATCACAGATACTGACGGGCGCGGCCATGCAGCTCGATGCGGGCGAGACGCAGGCCGCGAAACGTATCCTCGCCTCGTGCCGTAGGGAGCTGAGGTGCTGCATCTGGGATCTGCGGGGGAACGCACTCGACGCAGTGAACCTCGCAGACGCTATCAAAGCGACGCTCGCGCCACACCTCGGCGGATGCAGCCTTGCATTGGACTTCGACATCCCGTCGTCCAGCCTCTCCGAAGCCATCCGCCACGCCGCGCTTTCGATCATCCGCGAGGCAACGGTGAACGCCATAAGGCACGGACACGCACGGACGGTCGCCGTATCTGGGGAGCTGTCTGGGCGGCGGCTCTCTTTCTCGGTAGTCGACGACGGAAAGGGATTTGATCCCGAGGACTGCCGCGGCTCTGCGGAAGGACACTTCGGGCTGATGGGGATGAAGGAACGCGCAAAGTCATTCAACGGCTCGTTCTCAATTTCAAGTTCACCTGAAAACGGAACGGAAATCGCCGTCACTTTGGAAGACTCTCCGCAATGAAAACAATACACAGCAAAACCACGACAAACGTCACGAAGATACTGTTTGCCGACGACCATCAGATCGTCCGCGAGGGGCTTGCCAGGCTCATCGACCGGGAGGAAGACCTCAAGATAATCGCGGAAGCTGAAAACGGCGTCGAGGCCGTGCGCCTTGCGCGCGAGCTCAAGCCCGACGTTGCGATACTCGACCTCCGGATGCCGGTGAAGGACGGTGCCGCGGCTGCGTCGGAGATTCTGTCAGACGATCCCGGCGTAAAGATCATGCTACTCACTTCGTTCACCACCGCCGCCGAGATAAAGGTCGCGCTTGACGCGGGAGTAATGGGAGCCGTCGTAAAGGACTGCTCCAGCGAAACGCTCATCGCGGCGATACGCGCAGTCGCCCGCAGTGAGAAATACATATCGCCCGAAATCACCAGCATAATCGAGGAGAAGCGCCTCGCGCCGACGCTTTCCGCGCGTCAGAAAGACATACTGAGGCTCGTCTCCAAGGGATTCAACAACGAGGAAATCGCAGAGCGGATCGGCATCACGCGCCACGGCGTAAAGGCCCATCTCGCCATCGCCTTCGAACGCCTCGGCGTCGCATCACGCGCAGAGGCAACCTCGCTTGCGCTTTCCCTCGGCATCATCTGACCCCCGCCATACCCGCCGGATTGCTACTTTTCCAATGGAACATGTGGAGAAACTTGAGGCCCCACGAAAGACCCATTTTACAAGAGTTTGCGACTCTCGCCGCCGTCAGCGCTCACGGCAGCATTGCCAGCAGTTTGGCGATTTCCTTCGCGTCGCGGGTGGTGTAGGAAGTGACGCGACGGCCGAGGCAGTTGATGGACGAGCCGAGGCCGTGGAGCTCGATGTTGTCGATTCAAGGATCGTGGATGTGGGATGATTGTGTCGAAATCGTTCTTGGATTCGACACGAAGGATGGTTGAGTCGTGGTTGGGGTTGAGTTATGGTTGGCGCGTGGTTGAGGAATGGTTGTTGAGTGAAGGTGCATGTTGCGGCAGAAAGTGAGGCGGGGGAGCGAAGGTCCGAGCGAGGGGATCCGGCGTATTCGCCGAGGGCTCCCCGAGGAGGAGCCTTCGGCCACCGCCGAATGAATCATAAGCCGAGAAATCGGGCGTGTCGCGAAAAAGTGTGTAACCTTTCGCCACACGGCGAAAGGTTACAGGGACTACAGGGTTATTTCCTTGGGCGCGGTATGAGCGCACCCTACACCTGAACGAAACCTGCGGCGCCGAACTGCGGGGCCTCGTCGGTGCACTCCGCAGCCGACTTCGCGACGGGGCGGTAGGAGGCAATCGCCTTGCGCAATATCTCGAGAGTGTTCACGAATGATTCCACGAGTGCGGCGAGCGAG
>JAEEOY010000276.1 GCA_016284515.1 Kiritimatiellia bacterium | reverse complement strand
TTGCCTGCGCCCGCGCCGAGGAAGGTGAGCGCGCGCGTGTCGGAGACATAGCTTTCGCCGTTCCAGTAGCTGTCCTCGAAGGCGAACGGCTCGAACGTGCCTTCCGCGAGGCGGATCGTCTCTCCGTCGATCGCGAGCGCGGCGGCTGCCGCCACGGTGCGCTTCGGCTGCGCGGCGCTGCCGTCGCCCGTGTCATCAACCTCGGTCGGGTTCACGTAGAACTCGCGCACCTCGAAGAGTGCCTCGACCTCGTAGTCGCAGTCAATGTTTTCGATGGCCAGCGCCATCTCCGTGGCACCCGCGACTTCGACCCCGTTCGTGACCCAGCCCAGGAAGGCGCGGTCGGTGAGCGCTGTGGCAGTGAGCGTGGCGCTGCCGCCCGCCGCGACGACCTGCAGCGCGGGCTCGACCGTGCCGCGCACGGGGTCTGTAAATGCGTGGACGGCGAAGCCCCCCACGCCCGGGCCCTTGTAGGCGCCGGTGTTGTTCGCGGGGTTCTCCGCGAGGCAGCCGGAACCGACGCGGAGCCGCAGGTCGCCCTCCTCCGCATAGACGAACTTCGGATCGGCCTCGTAGTTTCCGGTGCCGTAGCCGGTCATCGCTGGGATCGTGCAGCAGTTGGTGGCGGTGATATACTGCACATCCCATTCGTCGGTGCTGAAGTTCGCCTCCGAGCCATTGGAATCGAAGTTGTTCGCGACGATCGTGTTCTCGATCTTGCAACTCGAGCCGATCGCGCCGAGGCTGTCGTATTCGTCCACAGTCTGGGTGAACCGGTTTCCGGCGACGGTGCAGTCCTTTAGCGTCGAGTCGGTGAAGAGGTTGCGCGACACCGAGCATCCCCAGATGTAGCAGCCCGTGAAGTCGCAGTACTGGATGCCGTAGTCGTGGTTCTTGATTCCGCTCAGCGAGCAGTCCGTGAAGTTGACGTAGATGGCGTAGCTGACATTTTCGAACGTGAATCCGGTGAAAGACGCCCTTGCGCCGGAGTCGCCCTGAAGCGAGTAGCCGCTCGTGAAGGCGATCGTGGTGTCGTCCATGCTGCCCGTCGAGACGAATTGGAGCCCCCTGCTGCCGAGGTTCAGGTAGTCGAGCTCGTAGCGTCCGGGCTTGATGGTGATCTTGTCGCCTTTCTTGAAGTAGTCGTTGTCGATGTTCTTGTAGGGTGCGGCGGAAGAGCCATCGCCGTTCGTCTCGGCAGATGCGTCCACGTAGGCGTCGCGCCGGATGGAGACATGCCACGTGACGGTGTTCGTCCAGAAGGCGTCGGAGACGATGCACTTCAAAACCGACTCGCCGCTCGATTGCTGGAAATCGTAGAGCTCCCGCGTTGCCTCGAACGTGAAGTCTGCCGTCGTGGCAAGGTTGGTTGAATAGGAGCTGCCGTCATATTTGTAAAATCCCCAGTTGATGTCAAAGGGACCGTCGGCAAGGTCGTGCGCATCGACGTGGAAGTCCATCGTGTCGCCGATGGAGAGCTGGTGGAAGACGTTCGTCGTGGCGGGCGAGACGGCGTCGATGACCGGCTCCTTGTCGGGGTTCTCGACGATGACGAAGTCGTAGAAGTTCGTGACTGTCGAACCGTCACTGGAGTCTGTCACCTTCAGCGCGAAAGGCACCGGCCCGGCCGTTTTGCTTTGTCCGTAAAGGCACGGAACGTATTGATAGGTCGAATAATCGTAGTAAGAGCTGCTCCAGGAGAATCCCTCTGCAATGCCGTAGGTCATGAACACGAAGTCGTTCGACGGAATCGGGTCGCCGTCGCCGGCGAGCGGAAGGCTGGCGTAGCTGTAGGCGGCCCTCATGTTGCCGACCGCGAGTCCGATGGCGAAGTTGTCCGGGACGCTGTCATTCGCATCCTGGCGGTAGGCGAAGCGGATACGCCCGTCGGAATAGAGCGTCGTCTTGTGCGCCCAGGTGTAGGTCGTGTCGCCGGACTCGTAGGACATCTCGAAGCGGAAGCTGACCTGTCCCTCCACGCTCGTATCGACCCAGCCGCTCGCGTAGGCGGAGTTCTTCCAGAGGACCGCGAGACCCGTGTAGCCGTAGGAGAGATAGCTCTTGTAGGCATAGTCGGACGAGCTGTAGTTGGGATCAAACATCAGGAAGCCGTGGCTGTCCACGTAGATCGTGTCGTATTGCGTGCCGCAGTAGGGGAACGTGAACGGCAGCTTGTAGGCCGTGTTGCCCTTCATCTGCGAGCCCTCCCAGAGCGGCGTCTCGTTCGCGCCGACCGAGTAGGTGGGCTCGGCCGTCTCGTAGCTCCACGGGACGACGGACCAGCTGTACGACCCTTCACCGCCGGTGGCGGTGAAGGTCTGCGCGTAGGCGACTTGCTGGGTCGCGACCGGCAGGGTGGCCGGCGTTATGGAGAGATCGTCCCCTCGAACCGGGAGGGTCGCGCTTGTCGCGACCAACGCCGCGACTGCCGCAAGTATTCTTTTCATTGCCTGTTTCCTTTCGCCTTTGTTTTAAATCGTTTCGGTTCCGGCGCGGCTCACTCAGTGACCGCGCCCTGCCGCGCGTAATAGCACGCGGTAAAGCCGACCACACGAGGAGGGTTGCTCCTGCATACCCCCAGCCGAACGGCTCAATTATACCAAATTATATCTGCAACAGGCAAGGGCATTTTAAATCGAACAATTCAATGGGTGTTGTCTGGCCCTATTGCCCCAGACGGCCGCGCAGCTTGGCAGGTCCGCGAAATTGGCAGGGCCGCCTTTTCTCGTTCCGTCGCGGAGCGACGGAACCCCCTAAAACTCCAACCCGCTCTACACGGCTAAACCTCTCTGCGCTCTCGGCCTCTCCGCGCCTCAGCGTGAGGTATCTTGAAGCGGCGAGACGCACCCCGCATTGAGCTCGCCTGCGGCGACTTCGGCCTTCGGCCTTGGGGGATATGCTTCCCCCAGTCAAACGGCCACCATGACGGCCGAGC
>JAEEOY010000275.1 GCA_016284515.1 Kiritimatiellia bacterium | reverse complement strand
CGGCACAGGCCGCTGCAGCGCGCAACGCGGCGGCCGCAAGGAACGCTGCGGCCGCGCACAATGCAGCGGCGGCACGCAATGCTGCGGCTGCGCGAAATGCTGCGGCGGCAAGAAACGCCGCGGCCGCAAGGGCCGTTCGCAGGCGCTAGCGCGCAAGAAGCCTGGCGCGCGGCAGCACAGATCGTTCGCCAGACTTAATTGAAACCTTGATCCACCCGAGGGAGGGCGTCTCGCCGGAAAGCGGACGCCTTCTTTCTTCCTTCGTCTCGGCGAGGACGGACACCGTCGTGTCCCATGCCGTCGTGTTGACGAGCTCTAGCGATCCGTCGATCCAGCGCGCCTCGACGCGGTCGATCGCGCGAACATCGGCGCCGTCTCCGTCGAGAAGCACATACACCCCCGGATTCTCCATCATCTCCATCGCGACGGTCGAACACCAGTTCAGATTCGAGTCCCCCTCGTCGATCGAGTTGCCGATTCCGGACCTCTCCTCCCAGTCGCCGGTGTTGACGCGCTCGCTCACCGCGCCGTTCGTTCCGCCGGGGATGACGGGGTGCAGCGGAGTGTGCACATACTGTCCGCAACCGCGCGCGCTGTCGCGCAACAGCTCGAAGACGCGTTCGTCGTCCGTCGCCCTCCAGACGCGAAGGAATACGTCGTGGCCCCAGAAGAACGGACCAGGCGCGCCGTGGCGGTTCTGAAGGTTCGCCCACACGGCGCCGGTCGTATGCGTGCCGAGGCGCCCTTCGCGCGAGTCTGGCGGGAGCGGATAGTCCCATGCGTCGACCCATGTCGCATACAGCGCAACCGCATCGCGCGCGGCCTTGAGCCACTTCCCGTCGCCCGTCCGTTCCCACAGGCGCTCAAAGCTGACAGCGAGTTCTCCGATGGATTCGCTGTCCGGACACTGCAACGCCTCGCACGGTCCGCCGCCCGAATATCCCTTCGCAAGGTGCTCCCTGAGGAAAAACTCGCCGATCTCCGCCGCGGCCGCGGCGTACTTCCCGCCGCCGAACTCCTGCTCGCAGAGCAGCAGTGCCGCCGGAACGAGCGCGCCGTTGGTCGAGTTCCATGTCACGATGCGGCCGGTCTCGGCATCGAGGAAGTGCCCGAGCTGTCCGTTCTCCTTCCAGACCTTCACGAGCGCGTCTGCGGCGCGGCGGCACATTTCGCGCCACTCCTTCCGGACCGGATAGCCGAGGTTCTCCATCGCCCGCATCTGCTGCAGGACGGCGCAGATCGCGACCGACTGACGGCGCACCATAGTGTGGACGCGGTACTTCAACGGATCAGGATACGCGTCGCCGAAGATTTCCTTCCCTCGGCGGATGGCGTAGAAGAATCCGCTCGCGCCCTGCATCGACTCCATCGCGTCGAAGGTGCGGGCGACGCGGCGAACGCGCTCCGCGTTCGGCGCGAGGACATACGGCAGCGAATGGTGGGGAGCGCCGCACCATCCGATCTGGAGATGCCAGAAGATGCAGTCGGAGTCTGGCTTGTCGGCGATGTACTCCACGCCGTCCTTCGAGTACCACTTGTCCGCGTCGTAGTGTCCAAGCACGTACTCGCAGAGCTTTCCGAATGGCTCGATCCTCGGACTCTCCCCGCGCGGCGTGGCGTCCTTGCGGTGCGAGAAGACGAAGTCGAGGTATTCGTTCACGTCGGCGGCGCTGCACTCGAGGCGGAGGATTCCGAGCGGAACCCTGCGCGTGGGGTCGGCGGGACGGTCGTCGGACGGGACGAAGCGTGTCATCCTGTACATGCGCGAACGCACGCCCGGCGCGGAAACGCGAAAGGTGCACTTCCCGGATGCTGGATCCTCCTCAATGGCAAACCCGGTCTCGCCGGCTTCGGTGAATGGATCGGCGAGGATGACGACGCCCCTTCTTGCGCGCGGATCGAACCAGCCGAGGAGCGGAGCAGACGAGTCGCCCGCAAGCCACTCGATCTTCGCCGGGGCGCCGTCCGTCGAAAGACGATAGAGATCCGCCATCGTCACCGGCATGTCGGGGGAGCTTTCGAGGAGGTACGGCGGATACTTCATCGGCACGACGCGGAAGCGGTTTCCGCCGTAGCAGACTGTCGGCGCGAACGGCCAGCAGTTGGTGGTCCATCCAGAGACCGTCTCCTCGTAAACGTTTGTCACGACGAACGACCTGCCGTTCTCAGCTGCCGGCGCGGCATCCGCCACAGTCGGGACGAGCAGGAGCAGCGCGGCCGCGAGCGCCGGCGCGGAGACGCGCGACGCGGCGAGATCGAACCGCCGGTTGCGGAAATATAGCGCAATGTCGACGGCAACGACGAAGAAAAGCGCGATGTACATCCAGATCACCCAGTTGTAGTTGTTGAGAATCTTGTGGATGATTCCGAAGACGTATCCCAGCTCGACAAGCAGCATGAACATTATGCTCTTCCCCTTCGCACTCCTGGAGCGTATCGATTTTGCAATTGAAAACGGCCACGAGAAGCCGAAACACACCAACATCAAGAATTCAAATATGCCCATTTTCTAACTTTCAACTTTTCAACTATTAAACTTCCACTTCCCCTATTCACACATCTCTGGAGCGCATGAGGGCGAGTCCGGCGATGGCGGCGGCAAGCACTGCGGGGAGAGCGGCTAGAGCCGCCACGGCGACATAGGACGCGGGAATCGTCCCGCTGCCCGAAAGCGCCTCGGAAAGGCAGTAGTTCCCCGCGAACGGGATGAACGCGCACACGAGGAGCGCGGAGACTGCCGTCGCCGCGTTGGTCCTGAGTCGCACGGCCGCTGCGGACGCGGCGGCGGCGAAGAACGCCGGGGGAATCCAGAGAAGCACTATCGCCGGAAGAAGCCGCGCGATGCCCTCAAAGTCCGGACGGTACGCGACGGACGCGACGGATATCGCAACGGTGGAGAGAAACGCGCTCAGGGCGAAGCGGAAGTTCGCCGCGCGGTTGAGGATCGCTCCGATCACGTACGGAGCGACTACAGCCGCAACGCCGAGGGCGTAGGACGGACCCCACAGGCGCGGAATGTCTCCAGTCTGCCTTGCCACGACCGCGCCTATGCTTGCGCCGTTCACGATCGTCGCCGTTACCGCTCCGAGCGCGACCGCGAAGAGCGCGAACGCGGCAAATGCGCCGCACGCCTTCGCGAGGAAGAACTGAGCGCGGGAGACTGGATGCGACAGCACGACGGCGGCAGTTCCGCTCTCGAGCTCGCGGCGCATGGACCTCACCGCGCCGGAGACGACGAAGACCGTTCCGCCGATCAGCAGCGCGGAAAGCCCCGCGTCGCGCGCCATGCGCGTCGCCTCGCCGAACTGGTGGTAGTGGAAAGCGGGGGCGAACACCGCGAGCGCAAGCGCCGCGGACAATAGCAAAAGCGACAGCGGCTCGCTGATGATTTCGAGCGCCGTCGCCTTCGCGATCGAGACAAAACGCCTCACTGTCCCCATCCGCATCCGCCGCAGTAGAGCGGAAGGTGCAGATCCTGCCAGAAGTAGTACCAGCCGAGGAGACCAATCGTCACGCAGGCCGCGATCTGGACGATGAGACTGGCGATGTTCGTGCCCTTCGAGACGTCCGGAATCGCATCCGCGGGAATCTCCTGGGCCGTGAACTTAGGCTGGTTGGCGGGCATGTCAGGAATGTCGGCGACTTCCGGGATGTCCGCGACCTCCCCTTCTGCGGCACCGGTTGCCGTCGGCTTCTTGACGCCGAACTTGCCGGTGGGACGCACCGCACCGGGGCGCGAGATCTTGAGCGTCTTGCGCTGCGTGAGCGTGGGCTTCGCGGGCTCTTCCGCAACGGGGGCGGCGGGAGCGGGCTCGGGAGCGGGAATCGACGCCGTCTTGGAGATCGCGTCCGGACGCTTGATGCGAATCGTCTTCATCGGCGCGGCCTCGTTCTGCACGGGCGCGACGCCCATCGCGTCAGAAAGCGAGATGCGGGCCGTGCGGGACTTCGCCGCCTGCTTCTGCTGCTCGGTGAGGTCCTGATCGGCGATGATGCCCGTCTTGTGGAGAATCGCCTGCTGGGGGATCTCCTGCGTGACGCCCTTGAGCTTCTGCGTGACGCTCTTGAGCTGCTCCATCGCGCCGCCTTCTGCGGGTGCGACGGGCGAAGGCGTCTGGGTGGGAAGCTTCATCCCCGGCTTGATCGACGGACGCGCGGCGCCTGTTCCGCCGATGGTGGGCTTGCGGATGACGGGCTTGAGCTTGAGCGTCGACGCACGCGGACGCGAAAGCGGGTTCGCGGGTGGCGGCTCGGAGCCGGAAACAGGTGTCATGTTCTCTTCTGCCATGTCAGACCTCCATTTTAAGCGTTAACTTGAAAATTCGAACTTTAAAACCGGATTAGACCGCCATCACCTCGGCCTCCTTGGCCTTCAGCTCTGCATCGATCTTGGCGATCCCGTCGTCCGTCGCCTTCTGGATCTTGTCCAGCGCGGACTTCAGGTCATCCTCGGAAATCTTCTTGTCCTTCTCGAGCTTCTTCGCGGCGTCGTTAGCGTCGCGGCGGACGTTGCGCATCGCGACCTTCTGGGCCTCGGCCTGCGTCTTCGCCGTCTTGACGATTTCCTTGCGGCGCTCCTCGTTGAGCTCGGGAACGGTGATGCGCACGACCTTGCCGTCGCTCTGGGGCGTCACGCCGATGTTGGCGGCGAGGATCGCCTTCATGATCCCGTCGATCGTCGAAGGATCGAACGGCGTGATCTTGATCTGGCGGGGCTCGGGCGTCGATATCGTCGCGATGTTCTTGAGGGGCTGCTTCGAGCCCCACGCCTCGGCCTGAATGCCGTCGACCATCGCCGGGCTGGCCTTGCCGGTCCTGAGGCCGGCAAACTGCGATTTAAGCGTCTCGAAGCTCTTGCCGATCTTCGTCGTCGCGTCATTCAAGACTTCCTGAACTGTCTCCATATTCTTTACTGCCTTTCTAAATTTTCAACTTTTAACTTTTCAACTTACCACCGTGCCGACCGTCTTGCCGCGCACGACGCCCTCGAGCGCCTTCGGATCGAAGAAGTCGAACACGATGATTGGGATGTTGTTGTCCATGCAAAGCGCGAAGGCCGCGGAGTCCATGACCTTGAGCCGCTTCTCCAGCGCCGTCTCGTACTTGAGCGAGCCGTACTTCTTCGCGTTCGGATCCTTCTTCGGGTCCGCAGTGTAGATGCCGTCGACCTTCGTCGCCTTCAGTAGCGCGTCCGCGCCGATCTCGCTCGCCTTGAGCGCCGCCGCGGAGTCGGTCGAGAAGTAGGGGTTGCCCGTACCTCCGCCGAAGATCACGACGCGGCCCTTCTCGAAGTGCCTGAGCGCGCGGCGCTGGATGAACGGCTCCGCGAGCTTGGGCATCTCGATCGAGGTCATCACGCGCGTCGGGACGCCGATGGACTCGAGCGCGTTCATCATCGCAAGCGCGTTGATGATCGTCGCGAGCATTCCCATCGAGTCGCCGGTAACGCGGTTGACGCCCTTGCCGGCGCCCGTGAGGCCGCGGAAGATGTTGCCGCCGCCAAGAACGATGCCGACCTCCACGCCCATGGAGTGAATCTTCTTGATCCTCTCCGCCATGAAAGCGAGGTTTTTCGGGTCGATGCACTCGCCCGTCTCCCTGTTGCCAAGCACTTCACCGGACAGTTTTAGGAGTATCCGGCGATACTTGACTTTGCATGCAGATTTTTTCACATTGGGAATTATAGCAAAAATGCGCGGCGCCGACAATACAGCCCGGGGAAGATTTTATGAAATAATTCAAGGGGTTGTTCCCGATGCTACTTCACCGAAAAATCGACACCATCCCAGACGAGAGGAACCTCGTCGGAATATCCGTCGAATTTGCCCACCTTCGGCGCGAAGTAGAGGAATACTCGGAAGTCAAGCGCATCCGGTAGGGCGGGCGCACCGCGCACGCCGTCTCCGTCCGGTATCAGCACCGACGAGCAAGTTGCCGAATAGACGATGTCCCTGCCACTCGCATCCTGCCCCGTAACGAACTTCCCGCTCGCCGTTACAGCCCCTGTCGCCGCGAACTTGAGAGTCACAACGCCATACGGTAGGGCGCGATCACCGAGCGCGCCGCCAACCTGAATTTCAACCGGCCTCGCCTTCGCAAACGCCTTCGCATCCGTCTTCCACGGCTCAGTCTTCCACAGGTTCTGCCACGCGCACCATTCAACGCCCGGCTCCAAATTCTGGTAGGGCGCGATCACCGAACGCGCCGTAACCACCCCGCGAAGGTAGGGCGCGGACTCCGGCCGCGCCGCAACCTCCTCCGCCGCTATCTCCACCTCGTTGGTAATCGCCATCTTCCCGCTCTTGCCGATGACGGTCGCGTGGAATACTAGTTCCTCGGCATTCGACACCGGACCTTCGACCGAATCGAACGCCGCCGCGCTCAACGTCCATGTTCCGTCGGCGTCAATCACCTTGCCGCTTATCTTCCCGTTCGCCGCGACGGTCATAGCGACTAACCCACACGGTAGGGCGCGATCACCGAACGCGCCGCTGACAATCACACTTCCATCGAATGTCCCGACAACCCACGTCGGCAACGCCTCTACATTGAGCGTGATCGTTGCGATCTGGTTCGGCTCGCCCTTCTTCGACGCCGTGAACGTCACGGTGTAAGACCCTGCCTTCGCCGTTGGAACGCCGACGATTTTGCCTATCTTCGCGTCCCACTTGAGGCCCGAGGGAAGCCCGGCGACCTTGACGGACCACCCCTCTGCGGGCGAGCAGTCCACAAGACCGTCGTCAAATTTGACGCCTGACCGGACAACGCCGTATGCATCTGTTTCGGGCTTGAGCATTGGCAGCGCCGCGCACTCGAAGTTGGGCACCGTGATCCTAAATGTCGCCGTGCTTGCATCGGTCGCCCTGGTCACTGCCGCGTTCGTAGCCTTCACGGTCACCGTGTAGACGCCCGGCTTCGTCGCCTTGCCGACAACCTTGAGCGTCTTCGCGTCGTACTTGAGACCTGTCGGCAGCCCAGACACCGCGAGCTTCGGAAGCGACAATGACGCTACGCACGCGCCCAAGTCGAGCGCCATCGTCCCGTCCTTCTCCGTCGTCACATCCTCCACCGCGACCTTCAAACTGTCGGCGTCATCTTCCTTCGTGGCAAACAGCGCGAACACATACCGCGTCTCCGGAACGGTCACGTTCAGAGATGCCGAACGATAATCCGCACCATCCACGCCATTCACCGTTCCCTTTTCACTGTTCGCCGTTTCATGCCAGCCGGCGAACACATACCCCTTCGCGGGCGTCGCCTTTACCGACACCTTCTTGCCCTCTGCGTACACTCCAGTTCCGCTTACTGTGCCGCCATCGTTGGCGCAGATTACCGTGAGCGGATAGTACGCCGTGCGCGTCAGTTTCGGCTCCTTTGCCTCCGTGCCGCCTCCGGAGACCGTTACCCTCACGTTCTCCGCCCACTGGTAACCAGATGCGTTCTTCGCCTTGACCTGCACCCAGTAGACGCCGCTCTTCGTCGGGGTCCCAGCAATCGTCATCTTCTTCGCGTCGAACTTGAGTCCCGTCGGCAATCCGCTCGCCGAGGCCGTCACATACGACTGCGAATCGTCAGTAACCCGCACGTCGGACACTGCTTCCTTCAGCTCGAATTCCGTATGCGTGATGCCGAGCGAGTAGAGTCCGTCGTCGTCAATTGGGATGAACGCCGCCGTCACCATATTCGTCTCGAAACCCTCCGGCACGGCGAACGCCAAAGACGGATTGCGCCGCTCGTTCACCGTGAGGTTCAGTGAGTCGACAAGCGGACCTTCCCAGCGCGCGAACACGCTGCCCTTGTCGGCCGTCGCCTTCCACGTAACCTTCTGGCCCGTCTTCCACGTCTTCGGCACCGTCACCTTGCCAGTGCCCACGAGCTTCGGCTTAAGCTCCTGCTCGCTTCCGTCGCCGTTGAAGACACCAACGCCCTCTTCGACGTCAAGCTTCACCCCCGTCGCGGCGTCTTCCGCAACCTCGATTCCCGCGCTCTCGCCACCGCCGGAAATCTGCCCCTTCTCGCCATCCGACGTATCGACAATCGCCAGCCGCGTCGCCGCCACGCCGCCGCCACTCTCGCCGTCGCCCTTCACGATCCTAATCGCCGGACCATCCGGTAGGGCGGTCTCCCCGAGACCGCCGTCATCCCCCACCATGTTGTGTCCATTCAAGTCAATCGTCACTGGCCCCACGTTGTCCGGAATCTCCACCGTCCCGCTCACATCATTCGTGAGCGTCACGACTATATTATCATTCTCGTCAACCGCAACCGTCGCGGCGTCTCCAAATGCCGACTCCATCGCCAACATAGATGCTGGCTTTTCCTGCCACACGGCGTAAAGTGTTACAACCCCGTTCTCTTCACTCGTAAGGTTCTTGACGCTTGCCAGCTCATTGTACTCCACCGGGCCATCTGATGTCATTGCCCATCCTTGGAACATATATCCCTGCAACGAGAACTGATTTGGCGAAAGCGATGTATCCTCGTCATATGTGATCGGCTGCGGGTCCATTTCACCGGCGCCTCCATTGGGATCGAATCGAATGCTGTACTGATACGCCTCCCATTGCGCGGTAAGTGTATGGTCGTCAGACATCACAATCTGCGAGTTTGGCAGAATCGTCCGCCCATTGTAGCGCCAACCGCCGAACGCATAACCTGTCCGCACCGCAGCAGGCAGCACGCCGTAGACAGTCTGGTCCAGATATGTCACGTAGTCGTTCGTCACAGTTCCACCGTCGGGATTCAGGAACACTCGGTACGCCTTCATCCAGTGCGCGTATATGTACGTGTAAACGCCCTCGATGAACACCGTGTCGGACGTAACGCGCAGACCTCCAGACGGCTTCGTCCACCAGCCCGCAAAACCATATCCAGTCTGCACAGGTTCCGGCGGCAGGAGAAACGGCTGCTCCGACCGCTGGTATGTGTCCTGTACGCCCAGCGTACCGCCATTTGAATCAAACAGTACCAGATATGTCGGCTCGTCCCACCATGCGATGGAACGCCGATAACTTCCATACAGCGGCCACGCCTGCGGCAGTGCGTGCGACCCAGGCGTACCGTCCCAGCCCGTCGAGCCAGTCCTTGCGTAAGTAGTAAGCGTATTTCTTGTGTCTCGATATAGGTTCTCTCCGCTTTCGACAAGCGACGGACAGTTTCCGAGAAAATGCACAGCCGACAACTGCGAGCAGTCGCGGAACAATCCGTCGACTATAGCCTTGTCCCCTTCCTTCACCGTCGCCTCTCGGATGTACTTGTAGTTCGAGAATATCTGCGAAACCGGCCGTACGTCGCCGCGCAGCCCAACTCGGATGATTGAGCTGTCGCCGCCAAACGCATTCACGCCGATATTCGTAACGGTAGACGGAATGTCGACCTCCGCTATCTGCCAATCTGCGTAGAACGCCTCATCGCCTATCGACTCCACGCCATGCTCAATCTGTGCAGCTGTAAATCCCGTGCAGTTCTTGAACGCGCGATTGCCGATGGACTTAACACTTCCCGGTACGATTACGTTGTCGAGATACGAGCATCCCATAAACGCCTCGTCACCGATTCGCGTAAGGCTCGGCGGCAGCACAAGCGTCTTCAACTCAGTGCATCCCTTAAGCGCCTCCGCGCCAATGGACACAAGCCGCGCCCTGTCGCCGAACTCCAGCCGCCTCAACGCTGTACATCCCTTCAGCGCCTCGCTGCAAATCCCCTTCAACTTGTCCGCATCGGGTATCGTCTCCTCGGCATCGTCCGTGTAGCCAATCAGCCATCCATCCAACACCCTATACCCGCCACACACTTCCGTCTGCAAATTCGTACACCCCGCAAACGCATAGTCCGCGATATTCGTAACGCTGTCCAGAATCGTCACGCTCGTAAGCCCGCTGCAGTCGGAGAATGCATAAGACCCGATGCTCGTCACGCTGTCCGGTATCGTCACGCTCGTAAGCCCGCTACAACCGTAGAATGCAGAAGACCCGATGCTTGTCACGCCGTCCGGCATCATCACACTCGTCAGCCCGCTACAGCCGTGGAACGCAGAAGACCCGATGTTGGTTATGACCGAAGAATACGCTACATTCGTAATTGACGAATAGGATGATGAAAACACATTACGGATTTGACGGTCAAGAACATATTGCGGTACCACCACGTCCTTAAGCCCGCTACAGTTGTAGAACGCATAATCCCCGACGCTCGTCACGCTGTTCGGAATCGTCACGCTCGTAAGCCCACTACAGCCGGAGAACGCAGATGACCCGATGCTCGTCACACTATTCGGTATCGTCACGCTCGTAAGCCCGCTGCAACCGGAGAACGCAGAAGAAGCAATGCTCGTCACGCTGTCGGGTATCGTTACGTTCGTAAGTCCGCTGCAACCGTAGAATGCAGAAGGCCCGATGTTGGTTATGACAGAAGAATAGTCTACATTTGTAATTGACGAATAGGATGATGAAAACACATTACGGATTTGACGGTCAATAACATATTGCGGTACCACCATGTCCTTAAGCCCGCTGCAGCCGTCGAACGCATACTGTCCTATGCTCGTCACGCTGTTGGGTATTGTCACATTCGTAAGCCCACTACAGCCGGAGAACGCAGAAGACCCGATGCTCGTCACACTGTTCGGTATCTCCACACTCGTAAGCCCGCTGCAGCCGGAGAACGCACTTCCCCCGATGCTCGTCATACTGTTCGGCATCTCCACATTTGCTAACCCGCTGCAATTATTGAACGCACCATATCCTAGTGCCATTTCATCCGTAACCACAACCGTCTTCAATAAAGAAGGTATGTAGTATGTCGAATATGACGAACCAGAACAGTATTGCTTAGTCGCTGTTCCCCCAGAATAAGACGAAGTGCCGAAGATGTAGCCAAACAGCGAGTCGGAGCTCCCAGTGTTGCCGCGTTTAGCGCCGATGAAAGGCAATGTCATTTCTTCCAGTCCACTGCAACCAGAGAACACAGACGACCCGATGCTCGTCACGCTGCCAGGTATCGTTATGCTCGTAAGAGCGCGGCAGCCGGAGAACGCACGATCCCCAATGGTCGTCACGCTGTCTGGTATCGTCACGCTCGTAAGACCGCTGCAACCGGAGAACGCAGATGACCCGATGCTCGTCACGCTGTTGGGTATTGTCACACTCGTCAGACCGCTACAACCGGAAAACGCAGAATCCCCGATGCTCGTCACGCTATTCGGTATCATCACACTCGTCAGCCCGCTACAGCCGGAGAACGCAGAACTACCGATGTTCGTGACACTGCCAGAGATAGTTACATTAGTTATTGATTGATAGGCCGAAGGGAAAACCGTTGACAACCCTGAAGAACACACAGCCTGCGGAATCGTCACACTCGTCACCCCGTTGCAGCCGGAAAACGCACCATCCCCAATGTTCGTCACACTGTCCGGTATCGTCACGCTCGTCAAATCAACGCAGTTTCTGAATGCACATACTCCAATACCTGTCACTACACGACCATCAATTTCTTCTGGGATTACAACATCACCATGTTTCTGTGAAGCCTCAACCATCACCACGCCTCCATCCACAACTTCACACTTCCAGCCCTGGAATACTGTAACCGCATATACCTCATCCTGCGCAATACCGTCGATGTATGTCGTATAGGTTAACTCATGTCGTCCACCGCCAGAAAGTGCGTGAGCGAACTCGCCTTCACCAATAGCGCGCTTCACCTCTTCACCATTGTCCGTAATAACGATTGTCGCATTTGTATTATTACCGACCCAAGCAGCATTCCATGATATGTTAATGATATCTACAACAGGTTCATCACGCAAATCAATCGCAACGAGCGTACTATCTCCCGAGCAAATGACGCCGCCAGCCGCCATTCCAGCCACCATCATTACCATAGCTACGAGCATTGATTTCTTCATTTTTAGACCCTCCTTCAAAAAGTTCCGGCGTGGACAAAACTTTGACTCTTCGCTCTCTTTGTACTAATGCTCTTTATTCAGACAGAGTTCTGACAATGCGGAAGCCCCGGCTACTAAGCACACTCGATGGGCTTTCATTTACCCGAAATGACGAGGTACAGCCGCCCTCACCATTGCCCCAGCACCCCCCGCGATCAACCCGGTATGACCCAGCTGTTGGCCCCATTGGATCAAGTCCCCCTGTCAAACTTGCGTGAAAATCCAAGCACCATTCCCATACATTACCATGCATATCATAGAGCCCCCACGGATTTGGCGACTTTGTGCCCACCTCATGCGCCTTTGAGCTAGCGTTACTAGAATACCACATGTAACTCCCATTGGCAGTGTTTCCGTAACTAAAGGTCGTAGTCGTTCCCGCACGGCAAGCATATTCCCACTGCGCTTCAGTAGGCAAGTCAAAGTCAAGGCCAGTCCGTGCTCGAAGTTTGCCCAAGAACGATGAGGAATCCACTGCAGAAGATGCGGGCCAGCCTGCCCCCACCGAGCTGCCTCGTATCATGTTGTACGAAACATAATGTACGGGATAACCATTGCCCTTGCCGTATGAAGTTGACGAACAAGGATTGCTTCCGGTCACAAGTTCCCATTGCCGCTGCGTCACTTCAAACAAGCCACAGTAAAAAGGCCTTGTCAGCACGACATCATACGAGCCCCCCATTTTAAAATACCCCGGCTCAATACACTTCAAGACAAGCTTGGTGGTTTTGTATGCACTTACATTGAATCCTCCACTTGGCGGCTCTGCTAGATAAGTGACAGGGTAAGACGTCGCGCTTGATCCACTCGAAAGGTCGATTATACAATATATATACGCCGGATTGATTTCTGCAGAATATGCCACCGTGAACACCACATCATCAGACTTAATGACAAGTCCTTGTGCCTTCAAGTCCCAAACCAAATGATGCATTCCTTCATCAAAACCAGTGTCACCAGTCAATGCGTTGGTAGCAGCGACATAGCGCGTCCCATCCACTCGGTCGACCATCGACACCTCAAGCATCGTACATTTCCACCATGGCAAACCTTCCGACATATCACCAACAACCTCATACGCAATATCCACCTTGCCGTTCCATGGATATCGCTGCTTCGCGGTCACATTCCTGATCGCAGAGCCAGCAAAGAATGCGTCAGAATTGTCGGCAGGCCCATAAAACTTTCCAACCACACTGTCATACAGCCCCACAACCGAGTCAGATTTACGTCGCACAGGCATCAGGCGATGTTTAGGTTCTTCACAACCAGCTGAATAAAGCTCAAAATAGTACAACTTATATGTCGCCCTATTGGCAACATCCGCTGCCGCGATATCAGGCGAAAGATCGTTCCCCTTTTTATGGCTCGCGAAAAGCATTAAATCACTGCCTGGCGTATAGTCGCCCTCTGCCATCATTACATCTTGGTCAATGCCGTTGACCGAAAACCTACGCGTCGCATAGTCTGCCACGAAAGTAGTATCGCCATTAATGCTTGGACGAGTGTTCCCTTTTGTAGATGTATTCGTATTGCGATCACACCGCACCACGTTCTCAATGAAGAATGCGGTAAATGTGTTTGTCGTCATCGTTGTACGAGAACAGTAAAGGGCTTGAGTCTTCGCGGTAGAAGAAAGGCGAAACTTCATCTTAACCGTATCTGTGCATGTTGGCCTTATGTCAGTAACTATCCATTGGCCGCCCGTTGCCACTATACACTCAATTGATTGGTACGTTTCGTTGCTCGCGTCAACATAGTCTGCCAACGCGCTTGTCACAAGCAACAACGCAACAATGCAATATATCGGTCTCATGACACTCAAGCTATGTTGCTCCTTAGCGTATATCACATTAACTGAATCACACATTGTCTACTCCTTTCTCAGTACTGCTTCAACAAATCCTATCTCGATATCCATCCCCTGACGTTCTGCATCGGAATTGAGCGTCTTAAAGAAATCGTCGACCTTTTGCCTTGCATCAACTTCTGACAACGCAAAGATATTGAAAACGAGATAATCCTTGCATTCATATTCCCCGCGGCCATTGAACGCCACGAAATTCGCTCTTGCTCTGTACTTGCAGCATTCCGCCCTCTCTTCTCCAATGTCAATTGGGTCGTGGATAGGATCGTAGATTACGCGAGTGGGTGCAATCTCAATTTCCATATTGCCTCCTTGTTTCACAAACTTGTACGATGTGCTAATGCCCAATCGGGCCTTTACCGCACCTTACCAGTCCAAGAATAAACATTGACTTGCCAAGCTCCTCCATTTGCTTGGACTTTCTTTGATGTGAACACTCGCTTGTCGTTCTTTAAAACTTGCTTAAGAAGCATCCCGCCATACTTTGCAGCTTCTGCAAAGGCCTTCTTATTGTCGCTTGTTTCTTGATTCTCGTAGAGAGGGTCCAGATATGTACCTTCCCAGTAGTAGTTGTCGCCGCCGGCAAATGTCGCAAATCTGAATTCCTCTTGCTTCTTGCAATTGCACCATGCATATACCGCACCTTGCAAATAGGCCCGTATTAGGCTCTGTTCATCCTCAGAAACGATTTCCTGCGGAACAGTCTTCGTGCCATTCACTTCCGTTCCCTGTTCGTCGATTATCATATCCAACTCCTTTCCTACAGTTACAAAATCTCGAGTTTGTTTGCGACTAATGTGTTTTTGCCAATCGCAGACTCCTCAGCTCTTAATCGCACCTTCATATGGTTTGCCTTAGCGATGAGAATCGCTGTTAATTCAAAATCATCAATTTTGAAAGTAACACTTTCTGCGCAAATTCTTACACAGCTCCCATCTTCTCTCACAAGCAAGATTTTGCGCCTTACCAAACCATCTTCCTTCTCCTTAGATTCAAAGAGATACGGCGTAGCCGCCTCAACAGTGAACTTCACTCCTCGTCCATCTTTGGACACTGTTTTCACGAACCCCTCAGTGTGATACTCACTCATTTTTCCTCCTCATTTTTTATTTCCATAAAACGGTTGTCGAGTTCTTCGCAGACATTCGAAAGCTCTGGGTAGACGGATTCCGCTTCGATGCAAAAGTAGCGAAGTTGCTTGCGGATATCCTTCTTCGCTTCTGCCGCGATGCGAATGTAGCCAACCTGCTTGATGCCATCTGATGGCGCAGATGGATTGTCGTAATCAGATGGCGAGAATGTCGGCTCAAGCGATTTCTTGTTGTCTCCGCAACCAAACGCAAGAAACAGCCCGTCCTGACGGCGGATGCGCCGCGAATTCATCATCGGCTTGAACGCCCAGACATGCTGGATTTCTTCACGAAGTTGCTTGCCAATATCCTTGTCGTCATCCTCACTTAGAAACCCTGGGCGATTGTTCTTTACCTCGTATGTAAGATAACCCAACCCTCTTTCTTGTGATGGCTTCACGTTCTCTGATGTAACAAGGGGCAAATGCGATATGGCAATTATGATATCACTCGTAAACGATTTAATCCTATCACTTCGAACCTTCATTACTCGAATGAAACCGTCGCGCCCATTATCCCGCTTATCTGCACATTCCCCCCCACCTCCACACGCAAAATGCGCCGAAAGAAAAACATTCGTTGACATATCGCAAAAGCGAGTCGGCAATCCATAGTGCTGCATGCGTGCAACGCGCTCCACCATTGTACGGTCTTCCTCAAACGATGCAACATTCAGGCGCATCGCTTCTTGATATAGATCACGTTCGTATTCGACAAGGCCCTTTCTATCCAACAACGATTGAAACGCCGTTCCAAGCGGTTCGTCGTCATAGTCAGATTGGTGGTTCTTGCTTTCACCACGAAAGAAGAACTCGGCGCGAGGTTCTGGATGCACAGACGATTCTTCGTCTATGATTCGTAGCGCCTCTCGTGCGATATCATCTACTGTCCTACACCGCATCCGTTCGCCTCGCCCTTTTATTTTCCCCTCCTCGTTGCAATCGGATTTGGCGCGAGGAAAATAACACCTCCTCCGATGCATCGAGTGAGGTGCCTAGGATGGACCTGTGATGATACACCGAAGGAGGCGAAACTGCACGGACCGGCAGTGTCCTCTTCATGCGTCATCACGAGTTAAGTTTCCTAGGCTTTCACTCGACGCGCCCCATGACCGCGGTGGTGGGCGGGCTACTTTTCTTCGCCCCTCCGCGCGGGAAATCTATCGCCCGGTATCGCGGCAGATGAGACAGCCCCTCAACCGAACACCTGAATTATAGCACAAAGCCCTTGCATTCGGCAAGGGCGGGATTTTGAAATTGTCGACGAGACGGGACGTCTCGCCGCTCCGAAAATTACTTCACGACCTCCCAATGGCCGGTCTGTTTGTTGCCTTCGCGACGAATAACTCCCTTTTGCACAAGTGTACCAATCGCCGTGTTGATGGTATCTTTATTGAGGCCAAGTTTGGCCACCATCCCTCGATAGGTAAGAAACGCATCTTGCCTCAAAGCTTCATAAACTTGACGACATGATGACGGCAAATCAGACCATGCAATTGGTCGGGTCTTGGCCGGATCTTGGTCGGGTCTTGGTCGGGTCTTGGTCGGGTCTTGGTCAGGTCTTGGGTCACCTTGGGCCGTTTTGGGGGCACTCTTGGGCCGATTGGCCGTGCCTTGGACGGGATCCGTGTAAACGGTGATCTTGACACGGTCGGGATCGTATTCCTCCGAGATGACAGGTTCAGGAAGACCGTATTCCTTCCAGTGCCCGTAGAGATCGGCAAGCCCCATGCCGGAGCGTTCGCCAATGTCGACAAGGGCGAAGATGTTGAAGATATGCGAATTGCGGGCGTCGCTGGTTCCGCCCTCAACGGCAACCGCCTTGTTGACGCGGAAAACGCCAGGATTAGAGAAACTGATCGTCTGCGCCTGTTTCTCGATGACGATGCCGCGGCGACCATGATAGTCGGCATGGATAAGCGCGTTCGCCAGCAACTCACGCAGAGATTTGTGTATCTCGTTCTCCTCCACGCGCAGGCCCTCGGAATCTATCTCAAACGGCACCTTTACATGGGAGGTGATGCGATCATAGACCATCAGGTAGAAGTCGTAGATGTTGCCGCTCCACGTCGCGTCATGCGCGGCGACGCGATCCGTCCAGCGCGTATCGGTGGAAAGTCTTTCGCGATAGTCGAGAAAGAAATCTGGAAGGATATCCATGATCTGTCCGAACTCGGCAAAGCATACAAGTCCGGCAAGATTGGGATGAACATTGCCGTCCTCGCCGCGCCTTGCAGCGCGAATGCGCACAAGGAATTCCTCGTCGGACAGATCGTTCCAGATGTGCCCAGGTTTCTTAGACTTGAACCGGTTGCGATAGCTACGGATGGTCTTGGAGCACAAATCGTCTACCGTCAACTCGTCAAGCAGACATGCATCGGCCGTCTCAACGCAGGCATCCCGCAACATGGCCTTCACAGACTCGCGTGGGCAGTGGTAATCCCCCTCGCCATTGCGCCGAAAACTGCCGCTGAACATGTCCTTCCCGATGTAAACAGGGCGATCCTGCCGATCCGCCCGCGGCACTTCTATCACGACTACATCGCGGCCGCGGCACTTCACCGAATAGACGTGCCGATCAAATAGGATGTTGACGCTGACCTTCTCGCGATTGTTGACGCAATCCCAGAATCGCTTGATCAACGCTGTAGCATTGGGCACGCCTGTAATCGAAAACTTGCCGCCAACCTCCTTCACGCCGAGAAGGATCACTCCGCCATCCGTATTGGCGAACGCGCTATACGACTCCCACAGGGAGTCGGGCAACCCGCCGGATGCATCCTTGCATTCGGTATGGACCACCTCGCCCTGCTTTATAAGCCTCTCGATTTGTCTTGCTGTCAGTTTCATCGTTTCTGTTGCTTAATATCAAATTCGCCATCACTGGAGGACGTCGCGTTTCGCCAGTTTCCCGCGCGGGAAATCTATCGCCCGGCATCGCGGCAGACGTGACTGCCCCTCAACCGAACACCCGAATTATAGCAAAAGGCCACAGCAAGTAGCAAGGGCGGGATTTTGAAATTGTCGGGTCGGTCAAGACGCGGATGAAATCGCGGCAGATTGAAGCGCCGCCAAGATGGCGGCGCTCCCAGTCAGTAGAAACGCGACTACCCCAGACAGCTAAGCAAGCTGACGGAACGTCGGCTAGCGCAGATGCCATCATCTATTTCTTCGCAATTTCACCATCCCTTTCAAATCGTTTTCCGTGTATTCGCCCGCCTCACTTCACGACCTTCCAATGGCCGCCGAAGCGTGGTCCGAGCGGAGCAACGCCCCCCTGCAAGCGATCCGTTCACTACCCCCTGAGCATAACTCCAGGACTCCAAAACTCCACGCAGCGAAAGCAAATGCGCTGTCGCCTAAGGCGCCGGGCAGCTCCCGAGGTAGGCATGTGGTACCTCCCGAGGTAGGCATGGGGTACCTCCCGAGGTGGGCACCGGGTACCTCCCGAGGTGGGCACCGGGTACCTCGCGAGGTAGGCATGGGGTACCTCGCGAGCTAATTTTCAGCTTTCCCGGCGCAGGCGCGGGGGAGAAAACAAACTGAAAACCGAGGAACCTCAAAGGTCACTTTCCACCCCAAAAGAGTCCATAAATTTGCTATAATTTCCCTATGCCAACAAAGACCCAGAATCCTGCCCCTAAAAAGGAAGGAAAGAACCCAGGGGCGCTGCGCTCCTGGATAATGATTGCGCTTGTCGCCGCGCTCTTCTTCTCTTTCTACAAGAGCAACCCTTCCGACGCGGGGACGCGCGAACTCACCCAGCTTGAGTTCTACAAGGCCCTCGACGAAGGAAAAATCGTCGAGCCCGTCGTCCGCTTCCTGGACCGCGACGAAGGTGAGACCTACCTCACTGGCGAAATGGAGACCGATGACGTCGACAAGGACGGCAAGCCCCTCGCGGACGGCAAGGGCGACCCCGTGCGCGTAAGATACCGCGTGACCCTCGTCCCCGGCGAGAACGAGTCCCTCATGGACGACCTCTTCGATCGGCAGATACAGGTGCGCGTGCGCGAGCGCCGCAGCCCAATTTCGCCCTTCCTCATGAACATCATCTTCTTCGCCGCAATGATGTTCCTCTTCTACTGGCTCTTCTACCGCCGCATGGGCGGCGAGGGAGGCATGTTCGGCTTCGGCAAGTCGCGCGCCAAGCTCCTCGACGGAAACTCTTCCAAGGCGAAGGTGACTTTCGCTGATGTCGCAGGCGTCGACGAGGCGAAGGAGGAGGTGCAGGAGATCGTCGCGTTCCTCAAGGAGCCCGACGCGTTCCGCAAGCTCGGCGGCCGCATCCCCAAGGGCGTCCTCCTCGTCGGTCCTCCCGGAACCGGCAAGACCCTCCTCGCGAAGGCCATCGCAGGCGAGGCGCAAGTGCCCTTCTTCGCTATCTCGGGCAGCGACTTCGAGGAGATGTTCGTCGGCGTAGGCGCGAGCCGCATGCGCGACATGTTCGCGGAGGCGAAGAAGAAGGCGCCGTGCATCATCTTCATCGACGAGATCGACTCCATCGGAATGAAGCGCACCGGCGCAGGCGCGCTCGGCGCGAGCCGCTACAACGAGCAGACGCTCAACACGATGCTCGTGGAGATGGACGGCTTCTCGCCGAACGAGGGCGTGATCGTCATCGCCGCGACGAACCGCCCCGACACGCTCGACGCCGCGCTCCTCAGGCCAGGGCGCTTCGACCGCCAGGTGATGATCGACCTCCCGACCCTGAAGGGACGCGAGGAGATCCTCGCCCTCCACGGCAAGAAGATCAAGTTCGGCCCGGACGCGGACCTCTCGCGCATCGCGCGCGGCACGCCCGGCTTCTCGGGGGCGGACCTCGCGAACCTCCTCAACGAGGCCGCGCTCATGGCCGTGAGGAAGAAGCTCGAAGGCGTCGACATGGAGACGCTCGAGGAGGCGCGCGACAAGGTCCTTTGGGGACGCGAGCGCAAGAGCGCAGGATACTCGAAGCGCGACCGCGAGATCACCGCCTGGCACGAGGCGGGCCACGCGATCCTCCAGCTCCTCGCGAAGCACGCGGACCCTCTCCACAAGGTCACGATCATCCCGCGCGGACGCGCCCTCGGAGTCACGATGTCACTTCCCGAGCGCGACGTGCTCGGGCGCACGAAGAGCCACTTCCTCGACGAGCTCGTCATCTGCTGCGGCGGAAGGATCGCCGAGAAGATGTTCACCGGCGAGATCTCGACCGGCGCCGCGCAGGACATCGCGATGGCGACGGACATCGCGCGCAAGATGGTCTGCACGTACGGAATGAGCGACCGATTCGGCTTCCAGGCGTTCAACGAGCAGAGTCCGTACGTGATTGCGGAATCGATGCCGCCAGCCTTCAGCGAGGAGACGTCGCGCGCGATCGACGCGGAGGTCTCCAAGCTCGTCACAGACGCCTACGCGCGCGCCGAACAGGAGATTGCCGCGAACAAGGACAAGGTCGAGCTCCTCGCGAAGACCCTCCTCGAGCGCGAGACGATGGACGGACGCGACGTCGCGAAGCTCGTCGGCATCGAGATGAAGGAGCCGGAGAAGGAAGAGGCGAAGCCGGCCGAAGAGGCGAAGGCCGGGCTTTTCCCGAAGGAAGTCACCGAAACGGAGGGTGCGTGAGCGATTTCCCGATAGAACTGCCGGCCGTAAGCGCCTCTGACGTGATCCAGATCGCGATTCTCTACATCGTGATCTACGCGATCCTCAAGGGCGCCAAGGGCTCGCGCTTCGGTCAGGCCCTGATGGGCTTCGGCATCCTCGCCGCCGCCCTAACGGCTTTCGCCTATCTGTTTCACTTCGACGTCCTCACCAGAATAGTCCAGTTCCTCCTCGTCTACATCGCCGTCTCCACTGTCGTCATCTTCCAGCCGGAGATCCGCCGCATCCTCTCGGCAGTCGGCGCGTTCGGATACCTCGAGCGCCCGAAGTACGGGCCCGGCAACGCCGCGACGCCGGAGCTCGTCGTGGAGACGCTCATGGCGCTTTCCGAGCGCCGCATGGGCGCGCTCATCGCCTTCGAGCGCGGCATCTCCCTGCGCGGATACGAGGAGACGGGCATCCGCCTCGACGCGATATTCTCCAAGGAGCTCGTGACGTGCATCTTCACTCCGCCAATGCCGCTCCACGACGGCGGAATGGTTATGCGCGACGGACACGTCTCGTCCGCGCACTGCATCTTCCCGGTTTCGAACAACCCCAACCTCATATCAAGCGGCATGCGCCACCGCGCGGCCGTGGGGCTCTCCGAAGACACCGACGCGCTCGTCGTGGTGGTTTCCGAGGAGACGGGCGACATCTCCGTAGCGCGCAACGGAAGGCTCTTCCGCTACAGCGGCGCGCAGCGCGAGGAGTCGGTGATGCGCTGGGTCTCGAAGGCCCTCCCGACGGAGGGTCGCGGTTCGAAGCGCGTCGGCAGGCTGCGCGGCCTGCTGCGCGACACCGTTGGCTTCTTCGCGAAGGGAGGTCGTTCATGAAGGCGGAGAAAAAACGCGGCGGAATGCTACGCCGGCTGTTCTCGATCCTCACGCACAACTGGGGGCTCAAGCTCCTCGCGCTCGTCCTCGCGATAATCGTATACCATTCACTCAAGCCGGACATCGGCTTCACACAGGAAACAAATGACCGACACATCTTCCAGCCTAGCAGCACCCAGGAGTGAGAGAAGCGTCCTGGGCTGGCTTCTCTGCATCTGGCTGATCCCGATCTCGCTATTCCCGCTCGTCGCCCTTCTAACCTACGACTGGCGCGCCGTCGCCTCGCTCAGAATCCCCGCCGAGGCCTCGACGAACTGGATAGGTCCGCTCGGCGACGCATTCGCGTACTACGGCTACCAGCTCTTCGGGCTCGCGGTGTGGATCGTCCCGGTTGTCTGCATCGTCCTCGGAGTATTCCGCATAGCCGGACGCCGCATCGGCGGACTCCGCCGCTTCGCTTGGCTTATCCTGCTCCTTGCCGCCAGCGCGTGCCTCCTGCAGGTTGCGCAGCGCCACGCACCCGGGATATCCTCCGCAATCGAGCGCAACAACATCGCCAACGCAGGCGGAGTCGTGGGCTATCTCGTCATGGGCAGGTTCCTGTCACCCCTTCTCAGCGACTTCGGCGCATCCGTCATCATGGTCATACTCGCCCTCGTCGCGGGAGTGGAAACCATCGGCATACGCAACATAGCCGCATTCTTCGCCTCGCTCTACCGCTGGGCGACGATGAGCGGACGCATAGCGCCGACTCCCGAGACCGCGGGCTCCAAGGAGGAGTACGAGCGCCAGCTCGAGGCATACGAGGCCGCCGTCAAGGCGCGAGAGGCCGCCAAGGAGCAGGCGAGGCTCGAGAAGGAACAGGCGAAGGCCGAAAAGGAACGCATCCGCGCCGAGAAGGAAGCCGAGAAAGCCGCCGCAAAGGAGGCCGCACGCGCTGCACGCGAAGCGGCAAAGGCCGAGCGCGAGGCCGCCACGCGTCCGCCCGTCACCCCCGCCGCGCAAGTCCCGCCGGTCCAGACCGCGGCAAAACCCAAGCCCGCCCCTGCGGAGCCCGGGGAGCAAGAGGAAGCGCCCGTCGAGGACAAGGGTCCGTACATTCTCCCGTCGCTGTCGCTGCTCAATCCGCTGAGGACGACGATGGCGGACCACAGCGACGTCGGCGAGATGTCCCAGAAGCTCGTGGACACACTGAAGCTCTTCGACGTCAACGCGTCGCTCGCATACACGGTGCAAGGTCCGGTCGTCACCAAGTACGCCCTCACGCCGGAGCCGGGGACTCGTCCAGAGAAGTTCACCTCCCTCCAGGCGACGCTCATGATGGCGCTCAAGGCGAAGTCCCTGCGAATCGAGGCGCCGATCCCGGGCGAGGACAAGATCGGCATCGAGGTCCCGAACCGCAAGCCCGCGGGAATATCCTTCCGCGAAATCTTCGAGTCGGACGCCTGGCGCGACTCGAAGGCGGAGCTTCCGCTCCTCTTCGGAAAGCGCGCGGACGGCAAAGAGCTCGTCGCGGACCTCGCGTCGATGCCGCACATGCTCGTCGCCGGCGCGACCGGACAAGGCAAGTCGGTGTGCCTCAACTCGCTCATCTGCGGACTCCTCATGACCCGCACGCCGGAGCAGCTGAAGCTCATCATGGTCGACCCGAAGTGCGTCGAGTTCACGCCCTACTCCGCGATCCCGCACCTGCTCGTGCCCGTCATCACCGACAACCGCAAGGTCGTCTTCTCGCTCCACTGGGCTGTCGCCGAGATGGAGAAGCGCCTCAAGCTCTTCGCCCGCGCGAGGGTGAGGAACATCTACGACTTCAACCACCGCACGACGTTCTCGCAGCCCGACATGTTCGGCGGAGGCGACACAGCGACGAACGACATGCCGAAGACCGTTCCGTACATCGTCATCATCATCGACGAGGCAGCGGACCTCATCGGCCAGTGCGGCAAGGAGGTGAACCCCGACATCCAGCGCATCACCCAGAAGGCGCGCGCGGCCGGCATCCACCTCATCCTCGCCACGCAGCGTCCGGACGCGAAGATCATCACCGGCGCGATCAAGGCGAACATCCCGGGACGCGTCGCGTTCAAGACCGCCTCCGCCGTCGACTCGCGCACGATTCTCGACGACTCCGGCGCGGAAAACCTCATCGGCAAGGGCGACATGCTCTTCCGCGGCAAGGACGGACTCCTCGTGCGCGCTCAGGGCGCGTGGATTTCGGACGGCGAGATCGCCAATATCACCAACTTCATCCAGGAGCACTCCAACCTCCAGTTCGACGAGACCTTCGCGAAGAAGCTCGGACGCGTCAAGGAGGCGTCCATCGAAGACCCCTTCGCGTCCAACGAGGACGATCCCGACAACCAGAAGCAGGAGGAGAGCGGACCCTCCGCGCGCGAGCAGGTGAAGGCGAGTGAAGACGCGGACCTCTTCAAGCGCGCCCTCGAGTGCATCATCAACACGAACCGCGCGTCGGTCTCGCACTTCCAGCGCAGGCTCGGAATCGGATACAACCACGCCGCGAAGCTCTGCGACAAGCTCGAGGACGCAGGCGTCATCGGTCCGCAGCAGGGCGCGGGTCCGCGTCCGATCATCATGGACCAGCAGCAGCTTCTCGCGATATTCAACGGCGGCACGGTCGCCGAAGAGCAGGCGCCGCAGGACGCCGCGCCGGAGGAACAGCCGGCGGACGGCATGTCCGAAGCGCCTGAAGACGAAGATCTATTCAACAGGGAGGAACAGCAATGATCGAATTCGGAAAGACCCTCCGCGCCGCGCGCGAGGCCAAGGGACTGAGCGTCGGCCAAGTCGCCGAGCAGACCCACATGATGGTCCAGACGGTCGAAGGACTCGAAAACGAGGACTTCGGCAAAATCGTCGCGCCCATATACGGACGCGGCTTCGTGAAGCTCTACTGCGAAGCCGTGGGGCTCGATCCGAAGCCGATGATCGAAGCCTTCATGTCGATATACGCCGACAAACACGCGGCTGGCGCGAAAAGCCAGCCGCCGAAGCCGGTGACTGCGTCCGCACAGTCACCCGCCCCCGAACCTGTCCAGAATCCGTCAAAACCCATCGCAGCGGAACCGCCGCCGAAGCATTCGGAACTCGACTTCGGTGCGACGAACACGGCGAAGGCCCCGCTATCGCGGTATGCAGGCACGCTCCCCTCCGATTCCGAACAGCAGCCCTCCCCTCTCGCGATGGTGAACTGGCGCATCGTCGCCCTCGCGGCAGGCGCGTTCGTCGTACTGCTCCTCCTCGCGCTCGGCATCCGCGCTGTGTACCATGCGACGATGAGCACTCCCGAAACGCCCGCCGAGAGCGCCGAGACGCAGCCCACGAACTCGGAGACCCCTGCCACCAGCGGCGAACCACAGACCACGAGCGGCAAACCGCAGGCCGTTCCCAGCCGCAAGCCACTGCCGCTCAAGCCCTTCTACATTGATTCAGACCACTCAACAGACAACGAAAGGAGCAAATAAAAAAATGGAAGTCGTAATCTGCAAGACGAAAGAAGAAGCGTCAAAGCTTGCCGCGGACATGATAACCGCCGCGGTCAAGAAGAATCCGAAGACCATCCTCGGCCTCGCGACCGGCTCCACGCCCGTCCTGATGTACTCCGAGATGGCCAAGGCCGTCAAGGCGAAGAAGGTCAGCTACAAGCAGGTCAAGAGCTGGAACCTCGACGAGTATGTCGGGCTTCCCGGCACGCACGACCAGAGCTACCGGTACTTCATGAACAAGAACCTGTTCGAGAAGATCGACATCAAGCTCTCCAACACCCACGTCCTCAACGGAATGGCCAAGGACCCCGCCAAGGAGTGCGAGGCGTACGAGGCGCAGATCAAGAAGGCCGGCGGAATCGACATCCAGGTGCTCGGAATCGGATCCGACGGACACATCGCGTTCAACGAGCCCGGCACTTCCCTTAACAGCCGCACGTCGATCGTCTACCTCACACCCTCGACCGTGAAGGACAACGCTCGTCTCTTCTTCAAGGGCGACATGAAGGCCGTCCCGAAGAGCGCGCTCTCGATGGGCGTCGGAACGATCTGCGAGGCGAAGAAAGTCATCCTCCTCGCGTTCGGCGAGAACAAGCAGGACGCGATCAAGGGATGCGTCGAAGGCCCCATGAGCCAGTTCTGCACCGCCTCCGCGCTCCAGGCGCACAACGACTGCTGGATCTTCTGCGACGAAGCCGCCGCCAAGAAGCTCAAGCTCAAGAAGTACTACGCGTGGCGCAGCGCAACCAAACTGGGACTCTGAACATGAACGAAGACGGATTCACATCATTCCTCTGCGACCACTGCCACACCGAGATCGAGGCCTCGCCCGACATGATCGGACAGGAGACCGAGTGCCCGGCGTGCGGCGCAAAGCTCGTCGTTCCGGCTCCTGCCGAGAACGACGGCGTCAAGCGCCACGCGACCAACGACGTCGACCTCAAGCGGACCCAGGCCATGAAGAGCCGCACGATCCGCATCGAGCTCCCCGACCTATGAGCGCGGCACGCAAAAGGAAAAAGAAAAAAGGACGCATGTCCCTAACGCGCAGGATCGCCCTGTGGACGGTCCTCGCGCTTACTCTCGGCTACCTGCTCGTGGCATGGGCCGCCATATCCTTCGTCCACCAGCCGAAGGAATGGCGCCTCGAGCGCGAGCAGTCGTGGCCGGACTTCGCCGTCGCGTCGCTTTACTGGGTCGGAAACGGACTTTCCGACCTGACGGACGGCATGGGCCTCACCGGCTACGACGTGGTGTACGAATACGACACCGAAGCCCCGCACGGAAGCCCCCTTTTCGCCGGCGCGCCGAAACGCGTCGGGAACATCCAGCCCGCCGACATAACCGTCCTCGACCGCGGCGAGTTCGTCGTCGGCTGGTCCCCTTCTCTCAGACGCCCCGTCTGGTGCGCCTACCACGTCGTACCCGACGTTCTCTACCAGACCGACAAACGCCCCAGCTTCACCAAGGACAAGGAAGCCGTCAACTCCCCGTCTGCCGCAGCCTACGAGAAGTCAGGCTACGACCGGGGACACATGGTGCCGAACCACGCGATCGAATCGCGCTACGGCTCCGCCGAGCAGAGGAAGACCTTCATGATGTCAAACATCACGCCGCAGAGTCCCGCACTCAACCGCGGCGTGTGGCGCAACCTCGAACACCGCATCGCAGACCTCTGGCCTGCCAAGTACGGAGAAATCTGGGTGATCGTCGGATGCATCCCGAACAAAAACGGCGAGACGATAAGCGGCTCCGACGTAGAAGTCCCAGGACAGCTATTCCAAGTCGTCGTGGCACAGGAAGGTCTCGACGTGAGAGCCTTCGCAGTCGTCTTCGACCAGAATGTCTCGTGGTGGGAATGGGCGGCGCGTTCGCTCATCTCAATCGACGACCTAGAGGAGATGGCTGGGCTCGACTTCCTGCCCGACCTCCCTGAGTTCATCCAGAGTCCGCTCGAGGCGGAACGCCCAACGCGCCTCTGGCCCGTCAGGCTCTCCGACATCTTCAGCCTGTTCCTGCTCAGGTTCCAGTAGACCAAAAACCGTGCCGCGGCCTGTATAAGTGAATCGCCAGGGGGGAATAGGCGAGTCGACAGGCACGCGGCACAAGTGCATTTATTTTATCAAATGCAACGCGGCCGTTCCGTAACATAATGTTACTGAACGGCCGCATTTGACCTTTTACTCCAGGACGATGTCGCCCCAGCTCTCGCACATGAGCTTCGCCTCCATCGGGATGTCGCTCACGAGTCCGGTGTTCTTGCTGAAGAAGTACGTGCGGAGCATAGTGTGCTCGCCTGCGGCGTCCGACGAGAGGAACCCGACGTCGCCCTTGAGAGCGACGCCGCTCGCGCCCTTCGCGCCGACGATCGCCCACGGAATCTCCGCGACGACCCTCACGCCGTTGCCGGTCATCGAGGCGGACGTCTTGACGCGTCCGTCAAGGACAACTGAATCGAACACACGCGTCGACACGGGCGAGGAGTAGGTGCGCTTCGCGTCCGCCGCCGCGCCGCTGGCCTTCTCGCGCATCACGAGCGCGCGAGTCTGACCGGAAATCGGCCCGACGAGCACACGCACGTCGCCGTCGCGCACATCGCCCGCTTCGGCGGAAGGACGCAGCTGGATGTCGACCGCGTCGCCGCCCTTGAAGAGGAGCGTCGCGTCGGAGGTTGCGTTCTTCCACGTGGAGTCTGGATCGGTGACATCCCACATCACGAGAAGCGACTCGTCGTTCCAGCCGAGCCTGACGTCGGCCGCCTCGATCTGCCCCGGACGCGACACCGTGATCGGCGCGACGGCGGCGAGTTCCGCGGCATCCTTGACGCGCTTGACGGAAAGCGACTTCGGGCCCTTCTCCGCCGCTTCGCGTGCGGCGCGCTCTGCTGCCGCCTTCGCAAGCAGCGCGTCATCGACGTTGATGGCGACAGTCTTGAGCTCGCGCACGGACTCGAGTCCGTCGATTCTCACGACCATGCCCGCCTGGCTTGCGATGCCGCACGACATACGCGCGACGCCGTCGTCCTGACGTCCGGCCCAGCCGCAGAAGTGCTCGCTGCCGCCCGTGAAGCCCTCGATGGGCATGGGCGCGAGCTGCTCCTCGGTGGCGGGGAGGCGCGGCGAGGGGATGCGTCCGTCCTTGAGGAACGCGCTGACGTAGAGTCCGTCCTCCGTGAGCCAGTAGTCCTCGCCGAGGTTGCCGCGGATCATGAACGTCGACGGTGCGCCGTCCACGCCGGGAACGAATCCGCAAATTCTGAGGCAGCCGATGAGAAGCCCAGGCTGCGCCATCGGCGAGCCGTGGGAGCCGTGGACGCTGTGGTAGCGGGAGGGATACTTCCATAGCTCGCGCCCTGTCTTCGCGTCGAAGCCGAGAATCCAGACACTCTCCTTGCCGGCGACGTTCCTGTAGGCGAAGGCGATTACCTTGTCCGTGCCGGGAACAGGCGTCGACTCCATGAGCGACCACTCGTCCGCGAGGGGAACGCGCGACCAGCTGTCCTTCGTGTAGACCGGCGCGCCGTCCTTCGTGTACGACGCGGGGCGGATGCGCCACGTTCCGCGCTCATTGCGGAGCGCCGACGCGTAAATCGAGAAGTCGGTGGGATTCGCTCGCCTGTACCAGCCCTTGCCGTCCATGCACGGGATGCCGGGCTTCCCGAACTCGCAGCGCGTGCCGACCGGCGTCTTTTCCCTCGCAGGGAAAATCGTGCACTCGGAACGCTGGACGAGTTCGTCGCCGTTGAGGTCGGTCCACGCGAGGACGTCCGCCGGATCGCAGTCCGCAAACTGGCCCTTCGCAGGCTTCACGATCTGCGCATTGTACTCTCCGCCGAAGCCCTGCTGGACGTTCGCTATGTCGGCGACTGCGGCGACGGTCTTCCACGAGCCGGACTTCTCGTCTCGCATGCACACGACGAAGGCGCAGCCGTAGTCTCCGCCGGAGACGAGGTACTCGTGGCGCTTTCCGGAGGCGGACGAGAAGAACATGTGTCCGTTGCCGTCGAGCCTCGGCGCGGGATCGCCCTCCGCAGAACCTATCTTCGACGCGTCGGGCGTCTGGATGAGTTCGGCGACGCGCCAGCCGCGCTTGCCCTCGAAGCGGATCTCGTTGCCCTCGGCGTAGGCGCTAGTCGGATCGCTGTCGTGGAGGAACGTGTTGGACGCGCAGTATCCGGTCGTGCCCACGTAATCGCGCGCGAACGATCCGTCGGGATTCCACACCGACATACGGCGCGGACGGTTGGAGTTCTCCGTCACCCACACGAAGCCCTTCGCGTCGACCGCGACGGAACTGCCTGCGTAGATGCCGTCCTTCTCGAAGTGGCCCTTCGAGGGACGCCCGCCCTTCTTGCCGAACGTGACGGCGAGGCGTCCGTCGGCCGTGTACTTCTTGACCTGCGAGTCGGGTCCGTTGTCCAGCACGTAGAACGCGCCGTCCGCGTCGATGGCGAGCGCGCCGGCGACGCCGATTCCCTCGAGCTTCGGCACGGAGACCTTCACGCCTTCCTTGAGAGGCAGCGCGGAGAGGACATTGGCATGGAAGTACCAGAGCACGTCGCCGGAGAGGACGCAGGAGAATTCGCCCGTGAACTCGGGCTTCGCGGGCAATGCGCCGCGGAACTTGACGGAGGCGGTTTCGGCGTTGCAAACGACGACCGTTCCGTCCGCCTGCACGAGCGCGAACGCGTTCTCGTCTGCGGAAAGCCCGACGACCTTCGCGCGCTTCAGCGCGCCCTCGCCGAGAAGCGCCTCTAGCGAGAGCGGCATCGGGAGCTCCTTGCCGTCCTGCACGAAAGGCGCGAACGCGCCGGTCTTCGCGTCGAGGCGGAGAAGAAGCTCGCCCATCGTGTTCCAGTCGTTCGGGACGGAATAGGCCCAGCGAGCGTTGGCGGACGCTACGGACGATCCGCGCACGTTGCCCCACTTCTTTAGTCCGTCGGCTCCGATTCCAATCGTACCCGAGCCGCCTTCCGCGAAATCGCACCAGACGACCATTCCGTCGCCGGACTTCGAGACGACGCGCATGAAGGAGTGGTCCGCACCCCACGCGCCCGATCCGTCGACCGTGCCCCAAGGCGGCGTGCCCGGGTTGTAGAAGCAGCGCTCGTAGATACCGTGGAGTGGCTTGCCGAGGACGAGCGGACGCGCCGTGTAGACTCCAGGCTTCACCGCCTCGCCGTCGTCGTCGAGTCCGTCCCAGCGGACGACCATTCTGCGCTTGCCGCCCTCGGCCGACTCGGTGTAGAGCTCTATGTCCGCTCCGCCGACGAGGTTCCTCACTCGGCGCCCCTCGGCGTCGTCGATCGCGACGGTGAGAAGCGAGGCCGGCTCCTCGACGTCGAACGAAAATGCGATCGCGCCCTTCGAGACGGGAACGTCGGGGACATAGCGGCGCGGAGTCTTAACGCTCTCGCCGACGAGCTTGAGGTCGCCCCAGGCGTCCTTCGCGGTCCAGTAGAACTCGCGCGAGAGCTTGCCGGGCTGCATGTTGTCGACGCAGCGGTGCTCGGGGAAAGTCTTGCCGGAGGGATCGCTCCAGAGGAACTCCATGCCGACGCGGATCACCTTCCCGAGTTCGCCCTTGGTGCGCAGCGCGGACCACGGGATGCGCAGCTCGTGCACGAAGCCGCGTCCGTCATCCGAGACCTTGTACGCCGACGCGAAGCCCTTGCCGAGCTCGGGCGAGCCGTCGTTGTTGTAAAGCACGAACTCGTCGAAGCGCTTGGGGTTCCAGAGATCCTTCGCGTCCATCGCGTCGAAGCCCAGCGCCGGAACCTTCCCGTCGTAGAGCCACGTCGTCGTCCAGAACGCGTTTTCGCCTGCGAGGATGCGCAGCTGCTCCGCGTCCGCAACCCATCCGCGGCCCGGGTCGAACGCGGGGTTTATCTTGCTGCCGAGCGGTGACGGATCGCGCCACACGAAGAGCATGTAGAGGTTGGTCTCGTCCCACATCGCGCTGGTGCGGACGGAATACGTGTCCTTGACCGACGTGTCGCGGTAGCTCTGGATCTCGCCGGAGCGGTCCCATTCGGACGCGTCGCCGTCGATCTTCACCTCGCCTTTCGCGGGCACAGCGAAGAAGCCTTCGTTCTGGGTCTGGAACCCGACCATATTCTCCGCGGCGAAGAGCGGAAGCGCCCCCAGGGCTGCGGCAATTAGTGCTGTCTGTTTCATATTGTACCTCTATCCTGTTATTTTGCGAATGTTGAAGTCTTGAGCTTCCAGAGAAGAGCTTCGTCCGCGCGCACGCACGCGCCGATGTGGAACGGAGGGCAGCCGAGGCAGAAGCCGCGCGCCTCGATGACGTTCCATCCCTTCTTCAGCTGCACCGACTTCGTGACTTTGGTGCGAGCGTAGGTCGGATTATCCTCCTTGAGCTGCACTGGGACGTCGATCTTCTCTCCGTTGAGCTTCCACGTAACGTACGCCATGAAATGCGAATAGAGGTCTAGGTCGACATTCGCGTCCGCGGGAGACCACACCGCCGTCGTCGCGAACCACACCTGCGAGCCGAGGCCCATCTTAATGCGCACTCCATCGACGGAGATGGGCTGCCTCTCCCACTTGAGCGACTCCTTCTTGTCCCACCAGCCGTTGATGGTCTCGCCCTTGTATTCCGCGTCGGCGCGCGGCGTATCAGCGTCGGGTCCGTACTTCCCCGCCTCGCACGCGCGGCGCACCTCCTCCTTGTTGGACGGATCGTAGGTGAAGCGCTCGAAGCCGGGTCCGCCGAACGGACCGATCGTCGCCCATGCGCGCATGACGAGTCCGTCGCCAAGCCCCGCGAACTTGCACAGGCTCCACGAGCCTGGGAAGAAGCGCGACTCCGTCGGCTCGTCGTACGTCTCGCGGCTCGCGCTGCCGTCGGTGTTCGACCACCAGAAGCGGTGGTGTCCGCCGAGGTTGGCGTCGAAGTTGACACGCGTGCGGAAGCCGCCGGAGAACGGACGCGCCACCGGGACGGCTGAGCGCGGAATCGCCGCCTCGATGACAAAGCCCTTCTTGTCATCGTCGAGCGCGCCGGTAATCTTCGCGCCCTTCACAATACCGACATGCGCGTAGCTCGCGCGTCCGCCGGCGACTGTTCTGTAGGTCTGGGGCTTCGCGTCAGCGCCCTTCCACTCGGGATAGAACCCGACGAGCACCGGCTTGACGCCGCCCTTGCCGTCGTCGAAGAGTCCGCACGTGAAGCGCACGTCGCCCGGACGTCCCTCCGCCGCGCCGCCCGCAGGAGCGTCGGGATCGCCCTGGAAGTAGACGCTCACCGTGTCCGCCGCCTGGTCGTGGTTGAAGAGACGCTCGGGCTGCTGCAGGACCGTCGGCACGACGGGCGTGTCCTTGCGAACGTGCCAGCGGAAGGCAAGAGCCTCGGGCGTGTAGAGGCACCGCACCTCGACCTTGTCGCCTCCGTCGGAGAACTCCACGGGGTTCGCTCCGTCCCATCCGTTCGCGCGCGGGGAGAATTCCGCGACGAGGTCCGTGCCGAGCGCCTTGCGTATCCTCAGCGCCTCGCGCGGCGGATCCGCCGTGGCGGACGCGGTGAGCACGACAGTGCGCGTCTTCTTCGCGATTGAAAGGGACTTGATGGGATTCTTCTTCATGTCCCAGCCCTCAAGCTCGTACACGAACGGCGTGTACTTTCCGGAGCCGTAGTAGATCTTGTTGTTGTCCTTGTTCGCGAACACCGAGCCGACGAAGAACTCGCCAGGCTGGACGTACACGCCGTCGCCTGCGTCGCCCGCGAAGAGCGTGTCGACGTAGATGCCGTCCTCGGTGTAGAGGAACACGCCGCTCCTGGACTGGTCGATGACAGCGAGGATTCCGTTGATCGGCTTGAACATGCGCATTCCGCCCGCGATCTGCCCGCGCACCTTCGCGCCGCCCGGAAGCTGCGTGCGCCCGACGCGCCAAACGAGGTCGTATCCGCCCTTTCCGTTGCGGCGATAGCGCGTGATCTTGTGCTGCGGACGGAAGTTGGCGGAGTAGTTGGGGCCGCCGCTCGCGTGGACATACATGTCTCCGCCGATCGTTCCGTCGGCCTGCATCCAGTCGCTGGAGAAATTGTCGGCGAGTTCGTTTCCGCCCCAGAGCGCAGTGGCCTTTCCGGAGGCGATCGCCTCGAATACGGGATCGGCGAGGACCTTCTCCCAACGCGTGAAGGTGACGTCTCCGTTGTCGGCGATGGACGGGACCGCGCGCCAGACTTCCCTCGTGCCCATTGCAATCGCGAGGTAGGAGAGGTCTTCAAGGAAGTTCTGTCCGTGGTACGTGAACGCGCCGGCGGGAGCGCCCTGCAGGTCCTTCGCGCTGCCTGCGCGCACCACGCTTTTTCCGTCGTCCGTGAGTCGGAACACCGCGCCGGAAAGGACGCTGACGAAGTAGAGCCTGCCCTTCACGCGGAAGCACTTCATCTTCGCAAGACCCGACTTCGCGTCGTCCGGGACTCCCTCGAACACCGCGTCGAGCTTCCACTCTCCGGTCGCGTAGTCGACCTTGAAGCGGCTGAGCCAGTCGTTGTGTCCGGGAATGTAGACCATCTCGGGATGAGCGGGATCGACCGCGTAGCCGCAGTTCGCCTTGAGCTGGAAATTCGGATACTCTCCCATGTACGCCATCGTCTCGGCGTTCCACTCGGAGATGCGGTTGGGGCCGTCATGCTCGACGACGAGGATCCTGTCTACGCCTTGTGCGTCCTTCCACGCAGAAAGACGGCGCGGCGCCATCATGGACTCGGCGTCGTACGAACCCGAAACCTGCTTCGCGAGACGTCCCGCTGTGCCAGTGACCCTGCCGTTCGCGTCTGTACGGAAAAGCTTGTTCTTCACGGGATCCGGAAAGAAGAACCTGCCCTTCGTGTCGCGCGCGAAGTCCTCGCACTCGATTTCGGCGGGCACGTCGAACACCTTGCGGAGCCCGCCCGGAACGCCGTCCGTGATCTTCAGCGCGCCGATCGCGAGACGAGCGCCGTCCGGACGGTAGAGGACGTAGAGCGTATCGCCCGCGACCTTTATCGCTGTGGGCTTCTGCGCAACAGGGACCTTCGCGAGAATCTTTCCGTCCGCGCCGGTCATGACGGTGATGACGTCCGTGCGCTCCGTCTCGGACTCGCGCCACCAGTCTCCGCCCCAGCTCGCGCGGTACTTCTCGAGCGTGCCGCGCTCAACGACATAGACGAAGCTCTGCTCGCCGAACTTCGCGGACGCCATGTCCCAGACGCGTCCCTTCGGAAGATACCCGCCGCGCCGGTATGGGGCGTTGTCGGGTCCGAAGTTCTTCATGTCCGGACGGTAGATGAACCACGGCGCGCCGTCGTGGCTGCACGCCCAGACGTCAGTGCCGTCCGTCGTCGCGCATGGACCGCCGCCCGCGCCTCCGGAAGGGAACGCGGCGATGAACTGCGCCTGGCCCTTGGGCTTCGCGAGGTCGAGGAGCGGACACGACCTGCCGTTCTCGAGATACTGGAAGCCAAGGACCGCCTTGCCGTCCGGCGTCGTGTCGACGTCGAGGAGCGGGGAGTTCACGGGATCGCCGAAGAACGGAAGATGCTTCTTCTCCACCTCGGGTTCGTCGATCTTCGGAAGGAACGCGCCAGGTCCGCCGACCCACCGCGCGGTTATCGCATGCGCCTCGCCGTCCACTGGCCAGACGTGCGCCGGCGCGTAGATGCCCTTCACCGCGTATTCGCCGGGAGGACACGGCATGAAGTTCTCGTCGAGGCCGTCCCACGAGACGACGAACCTGTTCGAGACTGTGGTGTCAAACACCTCACCCGCCACAAAGGTCGAGACGATCCGCTCGGGATGCGCCTTCTCGACAACGGCGACCGAGACCTGGTAGAGTCCGCCCTTCGGCAGCTCGAACCCGACCGGCACTCCCGCGAGCGCGGCACCCGCCGCAAACGCCAGAATGGACGACAACAACTGTTTCTTCATCTTCTGCGTTCCTTTCATGGCACAATAATACCATAAATTCCCCAAGACGCGAACCCCCACCAACAGGGGGGGATTTCATTCTGACTTGGCGCTCAATTCTGCAGCTGAATAGACGCGCCTCTCTCCGTCCGCGACGATCTCGACGGTGCCGCCCTGCGGCGCAAAGACCTCCGCGGCAAATGCGCCGCGCACGCGGCGGAAGCGGCGGAACTCCATTGGCTTCGTCGTCCTGAGCGAGAACTCGCCGGGGACGTCGAGCCTCACGCCCGACGCGTCGCATTCGACCGAGCAGCGACGGCCGTGGTACCAAAAGCCCTTCCACGATCCGAAGTCCGCAGGCGAGACGGCGCCAAAACGGAGCGAGTCGTCGAACTCCTCGACGGAGAAGAGCTCCTCGAGCGGAATCTGCACGAGCATCGCGCCCCAAGCGTAGTGGTCGTCGCGTCCGCCGTTCCCGGCGAAGCGGTGCGAGCGCGTCGTCACGCCCTTCGGCGGATAGTTCTCGCAGCTGCGGTGCCACGGAGTCCACTCCGCCATGAACTGCTCGCGGTTGCGACGCGCATACTCGCTGCGGACGTCGGACCACTCCGTGCCGACAAGCGAGAGGTAGACGATGTAGTTCATCGGACCCCACACGTTGCCGCGCCAGTAGTTGCCCTGCCAGTAGGAGTCGCTCTGCTTGGCGAAGTCGGAGAACGACGGATCGGACCAGCTCACGGTCGGGATGAGGTTCCCGCCCCAGAACTCCTTCGGATCGGTCAGAACACCGCGCAGCCTCTCGGCCGTCTTCGCGTCCGCGATTCCAGTCATAAGCGGATAGAAGATCGTCGGCGTGCGGACCTTCGAGAACGCGCCGTCCCAGAACCTGTTGTTGTAGAAGCCCTGCTCGGGGTCGTAGAGGTGGTCCCTGATGCGCCCGGCGACGCGATCAGCCTCGCCGCGCAGCCACTTCGCGTCGTCGTCCTTTCCGAGCCTGTCGGAGACCAGCGCCATCGAGCGGCATGCCGCGACATAGAGCGAGTTCTGTCCGACGAGGTCGAGGTTGAGCGTCCCCTTCGCGAAGTCGAACTTCACGCCGTCCGCGAGCATCGCCACGCGGTTCTGCGCGAAGCCCGCGCAGTACATCGGACTGTCGTCGTAGCCCGTCTCGTCGAGAGCGCTCGAGACGACGTGCGCGGAATAATCGCGCTCGCCGGCCTTCATGAACGTCCCGCTCTCGATGAGCCCGTCGCCGTTTCCGTCGCGATGGGCCTGCCCGTCGCCGCGGTCGGCGAACCAGAAGCGGACGAATTCCATCATCACCGGATACGTCTCCGCCGCGTACGCGTCGTCTCCGCAGAGCCTGACGAGCTTGGAGTAGAGAACGGGGATGATGAGGTTGCGCTGCGGCGGCGCGCCTGCAAGTCCGCGCGAGCGGATGATGTCGAGCGTGTTCTGGAGCGACTCCTTGGCGAGCTCGGGGTTCACGCACGCCGTGAGGTACGCGTCGAAGAAGTCGTCCCACATGAAGTTCGGCGGCTTCGAGCCGTCGCCGCACCAGTCGCGGTTCACCGCAACGTAGCGGCGTCCGTTCTCGTGGTTGTACGCCGAGAAGAACCCGACCGTGCGCGACACTGCGTCCGCGCACCCTTCAGCCGCGCCGGAGCTCGTCATCATCTCAGCCTCCGCCGCCTTGCGCGCCGCGGCGAAAAGCTCGTCTACGCGCGCCTTGCCGACGTCTCCGGGCGTCTGCGTAAGCGCGACGTCGATGGGCTTTCCCGCCTTCAGGGCGACCCTCGCCGCGCCGACGCTGCCGTTTCCTGCGGAGGAAAGTCCGCGGGCGGCATTTTCAACCGCGTCATCGTGCGGACCGGACAGAAAAGCGCCGGCTCCCTGCGGAAGCGTGACGGCGACCTCGAGCGCGCCCTTCTTCGCGAAGACCGCGCCGTCCTTGAATACGGGTGCCGCGTCGAGCGAGCCGAGCGCGCCGTAGACGAACACGAGCGCGTCGATGTCGCGGTCCGTGGAGTAGCGCACGTGCAGGACGCCGTCTCGAGACGCCCATTCTACAGCGACCTTCGCGGCCTGTCCCTCGGGATAGTCCGGGACGAACGTCGCGTTCTCGCCGTAGGCCTCCCACGCGAGCATGTCGCGGATCGCCTTCGGATCGGTCGGAACAATGAACTCGGTGCGGCCGTAGGATCCGTCCGAGGCGTACGGTCCCTTGCGGAAGAGATGGCGCTCGAGCATGCGGCGGTCCTGGCGTCCCCATTCTGGAAGAAGCGGAACGAGCCGCACGCCTACGGCGTCCTTCCCGCGCGCGATCGCCGCGCCCGAGACGGCGTTCGCGTCAAGCTGCCCGACAACGGTCCTGTCGAAACTATCCGCCGTCGCCGCCCCGGCAAGGGCTGCGGCAAGCACTGAGGAAGCAAGCGAGATGAATGATGGATATTGCATGGCTATATGTCTCCGAAGTTACGGGAACATATTACCACAAATTCCTCCTAAGTCCCACCCCCACCGACAGGGGGGGATGCCTTACCTTATGAGCCCGAGGCGGAGCGCGGTGGTGACGGCGGAAAGCGTATTGGGGACGTCGAGCTTCTTCATGATGAGGCGCGTGTGCGTCTTCACGGTCTCCGTTCCGACGCCAAGCTCCGCTGCGACCTCCTCGCGCGTCTTTCCGGCGGCGAAGGCCTTGAGGACCTGTATCTCGCGCGCGGAGAGGATCGTCGGCGCCTCGTCCGAAACGTCTTCGACGAACGCCTCCGGATCCGAAATGACGAGCCGCACCATGTCGACGAGCTTCTCAAGCTGGACGCTCTTCGATACATAGCCCCTCGCGCCCGCCTCCTTCGCCTCGTCGCGCTCAGCGGAAAGCGGGGAGCCTGCGAGCATGATGACCTTGACCCCCGGAAACTCGGCGTGAAGCGCGGTCAGCAGCTGGAAGCCGTCGCCCTTCGGCATGCGCACGTCCGTAAGCACGACGTCCGGCGGCTTCGCTCTGACGAGCGTCAGCGCCTCGTCGGCGTCCGCGGCGGTTCCGTAGCTTTCGAAATCCTCCTCAGAAAGCAGCATGGCCTCCATGCCGTCCCTGACGACCGGATGGTCGTCGACAAGTATGAACGTTATCATGTCTTTATTCATGTGCCCACCTTCGGCACCTTCACCACGAGGCGGGTGCCTTTCCCGATTTCAGAAGTAAGGTCTAGACTGCCGCCGAGCTGCTCTGCCCTCAGGCGCATGGAAGCGAGGCCGAGCCTGCCGACGTCGGGAACCGAATGCTCGGCGTCGAAGCCGCATCCATCGTCCTCAATCTCGAGCCTCACGTCGTCCTTCCCGAACGCGACCTTCACGCGCACGTGCTTCGCCTCGCCGTGGCGTATCGCGTTGCCCACGGCCTCCTCGAGTATCATCAGGAGAGCTCCGCTGCACCAGCGGGAATCTCCGTCCTCCTCGCCCTCGGTCTCGAACGTCACCACGTCCTTCCACTGCGGGAAGCGCTTCGCGGCATAGGTGAAGAGGCCCATGAGCGAGCCGGACGCCTCGTGCTCGTTGTGGAGCCCCCAGAGGATGTGTCTGAGCGAAGACTGCGTCTGCGTGACGGCCTGGCGCGCGAAGGCGAACTGCGCGAGAGCCTTCGCCTCGTCGTGGCGGCCCATGTAGTTGATCCCGGCCTTGAGGCGGCACATCGTGCCGGCGAGAAGCTGCTGCATGTCGTCGTGGAGGTCGTAGGAGAGCCTCATGCGCTCGCGCGCCACGGCGTCCGCCTCGACGGCCTCGCGCATCCTCGCGGACGTCTCCCGCACGAGCGCCGCCGTGCGGCGCCTGAGGATTATGCGGAGTATGACCGCATAGGCGATGAACAGGACGAGCGCGGCCAGCGTGCAGATGAAGGCGACAAGCCTGCTGTCGTCGTCCCAGAAAGGCGCAGGCGTCAGTTCCTCGAACACGGCGAAGTCGATTATCTTGATCGGCTGGTCTCCGCGCGGCTCGCCTGATGCGCGGACGTACGCGCCGACGTTCGGACCCTTCACGCCCTTCCTGTAGGTGAGGCGCTGTATCTCGCCGTCCGGACGCTGCACATAGACGATGCGGTGTGTGAAGTCGTCGCTGATGACGACACCCTCCACCGACTGGGTGGGAGCGAACTCGTCCTCGCCGTGCGCCGTCGCGCATGCAAAGGCGGCGAACGCCGCAAGGACGAGTGTCGCGACATGCCTCACGCCAGCTCTTCCTCCAGAAGTTTCCGCGCCGAGCCGGGGCCGGCGAGAAGGCGCGCGTAGTAGCCCTCTATCTTCTCCGCAAGCGGAGTCTTAGTGAGGTCGAGTCCGAAGATCGTCTCGTTCGCGAGTATCTCGCGGATCTTCCCGTCCTTCACCTTCGCCATAAGCTCGTCCTTCAGCGGATCGGGCGAGACCTCCATCGGCTTGCCGTCGTCGAAGGTTCCGTTGAGGTAGCGCAGCCACCCAGCGATCGCGAGCGGAATCGCCGTGAGCGAGCCGAGGTCGCGTCCCTCGCGGATGTAGCTCTTGATCGTCTCGCCGAAGCGGATGCCGACCTTCTGCGACGTGTCGGTCGCGATGCGGCGCGGGTCGTCCGGCATGAACGGATTGGGCAGGCGCTCGTTTACGACCTCGTCGATGAACGCCTTGGGGGAGAGAATCTTCGGATCGACCACGACCGGGAGCCCCTCGACGTAGCCGAGGCGCTTCACGAGCTTCACGATGTCCGCGTCCTTCATCTCCTCGCAGATGAGCGTGTAGCCGAGGAGGCATCCGTACATCGACATCGCGGTGTGGAGCGGATTCAGGCACGTCGTCACCTTCATCTTCTCGCACATGTTAACCGTGTCGCGGTCGCAGAAGTATACGCCGGCCTTCTCCAGCGGGGGACGTCCGTTCGGGAACTTGTCCTCCACGACGAGGTACTGCGGCTTCTCCGCGTTGACGAACGCGGCGATGAACGTCTTCTTCTCGGTGACGATCGGGGCCATGCCCTCGATCCCCGCGTCGGCGAGCGACTTCTCGACCATCGGATGCGGACGCGGCGTGATCTTGTCGATCATCGACCACGGGAAGGCGATCTTCGACTCGTCCTTCAGGTAGTCGAGGAACGCGGCGGGCGCAAAGCCGTTGGCGACCCACGCGGACGCAACCTCGAGGACGGCGGCCATCAGCTTCTCGCCGTTGTGCGAGCAGTTGTCCATCGAGACGACGGCCATCGGCAGCGCCCCCGCGCCGAAGCGCTCGAGGAGGAGCGCGGCGACGATCGACATCGCGTGGCGCGCCTTCGAGGGGCCCTCCTTCATGTCCGCCTCCACGATGGGCATGAGCGAGCCGTCCGTGCGGCGCAGCTGGTAGCCCTTCTCGGTGATCGTGAACGACAGCATCCTGAGCGACGGCGCGCGGAAGATCTCCTTCAGGTGCGCGGCGGACTTCTCGTCCGCGAAGTTCGCCTTGACTCCCTCCGCGACGCCCGCGAGCACCTCGCGCGTCGTCGTCCCGTCGGGGTTCAGGAGCACGTTGAGCGTGAGGTTGTCGTGCGCGTCGTAGATCTTCTCTATGACCTCGTAGTCGAACGTGTCGCACGCGATTATGCCGGTCTTCGCGAGCCCCGCGTTCAGGAGGCGCTGGCTGAGCGAGCCGATGAAGCCGCGGAATATGTTGCCCGCGCCGAAGTGGACCCACTCCGGGGCCTTCGCGGTCTCGGCGCGCATGGCGGCGATGTCGAACTTCGGAAGCGCGACTCCGGCCGCCGTCCAGGCGTCCTTCTCGCGGATGATTGAATCAAGGTTGAGCTTCATGTGTTTGCTTCTGTATCAGACGGCTCTCGCCGTCGCTGGTTGAAATTATAGCATAACTAAGCGCGCGATTCCATCGCGAGAACGAAATCGCACGCTTTCCGCGGCGCGGCGGATGCGCCGCGCGGCGCTTACTTCGCCGCGTCGTAGTGGCGTGCGATCGCCTCGTAGCCCTCGATCATCGCGGCCGGGAGCTTGCCGTAGAGCCTGTAGTAGTCGCATACGACCGGCAGGCAGCGGGTCTTCCACTTCGCGATCGTGTTGAGCGCGATCGACTTGAGCTGGTGGTGGGCGAACGGATTCGCAAAGCGCTCGAGGACGCTCTCGGCGTACTCCTTCTTCTCGGCGTCCGGAAGGTCCACCGTCGGGAATATCTCCTCAAAGATCACCTGGCGGACGAACTTGTTGAACTCGGGGTCGGCGATGCACTGCGCGACCTCCGTGAAGCCCTTTTCGAGTCCGCGGTACACCATCGTCGTGTGCGTCGCGTTGAGGAAGCGCACCTTGCGCGTCCGGTAGGGCTGCATGTCGGGCGTGTAGACGACGTTGACGCCGGCGGCCTTGAGCGGAAGCTCCTTCTCGAGGTCGAAGCCCGCGGGCGTCTCGACGACGAAGAAGTGGAACGGCTCGCCGCAGACGAGCACCTCGTCCTTCTCTCCGAGCTGCTCGGCGTAGCGCGCGGCGGACTCCGGATCGGGCCTTCCGGCGACGATGCGGTCGACGAGCGTCGAGCAGAACACGCACTCGTTCATGATGTACTCGGCGAGGGCGGGATCCGGCTCGTCCGCAAGATGCTTGAGGACGCACGCCTTGAGGTTGTCGCCGTTGTGCTCGATGAGCTCGCACGGAATGAAGACGAGTCCCGGCAGCTTCGCCGCAAAGCGCGCCTTGAGAAGCCTGAGAACCTTGGCGGGGAAGGTATCCTGCCCCTTCACGTACTGGATTCCCGCCTCCGTCGTGTTGGAGACGACGAAGCGCAGCGACGGAATCGCCGCGTACTTCTCGACGTTCGCGGCGACGTCGACTCCGGCAACGGACGAGATCTCCTCGATCTCCTCGACCGTCTTCCCGCCGATGATGCCCCTGAGGCACGTGTGGTACTTTCCGCCGCGGTCGTTCAGTATCTTCGACGGAACGGAAAGCTCGTCGCCGATGGGCTGGATTATCTGGACCTTGCCGTCGAAGCCGGCCTTGTCGTTCATCTTCTGGACCATCCAGTCGATGAAGCACCTGAGGAAGTTGCCCTCCCCGAACTGCAGTATCTTCGTTTCCATTGTTTCTTTCCTTTGTGTTGAAATCAAGCGGTCTTCCGCATATAAGTTACGCGAATATTCTACCACCTCGCACCCCTGATAGGATATAACAAAGACTAATCAATAAATAGCACTATTCAATCATATGGTCCAGTGCACAAGCCGTCGCGGAGCGACGGCTCCCCTAATGGGCCACTTTCTCGTCCACAACTCTCGCCTAAAGGGGGTCCGTCGCTCCGCGACGGACCAGAAAATAAAACCGGCCGGCCGGCTTAAAAAACGCCGGTCAGCCGGAGGGGAGCTGACTAGTTGAAGAACCTCGCCTCGCTTCGATCGGCACGCCGTTGGCTGCTTGGCCGCGCGGGCTTGTCCTTCTGACACAGGGGTTTCAGGCGCTTTTCTTCTGCCTTCTATCCCCTATCTGCTGAATATTGTACCAAATTTTTCTTCGCAGTGGTATAACCCATTCGGGTGATGTCGCGCCGACGCGGCGAGACGCCGCATCTCCTTGGTGGTAACGAGGCGCGATCAGTCCCGCGTGACGTCGACGTCATCACCGTCGCCACCGTACGGAGGAGGCGAAACGCGCGCGCGGTAGTCGCTGTAGTCCCAGCTAGACTCCATAAGCGCCAGCTGATACTCGCGATACCCCTCGGTCCAGATCATGTAGGCGATAAGGATGCGCACGAAGCCCCATCCGCCGCCGGAGAACATCGCCTGCAGCCCGGAAAGCCCCAGCAGAATCGCAAAGACGCGTCCGACCCACATGGCGACGAGCGTAGCCTTCGGGCGTGACATGAACGCCCTGAGAACACTGCGGAATATCCTCCCGCCGTCGAGCGGAAAGCCGGGCAGCAGATTGAAACCGCCAAGCATAAGGTTCAGCCACGCAAGATACAGCAGTGAGAAGAACAGCCACTTGTTCTCTATCGGAAGAAACATGCACGCCGCAAACCCAATCCCCGAAAGAACAAAGGAGACGAGCGGACCCGCAACCGCGGTCAACAGCTCCTGCCATGCCTTGCGCGGCAGCGCAATGAGCGAGGCACAGCCGCCAAGGAGCGAAATCGTGATGTCCCGCGTCTGATATCCAAACGCCCTCGCGGTCAAGGAGTGGCCGAATTCATGCGCAATCACGGACAAAGCAAGAATGATGGCCTGCGTCATGCCCTCCTGGAAAGACCCAGCGGAAGTGACGAAGATCAGAAGAAGAAACGCAAACGAGATGTCGACATAGATCGGAATCCCGAAAAGCTCACAAAGGTGAAATTTGTTACGAAACATCAGCATTGCGGGACAACTTTCCTTTCGGAGGCTTAACTTCAAAAGGGATGGTGGAGAAGAAGAGATTCGAACTCTCGACCCCCACGTTGCGAACGTGATGCTCTACCAACTGAGCTACTTCCCCATCCGTGGAAAACGAAAGATAGTATATCATATCCTGAATCGGCGCGCAAGGGGGTAAAGTGAGATTTTTGAAAATTCGTGAATTCAACCGCCTGGAATAACAAAGGCACCTCGCGAGGTGGGCATATGGTACCTCGCGAGGTGGGCATGTGGTACCTCGGGAGGTACACGGCATGTACCTCGCGAGGTGTCTGATGCGTCAGCGGATCTTGACTACCGTGCCGCCGCCCTTGCAGTCGAGCCAGAGTCCGGTCGGGACCTCGCCCGTCGCAGCATCGTTGTCGCCGTAGGTCCAGCGGAACGATGCGCGCGTCTCGTACTTCTCCGGAAGCGACAGGTCGAGCATGTTGGCCGAGACCTTTCCAGGCCAGTCGATGAGCTTGCATTTCATCTTGGCCTTCAGGCCCGGGGAATCCTGGCTTACCGCAAACGGGATGCAGGCGTTGTCCTCCATGTACGGATTGAACGCCGATCCCTGTGTACGCGGATACTGCGAGAAGACAGGCGCCTTGAAGCCGCCTTCCGGGATGATGAACGTGAAGCCTCCGCAGTTGGTGTGGTCGAGACGAACATAGTTCACGAGGAACTGGGGCTGCTCGCCCATGACAATGAACTGGATGCCGTCGGTGCCCTGCTTAACGTACTCGATCTGCACGCCGTGGGGATTGGTGCCGTCACCGCAGTAGATCGTGGAGTCGTCGAGGACCACGGTGCCGTTTCCACCCTGGCAGCGCAGCGAGTAGTTGCGCAGGTAGAGCGTCGACCTGCCGCGTATCTCGAGGTCGGCGTCATAGGACGCATCCGCCTCGCGCCACCAGAATTCAGTGTTGAGGTCCAGCGTCGAGCCATAGAGGATGCGAGTCTTGGAATTCTTGTTGGGCAGCAGCTTGCCGTCGCTCCTGACATATGCATTCGACATGGTGAAGTCCGCTCCAACCGGGAAGCGAAGCCCGTAGTCTCCGTCCGTGACATGGAGTTCATGGTCCGTGCCGGGCACCCCCTTGCCGGCAAGCGTCAGTTTGACGTTCTCTACGCCCGCGAGCTTGAGCTGGTAGATTTCGTACTTTCCATCGAGGACAACCGTCGTAGGCCCAGTGCCGCGATTGTCGAACCTCGCCTCGCAGTACGGTGAATTGGGGAACGTCTTCTTCCCGGAGGAGCTTGTCTTGTCGCACTCCCAATTGTCTGGATCGCCCCAGTTGCCTTCTGCGACGTCGGCCTTCCAGTAGTACCTGCTGTTGTCCACGACGTTCACTGCATACTGCTCGGACACGGTGTCGAATGCCTCGGTGGAGCACTCGCTCTTGACGTGGACCAGATAGACGTACTCGCCGAACTCCGGGACTTCGTACGCAAACGTGAAATCATCGCCTTCGACGAGCTCCTTCTCCGCTACCTTCTCAAGCGTGCCGCCCTTCTTCGCGATCCAGAGCTCGGCTGTACATCCGTCGCCGCTGTTCGCCCCGTACTCGGCGAGAGAACATGCAACCGAGAGGTCCCAGAGGCTCCAGGAGTGCGTGATGGCCCCGATGACGGGCGCGCCGTAGGGACGCACCTCCTCGACGCCGGAATAGCCTACATCGCCGTCAGCGTCCTCCGCGCGCAGGCGGATGTACACCGTCTCGCCCGGAACGATGTACTCGGGCGACGTTTTGTCTGTGGCGTGAAGGGTCTTCTCGACCTTTCCGCCAGCGGCAATCGTCCCGCAGGGATAGGAGACCGCATCGGTGAAGTCGCCCGTGCGGCTGACCTCGACGGAAACGGAACAGGAGCCGTCCGCGTATGCGAGGGACGAGCTGACCGATATCGTGTCCCCGAGCGAGAGCGATCCGATTTCCGTAACGCCGGCGAACACGGGGAGGTCTCCGTTGCCAAGCGCTATCGGAGCCGTCCAGCTGGTTCCTTCGCCGGTGACTGCGCAGAAGCACACGTACTTGACCGTATCGCCGATCGAGTCGGCCGGGAGCGCCGCCGACAGATCGAACGAGGTCGCCGCGGCGGGAGCGCTGCCGAGCTTCACGCTGGACGCCCAGCCGGAGACGTCGTCGCCTCCGAACGCAGGGCCATAGACCATGTATATGTCGGAGGCCGCTCCGGCGACGGCCAGTTCGAGCGCTCCGGAGACGCCAGCGGCCGAAACAGATGCCGTTCCGAGCGAGATCGCGCGCGCGCCTGCCTCGGGCTCGGAGAAGGTCTCGGTCGTGAATGTCATCACCTTCGTCTCTGTTGCGGCAGCCCCGTTGTCTACGACGAGCTTGGCGAAATACTTCGTGCCAGGAAGGAGCCCAGAGAGACCGCCGGAGAAGAATGCGGCGCCGCTTCCAGAGGCGATGGACTCTTCGTATTCGAGGTCGGACGCCGAGTAGCCGTAGAATACCTTTGCCGTCCATTCCGCATTGTCGCCTGCATCCATCACCGCGAAGGTGAACTTTGCAGAGGACTCGTCGATGTCAGAAACGGAGACGCAGTCAAGGCTCGGCGCGGAAGAAGGCTCCGCGATGTCCACCACGGGAACGGACTGGGCAAGGCTCAACAGCTTGTCCCCTTCGCCGTAGGCGGCGAAGCGGACATACTTCGTTCCCTGAGGAATCGTGAACGTGAAGGTCTTGCGGTCGACACCAGCCGGAAATGTTCCGACCGATGTGCTGACGGAACCCCATGATGCAGGGTCTATGCCGCCGCGCGTCTCGCCGCACCATGCGCGCACGGAGGCTGCGGACTCAAACTGGCCGTCGAGAATGACGGTGACGCTACCGTTGTCGTTCAGCGTGGAAACAACCTTGAAAGTACCGGGTATTTTCCCGTCCTGCGTGCAGCAGAGGAAAGATCCATCGCCGGAGTCACGGACCTGCCGCCAGTCTCCGCCGGGAATATGATAGCCGACGCCCAGCCAGCCGTCGTTGTTTCCTGCATGGCCTCCGCCGTTTCCGACGCGGATGTCGATTGCGTGCCAGCCCGTTGTCGTCGGAGTAAAGTCTCCCGAGGCGCTTCCACAGCCGCTTGAACGTTCGACCTCGAGCCCGTCTATCGCGATCCTGCCGTCATCGTCCTGACATGTCCAGAACGTGTACGTCACACCCGCCTCCATACTGATGAAGCCCTGGTAGAGGTAGGTCTTGTAGTTGTCCCACGCGTAGTACTTTCCGTCGACATCGTTGTGGATGAGCTGATCATAGCTGGTGACCTTTTCAAAGCCCATGATCGGACCAAACGCACGGGCGACGCCGATTTCGGAGGCAGAAAGCCCGTCGGTCGTGTTGAGGTTGTTGACTAGCCTCGCCTGCCAGAGCCCGGGGAGCTCCACGCCCTTCTCGTATGAGGTCTTGAAGGTATTGGTCACAGCAAGCGCGACCTCGCCGCCGACGGAATACTCGACGGCGTAGGTGTACTCGGCATCAGACATGAGGTCAGAAAGGTCCCGGGAAAAAGTCTTCGTAATGCCCGTGCCAACAAGCTCGAGGTCAACAGTCCTGTGCAAATTTGCCGGATTGCGTCCGAACCTGATCGCCGCCGTTCCTTGAGCCCTCGACGTTATCATTCCGGAAACCGTCGCCGAGCCAACGGCGGGGACGGCTTCAGCGGAAACGCCTTCGATGACGGTTCCACCCTTCTCGGCCTCGATTTCCCAGTAGGCGCCATAGCCGACGTTCTGTATTCCGAATGTTATTCGCACATACTTCGCGTCGACCGCAAGCGCCGCGCCGCCATCGTCGTACATCTTGACGTAGCGGCGCTTCGCGGAGTTGCCGACGTATTCGCCGACGGTGTTGCGGTCCTGCGTCTGGCTGTAGTCGAACTTCGACCCAGGGACGACTATCCAATGTTCGCCGTCGGGGGACGTCTCGATCTTGTCCACCGAAACGTCATTGCGGAACCCGCCGTTGTCCCACTGCGTGTAGAACTTGAAGCTCTTGATGTCCGTCGAATCTGCAATGGTGAAGTTGTAGACGGCGAAGTTCTCGATGAGGCGACGACCTGGCACATTGTAATCGGACCCAGGCATATCCGGGACCTGGCCGTCTGTCAAGTACGACGCGTCCTGCTGACCTTCATAATATGTATTGCCGTTGAGGATCGCTCCGTTCTTGCCGTTCTCAAACTCGCCTGCCGTGTATCCAACGGAACTTCCATAGAGCGCGTTGTCGCCCTGAGAAAGCAGCGAGAGCGAATTAGGATCCCATTGCCCTGCATCGTATACGACGGCCGCGCCGGCGAATGATGTCGCGAAGATCGCGCAGCCCGCGAGGAGCGTACGCAGTTTGCATGTTGTTTTCATTTTGTTTTCCCCTTTTGATTAAATCATTGCTTGATTTCGAGTATTCCCCAGTTCTGGGGCTTGAGTTCCGCCTCGCTCGGCACGTCGGAGACGATTCCCGTCGCCTTGTTGGACCAGTATAGGCGCGCAATCGTCTCGCCGCCGCTTCCGCGCAGCACTCCGATGTCGCCCTTCACCGTCGTTCCCGCGGCAGGCGCGAAGCCAATCACGGAAAGCGGAACCTCGAGCTCGTAGTCGCCGTTCGCGCCGCGGACGAGCTTCACCTTGTCCGACACGTCGGTGACGCGGTCGAACTTGACGTTCCCCACCGGACTCGTAAACGCGACCTTCTTCTCCTCCGGCGTGCCGGGGACGGTCCGCTCGTAGAGCATTGACTTGGTCTTCCCCTTCACCTGCGATGTGAGCAGGCGTATTCCGCCGTGGACGTCGAGCATTATGTCGAGTCCGCCGCCGGTCTTGAAGAGAAGCTCGTCCGTCCCGCCTGCGTTCTCGGCGAGATTCCCCGCGCCCTGCGCCTTCCACGCGGCATACAGGTGGGTCTTCGTCGCGGCAAGTGCGCCGCGGATGTCGTACGGCTTGGAGCTCGAGTCGAAGTAGGCCGCCGTCCCACGCGAGTCGATTACGGCAAAGGTGTCCTCCGGCCACTCGCCGATGTCTCCGTCAAGCGTCGGCGCGGAGGTCAGGAGGCGAAGCGGAAGCCTCCCCGTGCCGGCCTTCGCCCTGCGCGCGGCTTCGATCCTTTCGCGCGCCCTCGCCACTTCGGCGAGCGTCTTCGGCGTGACGTTGACGGTCCCCGCCGAGAACCTGGTGAGCGTCTCGAGTCCGCGGAGGTTCACAAGCGTGCACGAGTCGTCGTTCGCGACGATGTGGAGCGATCCGTCCGCATACTGGGTGAACGTCGGCCAGAAATGCTCATCGCCCGGAGCTACGCCGGCAAGCTCCATGCCGCGCTTCGCGGTCGGGAAGTTCCAGCGGCGCCCAACGGCGATGTCCTCGAAGAAGTTGTCGATGAAGTATCCGTCAGACGTGAGGAAGTATATGTCGCCGTGGTTTCCGTTGATCGCGACGACGGACTCCTTTGTCCCCTTCGGATACACGAAGTCGCCGAGCAGACGCGTCACCGCCACGAGCCTTCCCTTCACTGCGTCGCGAGGGGCGGAATGCCCCGCGTGGAGGCCGGGCCACATGTTCGGGACTGACCACGTCCCTCCTGCCGCGGTGCGCCCGGCGATGGAGTACGTCGGACCGGGTCTCACGCCGTTCGAGGTGAACGCGTTGCCGGAGCGGTCGACGAGCATCTGGTTTCCGCCCGTCGACGGACCCCACGTCGCGCCCTTGAAGACGGTAATCGCCTTGCCGAAGTCGTAGATCGGGTTTCCCTTAGGACCAAACCCGACGGGCTTTAGCCTGAGCGCGCGCGCATGGTCGCCCTTCTCGTGCTCCTTCTCCTTCTCGAGGTAGAAGCAGATTGTGAGCGAGAGGTCCTGCTGGAAGACATACCCGGTCGTTATCGCGTCGGCGTCGTACGTCTCGCCATCGTCGCGCTTTCCGTTGGAGTTCGCGTCGCTCCAGAGGTGGAAGCGCTTCCTGTCGTGCTCGTAGTACGCGTATGCCGCCGGCACGAAGCGGTTGTTCTCCTCGCGGCAGAGGATGGTGCAGCTCGTGCCGGAGACCGGATCGGTATTGTAGGAATTCGAGTACAGGCGCTCGCCCTTGGAACCGTATATGACCTCTCCGGGCATGCACGCGAACTCGCCGCCAAGCGGGAAGCCGCACGCCTCTAGCGCAGCCTGGTCGGTGTCCGGACGGAACAGCACGCGCGTCACCTCGGTGGAGCCCGTTGCGTAGTCGAGCTTGAACTCGAGCGTACCGCCCGCCTCGGTGTAGTAGAAGCGCGTAGGGTCCTTCGGATCGGGACGGCCACCGGCGCCGTACTTCGGCGGACCGTAGAACGCGCGCTCGAGCTTGCCGCTCCGAACGTTCCAGACCGAAATGCGCTTCGGCAGATAGTCGTGTTCCGCCACCCAGAGCCTGCCCTTCGAGTCGCAGGCCATCTCCGCCGGATGGTTCATGTGGTTAGGGTCGTAGATTCCGGAACGGCACGGACCCGCCACGCCGAGGGCCTTCACGATGCTTCCGTTCTCTGCGTTGATGACCTTGATCTGGTTTGAATCGCCCTGCTCCGAAACGAAGATCGCCTTCGCTCCCGCGATGGTGATGGATGCAGGCTCGACGAGACCGGCCGTAACCGTCTCGGAAGTCTGTTCAGCAAGATTCACGCGCACGAGGCGACGTCCGCTTATCGCATAGAGCTTCCCGTCCGCCGCAAACGCGATGCCGCGCGGCGAGTCGATCTTCATGCGTCCGTCTTCGCCCGTGTGCAGGTTCTTCCACCAGAGCTCGTTGCGGCACGAGAGAGACGCGACGACGAGTCCGTCGCGAACCGCGATTCCGCCGTGCGCACGTCCCTGGTCGGGTCCGAGCGGAATCGCGGCGATCCTGTCCTCTCCGCCGCCGACGATCGCCGTGACGCGGAGCTCGTAGATGTCGCCGTTCTTGCCGAGTCCGCCGACATAGTAGTCGTGCTTAGCGACGCGCTTCTCGCCGAGGTCGCAGGCGAGGAATCCCGCGGCGGTCCACGTTCCGCCGATCCAGCGGCGTCCACCCGTCTTCACCCCGTCAAGACCGACGGTGATGAGTCCGTCGGGCCCCTCGGTGATGTTCGCGCCGAGCGCGACGAGCTCCTTGTCTCCGATGCGTCCGGCGGGCAGCAGGCACGCCGCGCGCGGCGGCTCGTGGTTGGCGAGCCAGGCGCCCGTGTGGTCGGGCGTGCACCAGGGCGGATTGCCCGGGCAGTACGCGCTCATTTCGTAGGTGCCGGAGAGGGGACGGTGCGCAAGCCCCTTGACGACGTACTTGCCTGGAGCGACGGGGCGTTCGGGTATGTGGTAGAGGCCATGGTTCGCCGCGTCTATGTCGCGCGTCAGGTCGTCGGAGCAGTCCCACCACACGCGGTTCGGTCCCTTCTTGAAAGTGCCTGCCGAGACGAGGTTCCTCACGCGGTTGCCCCACTCGTCTTCGACGACGAGCGTGGCGAGTCCGTCGAACGGCATCTCGAAGTCCACCGGAACTCCGATCTTCGTCTCGTCCACAACGCTTTCCTTGCGGACCGCCTTGCAAGTCGCGAGGTCGGCAAGCACGACAAGCTCGGAAAGCCCCGACAGCTTGCCCATCTGGATGTAGTGCTCGACATGTCCGTGTTCCTTGCGGTCAAAGGCGTCTCCCACGGCGGGACCGGCGATCGGGCGCACCTTGATTCCGCGCGTCGTGACGCTCTTGCCGAGGTCGATCCACGCGACGCGCGACGCCATGGGATACCCGGAGCGCATTCCGTCCACTACTGCGACGACCTTCCAGTCCATCTCCTTCGCGTCGCGCGGATGCACCCCCTCCTTTGCCGTGCACGCAAGAATCTGCGCCTTGGTGAAGAACGGCTGGCCGAGTCCGACGAACCTGGTCGTCACCGGTATCGGCCACGAGAGGATGCAGCTAGCCTCGCTTCCCGTCTTCGTGCCCCAGCGGTTCCACGACTCCATATCGCCGTCGACGAGGTTCTTCGCGTCGCGTCCGTTGTCAGTAGCATCCGGCACCGCATACGGCGAGATGTTGAAGAGCTGGTCCTTGAGCACATAGATGGAGGACAGGGAGCCACGGCGGTTTCCCGCGTCGTCGACCGCATCGGTATCCGCTACCTTGGCCGTGATCCTGATCGCCCGCGTCGTCAGTTCCTTCGCCCCGTACCAGAACGAGCATCCGCGCTCCGCCGCGACGCGCGCCGGCTTCTTGTCGCCCTGGAGGCACGAGAGTGGCTGCCAGAGCTCCTCGTTGGAGGGATCGCCCGGATAGGACGCGGAATCCTTGAGCACCGAGACGGACACTTTGCCGCTGTTGAG